>DATCJJ010000125.1:0-4147 GCA_036562845.1 Gaiellaceae bacterium | reverse complement strand
CCGGACGTCCCGTTCGCGAAGCCGAAGTCGACGCCGCAGTGGACGTATTGGCGCGGCCAGTACCAGTACTCCGGGAGCTACTACACGGGCTCGACGAGCTCGACCGGTGCGGCGCCGTTGACGACGCAGAAGAGCACGACCGCCGCCGCGCACACTGCCGCGGTCACAACGGCACCCGTGACGACCGCGGCTCCGCCTCCGCCGCCTCCATCGACGACTGCGGAGCAGCCTGTTCCGCCGCCGCCGACGGACACGACTACGGCACCGTAGTCGTCGTTCCCGCGCCCACCGTTGTCGTCGGTGGTTCCGTTGTCGTCGGCGGCTCCGTCGTGGTCGGAGGCGCCGTTGTCGTGGGCGGTGCGGTCGTGGTCGTCGCCGCCTTCGTCGTCGTTGCGGGCGTCGTCGTCGTTGCCTGTGTCGTCGTTTTGGCGGTTGTCGTTTGATCCGTGCTCGTCGAGGGGGCGGTGGTCGTCGTCGCGGCCGATGTGGTGTGCCGCCGCGTCGTGGACGGCGTCGAGATCGTCCCGACGGTTCCGGGCTGCGTCGGCGTCGAGTCACGTGTCAGCGCGTAGGCGAGCCCGCCTCCGGCGAGCGCGAGGAGCAGGAGCACCGCCGCGATGAGCGGAGTGCGCGATCGCGACGGAGGCGGCTCCGGATAGGCGTCCTCGGTTGCGATCACCGCCGCGGCAGGGGCCGCCGCGGCGGCGGGCAGGACGCGCGTCGCATGCTCCGACGTCGGGATTGCTGTCGTCGCCACCGTGCCGGTCGGGACGCCGAGCCTGCGAAGCAACTCGCCTCCGTCCGCTGGACGATCGCGCGGCGCCTTGGCAAGCGCAGCAGTCGCGGTCGCGGCGAGCACCGCGGGCGCATCCTTGCGCGCGTCTGCGATCGGCGGCGGCGGTGCGTCGCGGTGGAGCCGGACGAGCTCGAGCGCGTTCGTCGATTCGAACGGGAGCTTTCCGGTGAGCATGCGATAGAGGAGAACGCCGAACGAGTACACATCCGACGCCGCGGTCGCCGGCTCTCCCATCGCCTGCTCGGGTGAGATGTACGCCGCTGTCCCGAGCACCGTCCCCGCTTCGGTGAGCGTCCCCTCTCCAGCCACCATTCGTGCGATTCCGAAGTCGGCGAGCTTCGGCCGGCCCTCGCCGTCGAAGAGGACGTTCGCCGGCTTCAGGTCGCGATGCACGACGCCGCGGGCGTGGGCGTGCGCGAGCCCCGCCGCGATGCCGGCGGCGATCGCGGACGCTTCGTCGTCGGGTAGCGGCTTGCCGTCCGCGAGGCGATCCTCGAGCGTGCCGCCGGGGAGGTACTCGAGCAGCATGTACGGGCGGCCCTCCCACTCGCCGAAGTCGTAGACCTGCGTGATGTTGGGATGGGCGAGCGATGCGACGGCGCGGGCCTCGCGCTCGAAGCGTGCGCGGTCGGCGTCGGGCCCGAGCAGCTTGAGCGCGACGAATCGGCCGAGCTCGAGATCCTCGGCGCACCAGACCTCTGACATCCCGCCGCGTCCGAGGATGTCCTTCAGCCGGTATCGGCCGGCGATGACGGTGTCGGGATTCGGCACGCCGCTACGTTATGCGCGAATCGTGAGCGAAGTACTCGACCTCGAACGAGCGCAGTCGCTCGTGCTGGCGCACGCGACGCCGCTCGCGAGCGAGCGCGTGCCGCTCGCCGACGCATCGGGACGCGTCACTGCGTTGCCCGCGGCGTCGACCGTCGACCTGCCGCCGTTTGCCAGCTCGGCAATGGACGGCTTCGCGGTGCGGTCGGCGGACGTTCCGGGCGTGTTGCGCATCGTCGGCGAAGCGGCTGCGGGCCGGCCTGCGGGCGCGCCGCTCGCTGAAGGCGAGGCGGTCGCGATCTCGACAGGCGGTGTGGTGCCCGCCGGCGCGGATGCCGTCATTCCCATCGAGTATGTTGTCCGACATGACAACAGTGTCGAGATTGCCGAGGGTGCTGCGGCGGGTGCGCACGTGCGTCCGCGCGGCGGCGACGTGGCTGCAGGCGACGTGGTCGTTCCGGAGGGGACGCGTCTCGGCGCCGCGCAGCTCGGCGCGCTCGGAGCCTCCGGTGTCGCGGATGTCGACTGTGCGCGCCGGCCGGGCGTCGCGATCCTCGCCACCGGCAGCGAGCTTGTCCGTCCCGGCGCGCCGCTTGCCGACGGGCAGATCTACGAGTCGAACTCGCTCATGCTGTCGAGCGCGCTCACCGCCGTCGGGGCCGACATCGAGCTGCTGCCGCTCGTCGCCGACGACGAACGGGCCCACCGGGACGCACTCGCGCGCGGCCTGCAGGCCGACGTGCTGGTGACGTCGGGCGGCGTCTCCGTCGGGCCACACGATCTCGTGCGCTCGATCGAGGCGGAGCTCGGCGTCGAGGAGATCTTCTGGCGCGTCGCGATCAAGCCCGGAAAGCCCGTCTCGTTCGGCGTGCGCGATGCGACGCTCGTCTTCGGGCTGCCCGGCAACCCGGTCTCCTCGCTCGTCGGCTGCGAGCTGTTCGTGAAGCCCGCGCTGCGTGCGCTTCAAGGGGAGCAGGAGCCGCTGCCGCGCTTCGAGGCCGGCGTCGCCGCGCGCGAGCTGCGGCGGAACGACGCCCGCGACGAGTTCGTGCGGGCGCGGTCCCGCCTGGACCAAAACGGCACCGTGCTCGAGCCCCTCAGCGGACAGGAGTCGCACATGATCGTCCGGGCCGCCGCCGCAGATGCGCTGATCCACGTGCCGCGCGGTCACGGCGCGATTGCGGCCGGCGCGGCCGTGCGCTGGCTTCGGCTCGGCTAGCCGGCCGTCAGCCGTGCGCTGCGCGGCGCTCGAGCTCGGCCGCGCGCCGACGGCGGCGCTGGGCGAGGACGACATGCCTCACGACCTCGCGGAACGGCCCGCGCGGTGGCCGTTCGGCCGCGCTCGGGTACGGGGCGTACCGACCCGCGACGAGCGCTGCAAGCTGGCCTGCCGCAGCCGCCCAGCCGAGTGCGATCACGACACCGACGGCAGGCGCGTAGCCGAGCGCGTAGAGCCACGTCACGTACCACGGGGCATCCCAGCCGAGCCCGTACCGGTTCGCGAACGACCAGATCAGCAGCAGCGGTCCGGCGAAGCCGACGAGCAGCACACCCGCGCGCACCCACGGTCGCTGCCGGCGCACCTGCGGCAGCCAGAGCCAGACGTGCAGCGACGGCAGGACGAAGATCAATGCAAAGGGGTTTGTTGCCACGATAAGCAACGCCAGGACGCCGAGTGCGAGCAGCGCGGCCGTGTGTCCGGCGAGCTCCTCCTCCGGCCGCACCGGCCTACGTGGCAGCAGGCGGTCGCGGGAGAAGAACCAGCCGATCCCGGCGAGCACGGCCACGCCGATCAGGCCGGCCATCGGCCAGTGAACGGCGTCGAGCGACGGCGGCCGGGAGGCACCGTCAGGCCACACGCCGACGAGCGAGAAGAACGCGAAGAGCGCGCCGCACCAGAGCCAGAAGGCAAGCCGGCTCCGGTAGCTGCGGAGCGCCGGTGCGATGCGGATCCGCCGCCGCCGGCAGCGCGCGAACAGGTCGACGGTCGCCGCGAGGAAGGGCACGAGTGCCCCGATCAGGACGAGCTCGATCGCCCACCCTCGGACGATCCGCGTCCCGAGATAGACGTAGCTCGCCGGTCCCGGCGTCAGCGCGATCCCTTGCTGGAGCGCGTCGAGGACATTCTGCGACGCGCGCCCGATCTGCCGGATGCGGAGGAGGCGGAGCGCGTCGGGCACGTCGCCCGTGCCGCTGCGCGGCCGGTCGTTGTTCGTCGTGATCGTCACCGCGGGGATGCCGCGCGTCACGAACGGCGCCTGCTCGTACCGGCTGTACGGAAAGCCGAGATCGACGAGCTGCCGAAGCGCGCTGGCTCGCAGCGGGTCGGCGCCGGTCTCTGCCGCGAGCTGCGCGCGCACGGTCTCGACGAGTCCAGGTGTCGGCGAGCGCGCGGTGTCGCCGCCGACCTCGAGCCGCGGCCGGCGCGGCCCTGCGATCGCGTCGAGGTTGAGCACTGCGATCACGTTCGGCGCCTCCGCCGCGTGATCGGCGAACCACGCCGCTCCGATCCCGCCGTCGACTGCGCCGTCCGTCGACACGAACGTCACGGTGTACGGCAGGCGGACGCGTGCGGCGTTCCCG
>DATCJJ010000088.1:0-8235 GCA_036562845.1 Gaiellaceae bacterium | reverse complement strand
GTCTCGATGCCGAGCGAGAGCGGAGTGACGTCGAGCAGGAGGATGTCCTTGACCTCGCCCTTCAGCACGCCGCCCTGCAGCGCTGCGCCGACGGCGACGACCTCGTCCGGGTTGACGCCCTTGTGCGGCTCCTTGCCGACGATCTTCTTGACCTGCTCCTGCACTGCAGGCATGCGGGTCATGCCGCCGACGAGGACGACGTGGTCGATCTTCGCGGCGTCGAGGCCTGCATCGGTCAGCGCCTGCTTCGTCGGGCCGACGGTCCGCTCGAGCAGGTCGGCGGTGATCTCCTCGAGCTTCGCGCGCGTCAGCGCGAGGTCGAGGTGCTTCGGGCCTTCCTGCGTCGCCGTGATGAACGGCAGGTTGATCTGCGTCGTCATCGTCGACGACAGCTCGATCTTCGCCTTCTCCGCGGCCTCGTAGAGGCGCTGGAGCGCCATCGGGTCGGCCGCGAGGTCGATCCCCTGGTCCTTCTTGAACTCGGAGACCATCCAGTCGACGACCGCCTTGTCGAAGTTGTCGCCGCCGAGGTGGTTGTCACCGGCGGTCGACTTGACCTCGAAGACGCCCTCTGCGAGCTCGAGCACCGACACGTCGAACGTGCCGCCGCCGAGGTCGAAGACGAGGATCGTCTGGTCGGACTCCTTCTCGAGGCCGTACGCGAGCGCGGCCGCGGTCGGCTCGTTGATGATGCGGAGCACGTTGAGGCCGGCGATCTTGCCGGCGTCCTTCGTCGCCTCGCGCTGCGCGTTGTTGAAGTACGCGGGAACCGTGACGACGGCGTCCGTCACGGGCTCTCCAAGGTACGCCTCAGCGTCCTGCTTGAGCTTCTGCAGGACCATCGCGCTGATCTCCGGCGGCGCGTACTCCTTGCCGTCGGCCTTGACGCGGACGTCCCCGTTCGGGCCCTTGACGACCTCGTACGGGACGATCTTCATCTCCTCGGAGACCTCGTCGAACTTGCGCCCCATGAAGCGCTTGATCGAGAAGATCGTGTTCTGCGGGTTCGTGACCTGCTGCCGCCGCGCGGGCGTGCCGACGAGCCGCTGCCCGTCCTTCGTGAACGCGACGACGGACGGAGTCGTCCGGCCGCCCTCGGCGTTCGGGATGACGGTGGGCTCGCCGCCCTCGAGCACGGCCATGCACGAGTTCGTCGTGCCGAGGTCGATGCCGATTGTCTTTGCCATACCTGTGTCATTGCCTCCTGTGAGAAAATCTAAGTCGGTTTATAGCAGATCAGCACTCGCCTTGCGGGATGCTGTCGTCCGGTGGAGCGCAGGCCGAGCGACGCCGGCGGGCGGCGCGCGGCGCTACCGGTAGGCGCCGATCAGGGCGCCGCCGGCGACGACGAGCAATGCGCCGAGCGCGAGCCGCCGCCCGACGACCTCGCTGTGGCGGAGGAGCAGCGCGGCGAGCACGACGCCCCAGAGCGACTCGGTCGCGATCAGCGGCGAGACGACGGTGACGCGGCCCCGGTAGTACGCCTCGAAGAGCGAGACGTACGAGAGGCCGAACAGGACGCCGACGCCGAGGAACGGTGCGGCGCCGGACCAGCGTCTGACGCGCGGCGCGAGCACCACGGCGACGACGATGAGCCCACCCACGAGCGTCGCGGCGGCCGCCGCGCCCGGCGGCACGTCCGTCCGGTGCGAGAGCCAGCGCACGAGATTGTCGCGCGCCGAGAAGAGAACCGTCACGCAGAGCGCGTAGACCAGGCCGATCGCGCGCAGATGCTCCGGCCTCCCCCGCTCGCGCGCGAGCTCGACGCCGCCGGCCACGATCAGCACGGCGCCGACGACGAGGGCCCAGCGCAGCGGCTCGCCGAGGAGGACGAGCGCGATCGCGACCGAGACGAGCGGCGCGGAGCCGAACACGACCGACGCGCGCGAGGCGCCCGCCTCGCGGATCGCCAGCGTCACGAGCAACTGCCCGATCCCCGGCTGCAGGATCCCCGCGAGCAGGAAGGGCCACGCACCGCCCGCGTCGACGCCGCGCGACGGCGCCTCGGCGACCGCGGCGACGAGCGCGACCGCGAACGCGCCGACGACGGTCGCAAGCGTCGCGAGCGCCGCGTCCGGACGGCGGTTGAGACCGAGGCGGAGCCCGACGCTCATCCCGCCGAACAACACGGCGGAGATCAGCGCCAGCCCGACAGCCGCCACGCCGCTAGCGTCGCAGGTTCAGTCGGCGGCGCGTCGGGAGACGGGGTGCGCGAACGCGCACGCCCGGCGGTCGTTCGGAAGCGGTGATCGCCCCACGTTCGTGACGACGAAGAGGCGGTTTGGAAAGTCCGCCAGCTCGAGCCGCGTGTCCGGCGAAGGCAGCCGCCCGTCCCGTTCGAGCAGCTCGTAGCCGCCCTCGAGCTGCAGGAAGACGAGGTGCCCTGCTTCGTCGCCCTCGTCGCGGTCAGCAGGCTGCGGCCGAAGCCGTGCGAGCAGACGACCCGCCTGCGCACGACGCCGCTCGTGCAGCCGAGTCACGGTCTGCAGTCGCTCCTCCGTCACGGCGAGCTGCTCCTGCACGGCGGAAAGTTGCGCGGGCTGCCGCGTCCGGATCCGCGCCAGCAGACGACCCGCCTGCGCATGACGCCGCTCGTGCAGCCGAGTCACGGCGTGCAGCTGCTCCTCGACGGCGCGCTGCGCCGGCTGCCGCGTGCGGATCCGCGCCAGCAGACGACCTGCCTGCGCATGACGCCGCTCGTGCAGCAGAGACACGGTCTGGAGATGCTCCTCGGTCCTCGCGAGCTTCTCCTGGAGGCCGGCGAGCTGCGCCGGCTGCTGCGTCCGGATCCGTGCGAGCAGACGGCCGGCCTGCGCGCGGCGGCGCTCGTGCAGCCGATGGAGCGCGTGGAGGTCCTGCGCCGCCAGGGCAAGCTGCTCCAGAACGGCGAAATGGGCCGACCGCTGCCCCCGCAGCCTTCCGAGGAGACGGCCCGCCTGCGCGTGGCGGCGCTCGTGCAGGCGATGGAGCGCGTGCAGGTCTTGCGCCGCCAGAGCGAGCTGCTCCAGAACGGCGAGATGTGCCGACCGCTGCCCCCGCAGCCGTCCGAGCAGACGGCCCGCCTGCGCACGCCGCCGCTCGTGTTGCTGCTGCACCGCAGCCAGTTGCTCCTCCGTCGCGGCGAGCTGCTCCTGAACGGCAGCGAGCCGCGCCCACTGCTCCTCGAGCTGCGCCTCGAGATGGCTCATGACCGGGACCGTCGGCTCCTCGGCGACGGCGGCCGCCGTCGCCTCCGGGAGCGGCGCAGCCTCCGTGTCCGGCGCGTCGTCCGACCGCAGCCCGAGCAGCATCCTGAGGCCGCTCCCGAAGCCGCGCTCTTCGGTCGCGTGGATTCCGTATTGCTCCGCCAGGGCGAGCGAGAGCGTCGAGTGGGGGATATAGCGGCGCTCGACGAGGATCTCGCCGAGCCGCCGGCCGGAGACCAGCTGCTCGTCGAGCGCCGCCTCGAGCTGCTCCCGGCTCAGGAAGCCTCGCGCGACGAGCAACATGCCCAACGGACGCCAGGGAACGGGTGCCGCAGCCACGTTCCCTCTATCGGCGGAAACCGCCCCGGCCTCAAGGCTCCCAGTACTCTCGGCGCATGGATGTCACCCGGTTGGCCGAGGCCGCGGCGGGCCGTTTCCTCCGCTACGTCACCTATGACACGCAGTCCGACGAGGACTCCGACTCGTACCCGAGCACGGCGAAGCAGCTCGAGCTCCTGCGCGCCCTTCGCGACGAGCTCGCGGAGCTCGGCCTTGACGACGTGCAGATGGACGACAACGGCTACGTCACGGCGACGCTGCCGTCGAACGTCGATCACGAGGTGCCGACGATCGCGTTCTTCGCGCACGTGGACACGGCGCGCGAGGTGACGGGCGCCGGCGTGAGCCCGCAACGCCGGCGCTACGAGGGCGGCGAGATCGTGCTCGACGGCTCGGGCTCCGTCATCCGGCCGGAGGAGTCGCCGCAGCTGCAGCACCACGTCGGGCACGACGTGATCACGACCGACGGCTCGACGCTGCTCGGCGCCGACGACAAGGCGGGAATCGCGGAGATCATCGCGGCAGTCGAGTACCTGCGCGCGCATCCCGAGCTGAAGCACGGCCCGGTGAAGGTCGCGTTCAACCCGGACGAGGAGATCGGCCGCGGGGTCGTGCACTTCCCCGTCGACACGTTCGGCGCGGTGGCGGCGTACACGGTCGACGGCTCGACCGCAGGCGAGGTGCAGACGGAGACGTTCTCCGGCGCGCAGGTGCGGATGAGGATCCGCGGCCGTGCGATCCATCCCGGCTGGGCGAAGGGCGAGCTCGTGAACGCGATCAAGCTCGCCGCGGCCGTGATCGAGAAGCTCCCCGACGACCGGCTGTCGCCGGAGACGACCGAGGGCAAGGAGGGCTACGTCCACCCGGTCGTGATCGAGGGCGACTCGTCGGAGGTCGAGCTGCGCTTCATCGTCCGCGACTTCGAGAACGACCGGCTCGACGAGCACGTCGAGCTCCTGAAGCGCATCGCGGGCGACGTCGCGGCAACCGACTCGCGTTGCTCGATCGACGTCGAGTCACGGATCCAGTACCGGAACATGCGCGACACGCTCGACAATCATCCGGAGATCGTGGCGCGCCTCGAAGAGGCGGTTCGTCGCGTCGGCCTCGAGCCGCGGCGAACATCCGTCCGCGGCGGCACCGACGGCTCCGTGTTGACCGAGATGGGGCTGCCGACGCCGAACATCTTCACCGGCGGGCACGACGCGCACAGTGAGCGCGAGTGGATCTGCGTCGAGGACATGGGCCTCGCCGCGGCGACGATCGTCGAGCTCGCGCAGGCCTGGGCAGAAGAACGCTGAGGCATACTGGAACGGTGGAGCCGCTGCTCGACAGGCTCGGCCGGCCGCTCGAGACGCTGCGGATCTCGATCACCGACCGCTGCAACTTCCGCTGCGTCTACTGCATGCCGAAGGAGGTCTTCGGCCGCGACTATCAGTTCCTCGAGCGGTCGCAGCTGCTGACGCTCGAGGAGATCGCACGCGTCGCCCGCGTCTTCCGGGAGCTCGGCGTGCGAACGGTCCGGATTACGGGCGGGGAGCCGCTCGTCCGTCGCAACGTCGAGCACCTCGTCGAGCTGCTGAAGCAGATCGACGGGCTCGAGCTCGCGCTGACGACGAACGGCGCCCTTCTTCCCCAGAAGGCGCAGGCGCTCGCCGACGCGGGCCTCGACCGCGTTACGGTCTCCCTCGACTCCGTCGACGACGCGACCTTCCGAGCACTCAACGACGTCGACTTCTCCGTGCAGCGCGTGCTCGACGGCATCGACGCCGCCGCGGCGGCCGGCCTGCCGGTGAAGGTGAACGCGGTCGTCAAGCGCGGGGTCAACGACGCCGCGCAGGTGACGGCGCTCGCCGAGCGGTTCCGCGGTACGGGCCACGTCCTCCGCTTCATCGAGTACATGGACGTCGGCCACACGAACGGCTGGCGTCTCGACGACGTCGTCTCCGCCGACGAGATCGTCGAGACGATCGGCGCCCGGTGGCGGCTCGAGCCCATCTCCGGGCGCAAGGACGAGACGGCCGTCAAGTACCGCTACGCCGACGGCGCCGGGGAGATCGGCGTCATCGCCTCGGTGACGAAGCCGTTCTGCGGCGGCTGCTCGCGCGCGCGGCTCTCGGCCCAGGGCGAGCTCTTCACCTGCCTGTTCGGCGTGAAGGGCCGCGACCTGCGGGCGCCCCTGCGCGAGGGTGCGAGCGATCAAGAATTGATCGCTCTGCTCCGGGGCGTGTGGAATCGGCGCACCGACCGCTATTCGGAGCTGCGAACCGGGGAAACGGCCGCACTCCCCAAAGTGGAGATGTCCTACATCGGGGGGTAGGGGTAAAGTGACCCCGTGACGACGGTGGTCGCTGCCGGACGCCGCGTGCTCCCGCGCGGGTACGCACATTTCGTGGGCCAGGTGGTCATCTGGCTCGGCTTCTACTTCAGCTATCTCGCGGTGCGGGGCGTTGCCGACCGTGACCCGACGAAGGCGTTCGTCAACGGGCTGAACGTCATCGACTTCGAGCAGCGGACGCTCCACCACCTGTTCGAGCAGACGGCGCAGCGGATCGTCGACTCGTCGCACATCCTGCTGACCGCGGCCGCGTGGACGTACTGGAACTCGGAGCTCACCGTCCTCTGCATCACGCTGCTCTTCATCTACCTGCGGCGGCACGAGTGGTTCTCGCGGTTCCGGAACACCGTCCTGCTCGCGAACGTGATCGGGCTGCTCGGCTACGTCGTGATGCCGACCGCGCCGCCGTGGATGTATCCCGGGCTCTTCACCGACGGCGTCAACCACTCCACCGGCCTCGTCAACGCGATGGCGAACCCGTACGCGGCGATGCCGAGCCTGCACGCCGCCGACGCGCTCATCGTCGGGATCTTCCTCTTCCGCGCGTGCCGGCACCGCTGGGCGAAGGCGCTCTGGGCGCTCTGGCCGGCGTGGGTGTGGTTCTGCGTGATGGCGACGGCGAACCACTATCTGCTCGACGTCCTCGCCGGCATCCTCGTCGCGCTGATCGCCCTCAAGACGGTCTCCTGGCTGAGCACGTATCGCAAACGTGCTATAGTCGCGGCATAGCAGGATTGCGATACAGCCAGGCTCCGGGCCCGCTCCACAAGCGGGTCCAACAGGGGTATACGACAGGCGCCCGGTCGCTCGCGAGCCGCTCGGTCACGAGCCTCGCTCGCACGCGGGTGACGCCGAACGCCCTCACTGCGGCGGGCGTCACGCTCTGTCTCGCGGCGGCGGTGCTCGTCCCGTTCGAGGACCGCAATCACCTTTTGTACTACTGGCTCGCGGCGTTCGTCTTCGTGGTGGGCTCGGTGCTCGACATCCTCGACGGTGCGCTCGCGCGCGCCGGCGGGAAGTCGACGCCGTTCGGGGCCTTCCTCGACTCGACGACCGACCGGGTCGGGGAGGGCGCGATGCTCGCGGCAATCGGCCTCGTCTTCGCGCGCGACGGCAACGACGTCGCCGTTGTCTTCACGGTGGTCGCGGTCGCCGGCTCCTTCCTCGTCCCCTACGTCCGCGCAAAGGCCGAGGCGCTTGGGCTACGCGGCGACGTGGGCCTCGGCTCCCGCGCCGAGCGCGTCGTCGTCATCACGGCGGGCCTCGTGCTCGGGCCGTGGGGCGTGCTCCAGTGGGCCATCTATCTCCTCGCCGCAACCTCGTGGATCACCGTGGCACAACGCGTCCTGCACGTCAGGAACCAACTGCTCGGAGGAATCAATGGGAATGAATGACGACAAGGTCCGGGTCGCGATCATCGGCGTCGGCAACTGCGCGAACTCGCTGCTGCAGGGCGTCGAGTACTACAAGGACGCGCCCGACGACCAGTTCGTGCCGGGGCTGATGCACGTCAACCTCGGCGGCTACCACATTCGCGACATCGAGTTCACTGCCGCGTTCGACGTCGTCCAGGGCAAGGTCGGCGAGGATCTCGCCGACGCGATGTGGGCGCATCCGAACGACACGATCAAGTTCGCCGACGTCCCGAAGACGGGGATCACCGTGTCGCGCGGCATGACGCACGACGGTCTCGGGAAATACATCTCGCAGGTCGTCGAGAAGGCGCCGGGCGAGACGGCGGACATCGTCGGGATCCTCAAGTCGACGAACACCGACGTCGTCGTCAACTACCTGCCGGTCGGCTCCGAGATGGCAACGAAGTGGTACGCGGAGCAGATCCTCGAGGCAGGCTGCGCCATGGTGAACTGCATGCCGGTCTTCATCGCGCGCGAGGACTACTGGAACAAGCGCTTCCAGGACGCCGGCGTCCCGGTGATCGGCGACGACATCAAGTCGCAGGTCGGCGCGACGATCACGCACCGCGTCCTGACCTCGCTCTTCCGCGAGCGCGGCGTGCACCTCGACAAGACGATGCAGCTGAACGTCGGCGGCAACTCCGACTTCCTCAACATGCTGGAGCGCGAGCGTCTCGAGTCGAAGAAGATCTCGAAGACGAACGCGGTCACGTCGATGCTCGACTACGACCTCGGCGAGAAGAACGTCCACGTCGGCCCGTCGGACTACGTGCCGTGGCTGACCGATCGCAAGTGGGCATACATCCGCATGGAGGGCTCGTCGTTCGGCGACGTGCCGCTCAACGTCGAGCTGAAGCTCGAGGTGTGGGACTCGCCGAACTCGGCGGGCATCGTCATCGACGCCGTCCGGCTCGCGAAGCTCGCGCTGAACAACGGCATCGCCGGCTCGCTCGTCGAG
>DATCJJ010000038.1:0-9830 GCA_036562845.1 Gaiellaceae bacterium | reverse complement strand
ACGCGGCCCACGCTCGTCGTCGTGGGATGGATCAGCTACTCGCTCACGCTCACGCTGCCGATTCTCGGCGTCGTGCTCGCGCGGCTCACCTGATCACGGGGAGAGCGACTTCCGGATCGCGTGGCCGCGCGCGTCGTACGCGGTGATCGACTTCGCCGTGCCGGCGACTGCCAGCGCCCAGTAGCGGAACGGAGTCTTCGTCCCTTTCGGCGCCGCCGTGGTCGTGGTCGTGTACGTGTGAGCGCTCGTGGTGGTGATGACGACGCGCCGCGCAAACCCGATCGTCGCGCCGAGCCAGATCTGGCCACCGGGGACCTTCGATTCGAGCGCGCCGAACGGCCTCGCCTGATGCAGCTCGCCCAGGCGCCCGGTGCAGGTCCGGCCAGGCGATCCGTCGATGTGGAAACAGACGCGGCCGAATGTGCCGGTCGTGATCGAGACGCGCCACGTCTCGCCGTCCAGCGAGACGCTCGTCGCCGCCGTCACCTGGCGGTCGTGCGTGCTGAACATCCAGCCGCCGCCCGCGGCGACTGCAGCGGCGGCCACGAGAACAGCCGCCGCCGCTGCAATCGGGACGGCGATGCGCCGGTGGGCGCGTCGGGCGCGTCGGCGGACGTCGAGCCAGTCCGAGTCGTCGGTCCGGTCGGCGAGCGGCGCGAAGCGCTCGAGCAGGACATCGGTCATCGGGCCACCTCCGCGAGGTCGTCATGAAGTGCTGCATGCGCTTGCGCGAGCGTCGCGGCCACCGTCCCTTCGCCGATCTCGAGTGCCTCCGCGATCTCCGTGTACGAGAAGCCCGCGAAGTAGCGCAGGAACACGACCAGCCGCCGTCGGGGTGACAGCGAGTGGATCGCCGCGGCGAGCGCCGGGTCGCGATGCTCGTCCAGGATCGAGAGATCGTCGGGAAGCTCCTCGAGTCTCGGCGCACGCGCACGGAGGGCGAGCCGGTACGCGATCTGCCACACCCACGGCGCGAGCGACTCCTGTCGTCGTAGCGTGCGCCGCTCGCGAAGCGCGATCGCGAGCGCCTCCTGCACCACGTCGTGTGCCGCCTCCGTCGACCCGACGATCGGAGCGAGGGCGTTGCGGAAGCCGACGTAACGGTCGCGATACAGCTGCTCGAGCGGGCTCACACTCGAGAGAGCGCCCACTCCGGCTGTTTCTTTAGCCCGCCCACTTGTTGGTGATCGGCGTCCGCCGGTCGCGCCCGAACGCCTTCGGCCGCAGCTTCACGCCGGGCGGCGCCTGACGGCGCTTGTACTCCGCTCGGTCGACCATCGCGAGGGCGCGCTCGACGACGTCCGGATCGAAGCCGTCCTGCGACAGCTCCTCGCGCGACCGGTCGAGCTCGACGAACGCCTCGAGCACGGCGTCGAGCTTCGGGTACGGCGGCAGCGAGTCCTCGTCGAGCTGCTCGGCGCGCAGCTCGGCGCTGGGCGCACGCTCGATGATCGAGCTGGGAATGAGCTCGCGGCCGGCGCGCTCGTTCAGCCACCTCGAGAGGCGGAAGACGTCCGTCTTGTAGACGTCCTTGATCAGCGCGAAGCCGCCGGCCAGGTCGCCGTAGAGCGTGGAGTAGCCGACCGACAGCTCGGACTTGTTGCCGGTCGCGATCACGAGCCAGCCGAACTTGTTCGACAGCGCCATCAAGAGCGTGCCGCGAATGCGCGCCTGGAGGTTCTCCTCGGTCAGGTCGGGGTCACGTCCTGCGAAGGACGGAGCGAGTGCTGCGGTGAACGTCTCGACGACCGGCTCGATCGCGACCTCACGGAAGTCGATGCCGAGGCTCTCAGCGAGCCGGCGTGCGTCGCCGCGCGTCCCCTCCGATGAGTACCGCGACGGCATCGAGACGCTGTGCACGCGCTCGGGGCCGAGCGCCTCGACGCACAGCGCAGCGGTCAGCGCCGAGTCGATGCCGCCGGACACCGCGATCACGACGTCCTTGAAGCCGTTCTTCTCGACATAGTCGCGCAGGCCGAGCTCGAGCGCGAGGCGCATCTGCTCGAGATCGCCGAGCTGGTCGGCAGGAACCGGATGGGCAGGCTCCGACTGCTCGCGCGGCGGCGCGAGCTCGACGGAGATCGCAGCCACGCGCTCCCGGGCGCGGGCGAGGGAGCGACGGCGCACATCGCGCAGCCGCCGCCCGATCGCGGCGACCGGGTCGACGTCAACGACGAGCAGTTCCTCTTCGAAGCCGGCTGCGCGCGCGAGCACCTCGCCCTCGTCGTCGAGGACCACCGAGTGCCCGTCGAAGATCAGCTCGTCCTGGCCGCCGACTGCATTGCAGAGCGCGAAGAAGCACGAGTTGTCGCGCGCGCGGACTCTCAGCATCTCCTCGCGCTCGCGGTCCTTGCCGACGTGGAACGGCGACGCCGAGAGGTTCGCGATCAACTGCGCGCCGGCGAGCGCGAGGTCGGTCGCCGGCGGTCCCGGCTGCCACACGTCCTCGCAGATCGTGGGGCCGACGATCACGTCGCCGAACCGCAGCAGGTACAGGTCGTCGCCGGGTGCGAAGTAGCGGTCTTCGTCGAAGACCCCGTAGTTCGGCAGGTACCGCTTGCGGTACACACAGCGCACCTCGCCGTGCGCGAGCACGAAGCAGGCGTTGAAGAGGTCGGTGTCGAGATGCGGGGCGCCGACGAGCGCCGTCACGCCGCGGGTCGCTTTCGCGATCTCCTCGACCGCGTTGCGCGCAGCGCGCACGAAGCCGGGGCGGAGCAGCAGATCCTCGGCGGGATAGCCGGTGACGCAGAGCTCGGGGAAGAGGACGAGGTCCGCGTTCGCGTCGCGGGCCCGGCCGAGCCACTCGACGATGCGGCCTGCGTTGCCGTCGACGTCGCCGACGACGCTATTGATCTGAGCGAGCGCCAGTCTCATCGGTTTTCGCCTCTCGGTCGAAAACTCTAGCACGGCGCTCCGCGCGGGCGGTGCGGCGCCACTGGAAGTACATGACGACGGCACAGAGGAAGAGCACGAAGCTGACCCAGCCGATCCACGGTGAGTTCGCCTTGTTCGCGACGACGCTGACGATCGCCGCGACCGCGAGGACGGCTATCAGCCACAGCCGCAGTGTGTTCGCAGGCATGCTCAAGAGTATGGCCATCGTCATCGACCGGCGTTTCCGCGGCCCAGACGAGTCGGGAAACGGCGGCTACTCGGCCGGGCTGTTCGCGCGTGCGCACGGGGGTGACGTCGTCGAGGTGACGCTGCGCCTGCCGCCGCCGCTCGAGACGCCGCTCGAGCTGGACGGGGAGCAGATCGTTGCCGACGGCGCGGTGGTCGCGGACGTCCGCGAAGTCGAGCTCGGCATCTCAGCTCCCGATCCGGTCGCGATCGGCGATGCGATCGCTGCGGCGACGCCCGATCTCGACTCGCCCTTCCCGCACTGCTTCGTCTGCGGACACGCACGCGGCGACGACGGCCTGCACATCCACGCCGGGCCGGTGCCGGACCGTCCGGTGTTCGCGGCACCGTGGACGCCGCGCGCCGACACGGTCGGCCCGGAGTTCGTCTGGGCGGCGCTGGACTGCCCCGGCGCCTACGCGACCGGGGTGCCCGGCCGCGGCGTCGTCGTGCTCGGACGGCTCGCCGCGCGCATCGACCGCGTGCCGGAGGCAGGCGAGGACTGCGTCGTCGTCGCCCGGCACAGCGGGAGCGACGGGCGCAAGCACGGCGCGATCACCGCCCTCTTCACGGCGTCGGGCGAGCTGCTCGGGCTCGCGCGCGCCGTCTGGATCGAGCCGCGCGCGTGACGGCCCCAATCCTCACGTGGCTCTTCGTCCCCGCCGACCGGCCGGATCGCGTCGAGAAGGCGATCGCGTCGCGTGCACATGCGGTGATCGTCGATCTCGAGGACGGCGTTCGGGCCGGCGCGAAGACGGCGGCGCGCGCGAACCTCGCCGAGCTGTTCCACTCCGCGCACGAGAAGCCGGTCTTCGTCCGCGTGAACCGCGGTGACGACGAGGATCTCGCCGCTGTCGCAGCGCTGCCGCTCGCAGGCGTCGTCGTTCCGAAGGTGGAGCATCCGGAGGACGTCCCGGATCTCCCGGCGGTGCAGGCGATGATCGAGACGGCTCGCGGCCTGGAAGCGGCATTCGAGATCGCGTCGCATCCCTCCGTCCGCGGCGTCGCGCTCGGCGAAGCGGATCTTCGCTCGCAGACCGGCGCCGGCGAGGATGGGCTCGACTATGCCCGGTCGCGCATCGTCAACGCCGCGGTCGCCGTCGGCCTGCCGCGACCGCCGCAATCGGTCTACATGAACGTCCGCGACCTCGAAGGGCTGGCGCGATCGTGCCGTCGCGGCCGGGCGCTCGGGCAGCTCGGCCGCCAGGCGATCCACCCCGATCAGCTCGAGATCATCGAGCAGGCGTACCTGCCGACGCGCGCAGAGGTCGACGGTGCGCGCGAGACCGTTGCGAAGCTCGAGGCGGAGGGCGTCGGCGAGGTGGCAGGCGGGCTGTTCGTGGACGCGGCGCTCGCGGGATCGGCGCAGATGACGCTCGTGCTCGCCGATGCCTACGGCGTGTCGTCGTCGTAGACCGCCGCGGCGGCGCGGATCTCGTCGCCGACCGTGAACCAGAGGACCTCGCGGCCCTCGACCAGCTTCACGCGCTCGCCGAGGTCGATCGGCTGCCGGTACTCGAGCGCAGCGCGTGCCGGTCCGCTCAGGCGCGCCGCCCAGCGATCCTCGACCGCGACCCAGTAGGCCGTGTTGTTGATGTGCCCGAGCCGGTCGACGTCGGTCGCGCGGAACGACCACGGCTCGCCGTCGAGCTCATCCGGCATCGGCAGCGTGAACCGCGTCTGGGCGCGATTCCCCGCGGCCGAAGATCCGTAGATCGCGAGGAACTCCTCGCCGAGGCGCTTCGGCCGCAGATCGTGGTCGAGGTGGATCCAGATGCTCTCCGCCTCGACGCGCCCGCCGGCCTCGCCGCGGATCGAGTAGCGGCGCGAAGCCGCCGACCCGGCGACGCCGCTGCACCACGTCTCGACATCGATCCAGTCCTCCGGCCGGAACAGCTCGTCGATCGTCAGCTCCGTGCGCCGCACGACCCACACGTGCGAGTCGTGGTCGAAGCGTGCGTCGAGCCAGTCCTCCGACGCGACGTCCTGCAGGTAGCGCGCGATCGCGTCCAGCCGGAGCCGCCCGCCCGCATCCGTGTCGGACAGGCTGATGCGCCTGCGCGTCCTGAAAACGCGGCTCACGAGCGCAGGCGCTCGGCAACCACCCGCGCGACCGCCGCGTGACCTTCGGCATCGAGGTGCTCGACGTCCCCGTTCACGAGCGGATACGACGTGACGCCGTCGAGGTCGATCAATGGGCAGTCGAGCTCGGCGGCGAACGACGCGCCGAGCGCGTGCCCGTCGAATGGCGGCGGCACGACGACGAGCGGCTCCGCCTCGCAACGACGCACGATCTCGACCAGGCGCCCGACGCACCGGGCAACCCGGTCGTCGTCCATGAAGTTGACGTCGTTCGTGCCGAGGAAGATGACGACGTCGTCGACCGGGGCATGGGACAGGAGGCACGGCAAGAGGTAGGGCAGCCCATTCCGGCCTTCCGAGTCCGCGCGCTCGAACGTCGCGGTGCGTCCGTTCAGGCCTTCGGCGATCACGTCCCAGTCCGCCCCGAGCAGCTCCTGCAGCCGGTTCGGCCAGCGGACCTCTCGCGGGTACCGCTCGCCGCCCGAGCCGGCGACGTAGCCCCACGTGTTCGAGTCGCCGAAGCAGACGACCGTCCTCATCGGCGCAGGCGGATCGCGTTCAAGTCCTGGTCGCGGATCTCATCCGCGCGTGCGAGCAGGTCGTCCACGTCGTCGTGCTCGGCATGGATGTACCGGCCTGCGAGCACGTCGTAGCGACCCGTCGCGAGCTTTCGAACGAGCTCCGGCGCGAGCTCGGGCGGCGTCCACGGGGCGTCCGACGGGAACGACGACGTCATCTCCGTCTGAACGAGGCCGGGGCTGAACACGAACACTGGGATGGCGAGCTTGTTGTTCAGCGTCTCGGCATAGCGGCACACCGCCGCCTTCGAACCGCTGTACGCAGGGTTCGAGGAACCAGGGAGATAAGACGCACCGCTGCCGGTGATCACGATGCGAGTGGCGCCGGCCGCGACAGCCGCCTCGCAGCAGAGGTGCACGCCGAGAACGTTCACCTCGAATGTGTGCCAGAAGTCGGAGTCGCCGCCGACACCGGCATTCGCGACGAGGAGATCCACGTGGCCGATCTCCGCGAATGCCTCCGCCACCGACTCCCGCGACGCGACGTCCATCGTCACGGCACGGCCGCCGGTCTCCGCTGCGACCGCGTCGATCTGTTCGCGCGAGCGCGCGGACACGACGACCGACCAACCGTCCGCCGCGAGCGAGCGCGCGATCGACGCGCCGATTCCGCGTCCGCCACCGGTGATGACTGCAATTCCGTCAGGCAACTGCTGCTCCGATCTGATCGAGGGACTCTGGGTTCTCCAACGACGACAGGTCGCCGGGATCGGTCCCGAGCGCCGTCGCCTTCACAGCACGGCGCACGATCTTGGCCGAGCGCGTCTTCGGCAACGCGTCGACGAAGAAGACGCGGTCGGGCTTGAACGCCTTCCCGAGCTCGTGCGCGACGTGGGCGGCGACCTCCGCCTCCGTGGCCTCGGCGCCCGGGAGCAGGCAGCAGAAGATCCACGCCGTCTCGCCCTTCACCTCGTGCGGCACGCCGATCGCCGCCGCTTCGCGCACGGCGGGATGACCGACGGCCGCCGACTCCAGCTCGGCGGGGCCGATCCGCTTGCCGGCGATGTTCATGGTGTCGTCGGACCGGCCGTGCAGGAACCAGAAGCCGTCCTCGTCGACGGACGCCCAGTCGCCGTGCACCCACACGCCGGGCAGTCGCGACCAGTACGTCTCGATGAACTTGTCGGGGTCGCGCCAGAAACCGCGGGTCATCCCGGGGAACGGCGCGCGGCAGACCAGCTCGCCGACCTCGCCGGTCCCGACGAGGGACGTGCCGTCGTCCGCGACGACGTCCATCGCCATCCCGAGTGCCGGCCCACCGACGGAGCACGCCTTGATCGGAGCGATCGGCGTCGGGGAGAGGAAGCACGCGCCGACCTCGGTTCCACCCGTGCAGTTGATGATCGGAACGCGCGAGCCGCCGACGTTCTCGAACAACCAGCGGTACGGATCGGGGTTCCACGGCTCGCCGGTCGTGACGAACGTGCGCAGTGACGAGAGGTCGCTCGGAGGGTCGCCGTGCGGCAGCAGCGCCCGCGTCAGCGTCGGCGAGAGGCCGAGCGCCGTCACACCTTCCTGCTCGACGGTTTGCCAAATTCGATGTGACCGTGGCCAGTCCGGTGCGCCTTCCGCGAAGACGATCGTGCCGCCGAGCGCGCCGACACCGACGACGGTCCACGGGCCCATGATCCAGCCCATGTCGGTTGCGAAATGCACGACGTCGCCCTCGTGCACGTCCGCCTGATAGGCGACCTCGCGGGCGATCGAGACGAGGAACCCGCCCTGTACGTGCACGACGCCTTTCGGCTTGCCGGTCGTGCCGGACGTGTAGGTGAGCAGATAGGGATGCTCGCTGTCGACCTCGAGCGCCGGGAGCGCTCCGGGAAACGCGTCGAGCTCGAACGGCGCGAGCACGACGTCGGCCGTCGAGCCGGCGATCGTCATCGCCTCCTCGAGGATCGCGAGCATCGGCACGGTCTTGCCGCGGCGCGACGACTCGCTCTGCGTGATCACGACCTTCGCTTCGCTCGCCTCGAGCCGCTGCCCCACGGCCGGCGCGGCGAAGCCGGAGAAGATCGGCACCTGGATCGCGCCGATGTGGGCGATCGCGTTCGACGCGATGGCGACGTCGGGCGACATCGGGAGGAAGATCCCGACCCGGTCGCCGGGCTCGACGCCGAGCGCGACGAGCCGCTCGGCGAGGCGCGTCACGTCGCGCGACAGCTCCGCGAACGTCATCGCGCGGCGCGAGCCGTCCTCGCCGAGGCCGACCGCCGCCGGTGCTTCCGGCCTGCGGGCCGCCCAGCGGTGGACGCAGTGGTGCGCGATCGACACCTTGCCGCCGACGAACCAGGTCGCCCACTGCGGCCCGCGGGAGTCGTCGACGACCTGCTCCCATGTTGTCGAGAACTCGACGCCCATGTCGTCGATGCAGAGCGGCCAGAACCATTCCGGCTCCCGCCACGAGCGCTCTTGCAGCTCGGCCCACGTCGATGCCCCGGAGCGGCGCAGCAGGCGCGTCGCGTTCGCACGCTCGATCGTCGCCTCGTCGGGCGTCCAGACCACCTCCGGCACGCCCGCAAGCGTAGCCTTTGCTAACTTAGCGCGCACTAACTTTTGAGGAAGGTGATCGGATGAGAGCGCGTCTCGTGACGCCGGAGAACAAGAAGTGGTGGACGCTCGCGGCGGTTGCCGTCGGGCTGTTCATGATCATGCTCGACAACACCGTCGTGAACGTGGCGCTGCCGTCGATGAGGCGCTCGCTTCACATGTCGCTGTCGGAGCTCGAGTGGGTGGTCGCCGGCTACGCATTGACGTTCGCCGCGTTCATGCTCACGGGCGGGAAGCTCGCCGACTACGTGGGCCGCCGACTGATCTTCATGCTCGGTCTCGTCGTCTTCACCGGCGCCAGCCTCGCGTGCGGGCTCGCCCCGAACGGCGGCTTCCTGATCGGCGCGCGCGTCGTCCAGGGTTTGGGGGGCGCGCTGATGAACCCGGCGACGCTGTCGATCATCACCGCCACGTTCCCACCGCGGGAGCGCGGCAGGGCGATTGGCATCTGGGCGGGGGTGTCTGCGATGGCGCTCGCGATCGGCCCGCTCGTGGGCGGGCTCCTCACCGAGCACGTCAACTGGAACTGGATCTTCTTCATCAACGTGCCGGTCGGCATCGCCGGGCTGGTGACCGCACCGCTCTTGATCGATGAGTCACGCGACACGTCGCATGAACAGCGGCTCGACGTGCCGGGCCTTGCGACGTCAGGGCTCGGTCTGTTCGCGCTCACGTTCGCATTCATCGAGGCGAACTCCTACGGCTGGACGTCGTGGCAGATCCTCGGGGCGTTCGCCGTGGCGGCGGTCGCGCTGATCGCGTTCATCTTGCTCGAGCGGCACCAGCGGATTCCGATGCTCGACCTCTCGCTGTTCCGCAACCGCACCTTCGGCGGCGCGAACGCCTCGATGCTGTTCGTCGGGCTCGCGATGTTCGGGACGTTCTTCTACGTCTCGCTCTACATGCAGCAGGTGCTCGGGTATTCGCCGGTGCAGACCGGTGCGAGCTTCCTTCCGCTGACGCTGCTAATCATCGTGATCGCACCGCGTGCGGGCGCGCTGACGGACAAGGTCGGGTCGCGCTGGCTCGTCGGCTTCGGCATGACTCTGCTCGCCGTGATGCTGTTCTACTACTCGCAGCTCGGCGCGAACGAGAGCTTCTGGAAGATCCTGCCCGGCTTGCTGATCGGCGGGATCGGGATGGGCTCGACGATGACACCGCTGACCGCGGCGGCGATGAGCGCGGTCGCGGTCGACAAGGCCGGAGTCGGTTCGGCGGTCCTGAACTCGGCTCGCCAGGTCGGCGGGTCGCTCGGGATCGCGGTGATGGGAGCCATAGTCGCGGCGGGCTCGGACTTCCTGACCGGCTTTCACGACGCATTGAGAGTCGGCGCGTTGCTGTGCCTCATCGGCGCCGGCGTGTCGGTGCTTGCGGTGCGCAAGATCGAGCATCCGCAGCAGGCGCCCGAGGCGGCGGTGGTCGAGGCGTGACGCAGGCGCCGGCGAAGCGGCTGACTGCGCAGGAGCGGCGGCAGGCGGTGCTCGACACCGCCTGCCG
>DATCJJ010000157.1:0-4193 GCA_036562845.1 Gaiellaceae bacterium | reverse complement strand
TGTCGCGAGATCGTCGACACGAACGCCGCGGAGGGCGTCACGTGGGTGCACTCGTACGTCAGCGAGGATCGCCGGAAGACGTTCGACGTCTACGACGCCGACACACCGGAGGCGATCCGGAGGACCGCGGCGAGGAACGGTCTTCCCGTCGAGCAGATCACACAGGTGCGCGTGCTCGATCCCTACTTCTACCGCTAGGAGGCACCAGCATGCGCACGAAGCTCAAGACTGTGCTCTGCGCCTTTGTCGTCGCAGGCGCCACCGCCGCCGGCGCGGCGCTCGCCGGCGAGGTGAAGGGGCCGCCGGGCGTCCCGTGCGGCGCGGGGACGGACACTCCCATCTGCACGCACAACACCGACACGACGGGAGCACTGGACCACGCGAACTCGGCCTGCGCCGCCAGCGGGCTGAACGACATGGATCCGGACGCCGGACAGACCGCGTCGCAGGTGCAGACCGCGGCGGACTCGTGGAAGTACTACGGCCTTCCGAAGGGCTCTCCCGGAACGCTCGGGCTCTGCAAGGGCGGAACCGGCGAGAGGTAACCGCGGCTGAGCCGAGAGAAGCGGTGTCGCGACACCCACGTGTCCGACACCGCTGTGACGTTCTTGCCGCTCTTTGCGGACGGCGCGCACGAGGCGCGTTTGGATTTCATCGCAACCCGAAACACGTCGGTCGATCGCGGCGGCGGCTCTGGCGAGGGCAAGGGCCCGGCGCAAGGACCAGGCCCTCTACCTCCAGAAGCTGACCTCGACGCCGACCTTCGCGGCCGGCGTCGGTACACCTTCTTCGTCGGTTGCCAGGCGATGACGCCGGGAGCGGCGGAACCGGGGCCGAACGGCACGACGTTCGAGCAGCGAAGCTACTCAGGCCCGTTCCCGACCGGAACGATCGCCGGCATCTCGATCGTCTTCGACGAGGGCAACGACGTCGGCCGGGGCTACGCGTCCTTGGCAGTTGCGCAGAAGCGGTGTCAGACACCGACGGTGTCTGACACCGCGTTCTCGCGCATGTACTGGTGGACGAACGCGATTGCCATGCTCCCCTCGCCGACGGCCGCCGCGACGCGCTTGACCGGGCCTGAGCGGACGTCGCCGCAGGCGAAGACGCCTGGGACGCTCGTCTCGAGCAGATACGGGTCGCGTTCGAGCTCCCAGCTGACGTCCGATCCCGTCAACACGTAGCCGCGTCCGTCGAGCGCGATCTCGGGCGGCAGCCACGACGTCTCCGCGTCGGCGCCGATGAAGATGTAGACGCCGCTCGACGCCAGCGTGGTCGTCTCGTCCGTTCGGCGATCGTGCACGTCGATCGCCTCGAGCGCGGTTTCGCCGTGCGCTGCGACGACTTCGCTGTCAAATTTGACGTCGATGTTCACGCGCCGTGCGAGCTGCTCGATCAGGTAGTGCGACATGCTCTTGTTCAGGTCGGCGCCGCGGCAGAGGATCGTCACGCTCCGCGCGTGCTGCGAGAAGTGGAGCGCAGCCTGCCCGGCCGAGTTCCCCGCGCCGATGATGTGCACGTCGAGGCCGTGAACCTGCGGCGCCTCGCTGCGGGCGGCGCCGTACGAGATGCCCTTGCCGGCGAGCCGGTCGAAACCGTCGATCTCGAGCCGGCGCCACGAGACCCCGCAGGCGAGGATGATCGTCACCGCGCGCAGGATGTCGCCGCCGTCGAGATGCACATGGTGGTTGACGGCGTCGATGCGCGTGATCTCGCGCGTCACGACGATCTCGGCGCCGAGCCGCCGCGCTTGCTGCAGCGCCCGTCCGGCGAGCTCGTCGCCGGAGACGCCGCCGGGGAAGCCGAGGTAGTTCTCGATCCGCGACGACGTGCCCGCCTGTCCACCCGGTGCCTCGCGCTCGATCACGATCGTGCGGAGCCCCTCGGAGGCGCCGTAGACGGCTGCGGCCAGGCCCGCCGGGCCGCCGCCGACGATCAGGACGTCGTAGTCCGCCGCTCCCGGCTCGGTGTCGAGGCCGAGCAGCTCCGCGACGCGCCTGAGCTGGGGCCGGATCACGACCTTGCCGCTCTCGACGATGCGGATCGCCGGACAGTCCTCGTCGGAAGGCAGCGGCCCGCCCCAGAGGGCTTCCGCGTCGGCGGCGTCGCTGAGCACCCACGTATGGCTGACCTGGTTGCGGTCGAGGAACCGGCGGAGCTGCGCGCCCGCGTCGCTCCACCGCGGGCACAGCACGACGGCGCGCGACGCCGGCCGGTCGGATGCGATCGCGAGGAGCCCCGCCGGCCCACTCATGCGATACGAGGCGAGCCGGCCGACCTCGGCGGCGAGCTCCGGGGCCTGCGCCGCGGCGGCGTAGTAGTCCTTCAGGTCGATCCGCAGCACGCGTGACGGCTCGGCGGCGCGGAACCCTGCTGGGTAGACGGTGCCGAGCGTCAGCGGCACCTCGCCGATCAGGTCGCCGGCGCCGCGCCTGCCCCGAATCTGCTCGACCCCGTCCACCAGCTGGACGGTCTCGAGCTGCCCCTCGAGCACCGCGAGCAGCGCCCGCTCGTCGCCCTGGTGCACGGCGAACTCTCCGCGGACCAGCGTGATGTCGGCGGCAACGGCTGCGAGCTCCGACAGGGTCGCGTCGTCGAGCTTCGAGAACGTCTCGATGCTGCGGAGCTCGTCCGGCGTGACCACGCGCCGAACGCTACCCGTCGGGATGCCGGAGCGTTAGTAGCCGCCGCCGCCCTTGCCGCCGCAGCCGGCGAGCAGGACGACGAAGGCGATCACCGCGAGTGCAGGAATGAGAAAACGGGCGAAGCGCATGTCCGTAGTACGGGCGAATGCCCGCTGCGGTTTCTGGTACGTCGCTTACGCCACGGCGGCGCGCGCCGGTGCGAGCTCTTCGCCGAAGCGCGCACGCTTGACGAACTGCCCGATGCCGGGCGATGCGACGAGCTCGTCGTTCTCCACCAGCACGTTGCCGCGCAGCAGCACGACGTCCGGGGCGCCGGTCACCTCGGTGCCCTCGTACAGGCTGTAGTCGGACTTCGAGTGATGGGTCGCCGCGGAGATCGTCACGCGGCGGCTCGGGTCGAAGATCACGAGATCGGCGTCCGAGCCGACGGCGACCGTGCCCTTGCGCGGATAGAGGCCGAAGAGCTTCGCCGGATTCGTCGCGAGCAGCTCGACCATCCGGTTGAGCGTGATCCTGCCCTCGTTGACGCCGAAGTGGTGGATCATCTTCAGCCGGTCCTCGAGCCCGGGCCCGCCGTTCGGGATCTTCGAGAAGTCGTCCTTGCCGAGCGTCTTCTGCCCGTCCCAGAGGAACGCGCAGTGGTCGGTCGAGATCACCGAGAGTGCGTCGCCGCGGACGGCGTTCCACAGGACATCCCAATTCGACGTGTCGCGCACCGGAGGCGAGTAGACGTACTTCGCACCCTCGAAGTCCGGCTTCGCGATGTCGTCGAGCGAGTTGAAGAAGTACTGCGTGCACGTCTCGCCCCAGACGTCCCAGCCGGCCTCGCGCGCCCGCGCGATCGGCTCGACCGCCTCGCGGCAGGTCACGTGGACGACGTAGAGCGGTGCGCCGGCGAGGTGCGCGAGCTGAATCGCGCGGTTCGTCGCCTCGCCTTCCGCCTCCGGTGGCCGCGTGAGCGCGTGGTGGAGCGGTCCCGTGTTCCCGGCCTCGAGCGCCTCGCGCACGAGAATGTCGACGACGTCGCCGTTCTCCGCGTGGACCATCACGAGCGCGCCGCTCTTCGCCGCAACCTCCATGGCGCGGTAGAGCGTCTCGTCGTCCACCATCAGCGCGCCCTTGTACGCCATGAAGAGCTTGTAGGACGTGATCCCCTGCTCCGGCAGCGACGCGAGCTCCTCGAGCGTGCCGCCGTTGACGAGATCGGTGATCGCCATGTGGTAGCCCATGTCGATCATCTGCTTGCCGTTCGCCTTGGCGCGCCACTCGTCGAAGGCGGCGCCGAACGTCGCGCCCTGCGGCTGGATGATGAAGTCGACGTGACAGGTCGTGCCGCCGAAAGCGGCCGAGATCTGCCCCGACTCGACGTCGTCGATCGTGACGGTTCCGCCGAACGGCATGTCGAGATGCGTGTGCGGGTCGACGCAGCCCGGGAGCACGTACTTGCCGACCGCGTCGATGACGCGGTCGGCGGACACGTCGAGGTCTTCGCCGATCAGGGAGATTCGCTCGTCGTCGACGAACACGTCCGCGACGTAGTCGTCGGCC
>DATCJJ010000121.1:0-1746 GCA_036562845.1 Gaiellaceae bacterium | reverse complement strand
TCGACCCTGGCTTCAAAGGAGTGAACACATGCAGGACACCTTCTCCGCGCTCGGAGTGAGCGCCCAAACAGTCCGCGCGCTCGAGCGCCGCGGAATCGACGCACCGTTCGCGGTGCAGAACCTCGTCTTGCCGGACGCCCTTGGTGGCGTCGACGTCCTCGTGGCGTCGCCCACGGGCTCCGGCAAGACACTCGCTTTCGGCATCCCGGTCGTCGAGCGCGTCTCCGGCGCCTCCGACCGCCCGGCCGCCCTCATCCTCGTCCCGACACGCGAGCTCGCCTCCCAGGTCGTCAACGACCTCGCGCCGCTGGCGCACGCCCGCGGGCTCGCCATCGCGGCGGTGTACGGCGGTGCCTCGATCGGCGCTCAGGCGAAGCGCGCCCGCTCTGCGCAGGTGCTCGTCGCGACGCCCGGCCGCCTCGACGACCTGATCGAGCGTCGCATCGTCTCGCTGCGCAACGTGCGCATGCTGATTCTCGACGAGGCAGACCGCATGCTCGACATGGGCTTCAAGCCGCAGGTCGACCGCCTGCTGCGCGGGGTCCCGACCAACCGCCAGACGCTGCTCTTCTCGGCCACGCTCGAAGGCGCGGTCATGGAGCTCGCGAAGCAGTACACAACGAACGCGGTCCACCATCGGCTCGACACACGGCCCGACCAGGTACCGGTCGACATCGAGCATCATTTCGTCCCGGTCACCAGTGCGACGAAGCTCGAGCAGCTGGCCGAGACGATCGAAGGCGCAGACGGCTCGTCACTCGTATTCGTGCGGACGAAGCACGGCGCCGACCGGCTCGCCCTGAGGCTCGCCCGCGACCACGACGTCCGGTCGGTGGTGCTGCACGGGAACATGTCGCAGAACGCGCGCGAGCGCTCACTGGCGAAGTTCGAGTCCGGCAAGGTGACGACGCTCGTCGCGACGGACGTCGCTGCCCGCGGCCTCGACGTCGATCACATCTCGCATGTGATCAATTTCGACCCGCCGCGGACGGACGACGACTACGTCCATCGCGTCGGCCGCACCGGCCGTGCGGGCCGCAGCGGGACAGGCGTGACGCTCGTCCTCCCGGAGCAGCACCCGGATGTGGCGCGGCTCGCGCAGCGTCTCGGGCACGCGCACCCGCTGAAGAGTGGCTCCGCTGCACCGGCGCGTCAGCGCAGGCGCCGCCGCTAGCCGAGCGGGTTCACGATCGCCGCGTGGGGGAACGCGCCTGCCGTGGATCCCGTCGACGCCCGCTGGTACAAGGACGCCGTCGTCTACGAGCTGTCGGTGCGCACGTACTGCGACGCAGACGGCGACGGCGTTGGTGACTTTCGCGGGCTCACCCGCCGGCTGGACTACCTCGAAGGGCTCGGCGTCACCGCCGTCTGGCTGTTGCCGTTCCAGCCGTCGCCGGGACGCGACGACGGCTACGACATCACGGATCACTACGGCGTCGATCCGTCGTTCGGGGATCTCGGCGATTTCGTCCGGTTCGTCGAGCACGCCAAGAACCGCGGCATCCGCGTCCTCATCGATCTCGTCCTCAACCACACCTCGAACGAGCATCCCTGGTTCCGCGCGGCGCGCGCGGGCGACTCACGCTTCCGCGACTACTACGTGTGGGCGGCGAAGCGGCCGCCCGATGCCGAGAAGGGCGTCGTCTTCCCCGGGGTGCAGAAGACGACCTGGAGTTACGACCGCGCCGCGAGAAGCTGGTACTTCCACCGCTTCTACGACTTCCAGCCCGACCTGAACATCGCGAA
>DATCJJ010000092.1:0-12644 GCA_036562845.1 Gaiellaceae bacterium | reverse complement strand
CGAGCGGCTGACGTTCCTCGACGACGTCGGCGTCGGCTACCTGACGCTCGACCGCGCGGCTGCGACGCTGTCCGGCGGCGAGGCGCAGCGCCTGCGGCTCGCGACGCAGATCGGCTCGCAGCTCGTCGGCGTGCTCTACATTCTCGACGAGCCGTCGATCGGGCTGCACCAGCGCGACAACGCACGGCTGATCGCGACGCTCGAGCGGCTGCGCGACATCGGCAACACGGTCGTCGTCGTCGAGCACGACGAGGAGATGATGCGGCGGAGCGACTGGCTCGTCGACATGGGGCCCGGCGCGGGACTGCACGGCGGCGAGGTCGTCGCCGAGGGGCCCGCGGCGAAGGTCGGCCGGAACAAGAAGTCGGTCACCGGGCAGTTCCTCTCGCGCTCGCGCACGATTGCGGTGCCGGAGCGCCGCGAGGAGGACCGCGGTGTGTTCGCGATCCGCGGTGCGGCCGAGCACAACCTCAAGAAGATCGACGTCGAGTTCCCGGTCGGCAAGTTCATCTGCGTCACCGGCGTCTCGGGGTCCGGCAAGTCGACGCTCGTGAACGAGATCGTCTTCAAGGCGCTCGCGAACCGGCTGAACCGCGCGCGGACGAAGCCGGGCAAGCACCACGGCGTCCAGGGCGCCGAGGTGTTCGACAAGGTGATCGAGATCGATCAGAAGCCGATCGGCCGCACGCCGCGCTCCAACCCGGCGACGTACACCGACCTCTTCACGCACATCCGCGAGCTCTACTCGCTGACGCCCGAGGCGAAGGTGCGCGGCTACAAGCCGGGCCGCTTCTCGTTCAACGTGCGCGGCGGCCGGTGCGAGACGTGCAAAGGCGACGGGCAGATCAAGATCGAGATGCACTTCCTCCCGGACGTCTACGTCCCGTGCGAGACGTGCAAAGGCGCGCGCTACAACCGCGAGACGCTCGAGGTGCGCTTCAAGGGGAGGAACATCGCCGAGGTGCTCGACATGTCGGTCGAAGAGGCGCTGCAATTCTTCGCAAAGATCCCGAAGATCCGCCGGCGGCTGCAGACGCTGCACGACGTCGGCCTCGACTACATCAAGCTCGGGCAGCCCGCGACGACGCTGTC
This sequence comes from Gaiellaceae bacterium, assembly GCA_036562845.1. Lineage (GTDB taxonomy): Bacteria > Actinomycetota > Thermoleophilia > Gaiellales > Gaiellaceae > Palsa-739. The sequence goes on along the minus strand of DATCJJ010000092.1, from coordinate 11,552 downwards.
GGGCGGCGAGGCGCAACGTGTGAAGCTCGCGGCGGAGCTCTGCAAGGTCGCGACGGGGCGGACGCTCTACATCCTCGACGAGCCGACGACCGGGTTGCATTTCGCGGACATCGAGAAGCTGCTCGAGACCCTGCAGCGGCTCGTCGACGGCGGCAACACGATGATCGTGATCGAGCACAACCTCGACGTGATCAAGCAGGCGGACTGGATCGTCGATCTCGGGCCGGAGGGCGGGGAGGCAGGCGGCGAGATCGTCGCCGTCGGGACGCCCGAGGACGTCGCCGAGGTCGAGGACAGCTGGACCGGTAGGTTCCTGCGGCATGTGCTGCCGGAGCCCGCAGTTGCAGCTGCCTAGTTGATCCTCGCGATCGACCAGGGGACGACGGGCACGACGTGCCTGCTCGTCGACGACGAGCTGACCGTGCGAGAGCGCCGCACCGTCGAGCTGCCGCAGCACTTCCCGCAGCCCGGCTGGGTCGAGCACGACCCCGAGGAGATCTGGCAGACCGTCCAACGGGCGATGGACGGCCTCGACTACGAGGCGATCGCGATCACGAACCAGCGCGAGACGACGGTCGTCTGGGATCGCCGCACGGGGAAACCCGTCCACAACGCGATCGTCTGGCAGGACCGCCGCACGGCGGGGCGCTGCGCAGAGCTCGACGCCGAGCTCATCCGCGCGCGCACCGGGCTCGTGCCCGATCCGTATTTCAGCGCGACGAAGCTCGAATGGCTGCTGCAACGGCACGAGGGCGACCTCGCCTTCGGCACGGTGGACAGCTGGCTCGTCTGGCAGCTGACGGACGGCGCCGTGCACGCGACCGACGAGACGAATGCGTCGCGGACGATGCTCTGCTCGCTCGAGACGCTCGACTGGGACGACGAGCTGCTCGAGCTGTTCGACGTCCCGCGCGACGTGCTGCCCGAGATCCGCCCGTCCGGCGCCGAGTTCGGGGCGGGCATCCGCGGCATCGCCGGCGACCAGCAGGCAGCGCTCTTTGCGGCGGGCGGGGCGGCGAAGGCGACGTACGGCACGGGCGCGTTCGTGCTCGTCGAGACGGAGGACGATGCGGGGCACGGCGTTCTGCGCACGGCGGCCGCGCGTCTGCCGGGCGAGGCGCCGCGCCATGCGCTCGAGGGCGCCGTCTTCGTGACCGGCGCGGCGGTGCAGTGGCTGCGCGACGGTCTCGGGATCCTCGACGACGCGCGGATGGCAGAGGAGCTCGCGCGCTCCGTCTCCGACAACGGTGGCGTCTACTTCGTGCCGGCGCTGACCGGTCTCGGCGCGCCGCACTGGCGTCCCGATGCGCGCGGCCTCGTCGCCGGGATCACGCGCGGGACGACGCACGCGCACTTCGCGCGTGCCGCGCTCGAGGCTGCCGCGTATCAGGTACGCGACGTGCTCGAGACCATGCCGCGCGTCGAGCTGTTGCGCGCGGACGGCGGGATGACGCGCAACCGCTGGCTGATGCAGTTCCAGGCCGACGTGCTCGGCATCGCGGTCGAGACAGCGCGCGAGCCCGAGCAGACCGCGCTCGGCGTCGCGCTGCTCGCGCTGGGCGAGCGGCGCGCGGCGCCGGCGGGGGAGCGCTTCGAGCCGCGGATGTCACGCGACGAGGCGGACTCGCTCTACGCCGGTTGGCGCGACGCAATCGCTCGTACACTCGCCTGATGCCGGTCGGGCACATCGATCTTCGCGTCGCCGACCTCGCCGCGGCCGAGGAGTTCTACGACACGCTGCTGCCCCGGCTCGGCTACACCGAGCGCTACCACAGCGACACGTGGAAGGTCTGGGCGGCGTCGAAGGATCAGTACTTCGCGGTCACGCAGAGCGAGGCGCACACGCCGAACGAGAACCGCATCGCGTTCGTCGTCGGCTCGCGGGAGGAGGTCGACGGCGTCGCGGCGCTCGTCGGCGTCGACGCGAAGGAGATGCCGTACGGCCCTGGCTACTACGCCGTCTTCTTCGACGACCCGTCCGGCAACCCGCTCGAGGTCTACATCCGGCCGTAGCGCGTGTCGGGGTCGCCATGGTTCTGGGTCGTGGTCGGGATCCTCACGGCGGGGTTCGCGCTCGTCGACCTCGAGGCGCTGCGGCGGCGTTCGCTGAGCAGGATGCACGGCGTCGCAGTCGCGGCCTACGTGCTCGCATGGGGAAGCCTCCTCGTGTACGGGCTGCCGATCGCGCCGCTCGGGTCGATCTCGTACGTCATCCCATTCGCGGTGCGCGTCGGCGCGGCGGTCATCTTCGCCGGGGGACAGCTGGTGGCGGAGCTCGTCCGCGAGGAGCGGAAGCTGACGGGCAAGGCCCAGCCTCTGCCGCCCCTTCCACAGCACGTGCTGACCGCCGACGAGCTGGCCGAGGCGGAGCGCTACGACGACGAGTGGCAGGTCGCCGACCGCGAGCGCGAACGACGTCTCAGAGAACCGCCTGGGTCTGCGTGACGCGGGCGACGAGCTTGCCGGCGTCGTCATAGAGCTCCGTGTCGACGACGATCGTCCGCTTGCCTGTGTGCAGCGGCCGCGCGACCGCCTGTACGTGGCCGCTCCGCACGGCGGCGAAGAAGTTCGTCTTCGACTCGATCGTCGCCGTGCCGTTCGCGCCGTCGGGCAGGTTGAGGAACGCGCAGAAGCCGCCGACGTTGTCGGCGAGCCCCATCAGCGCGCCGCCGTGCAGCGCGCCGCCCGCAGTGCAGAGCGACTCGTCCCACGCGAGCTGCGCGCGCACCTCGTGCGGCGACGCGGACAGGAACTCCATCCCCAGCCTCGTGGTGAAGGGAGCTGCGGCTGCCACCTGGGCCGTCAGCTCGCCGTCCACGCGCTGAGTCTCGCAGCTGCGGAGCCTTGATCCTCTGCGCGCGGTCCCGCGGCCCGGGCGACGCTCGGTTCACGTACGGTCAGGCCGGGACGTGCGCGTCGGCGGCCTGCGGTGGCAGTGCCGCTCGAAGGCGAACGGGCTTCGCTCGCCGCAGGTGTGCGTCGCAGGCGACCGCCGGCTGACGATCGTCTGGGTCGACTGAGCGCGGCTACCCTCCGCCGGTGCAGCACGCAGCCGAAGGGAGCCCGGCGATGGCGATGAGCTGGTGGAAGCGAGCCCCGCTCGTCCTCCTTGCTCCGAGCGCCGTGTTCGTCGGCCTGCGCGAGGAGTCGGTCGAGGACAACGAGGACCGGCAGGAGCCGCTGGCCGCCATCGTCGGCCTTGCCGGCGTCGCCGTCGTACTCGTGTCTCCCACCTTCCGGCGGATGCTCAACGACCCGAGCGTCTCGCTCGTGCTCGTGCCCGTGCTCGCCTTCATCTCCGGCGCGCTCTATGCCGTCGCGACCTATTGGCTCGGCGGCGGCCTGCTCTTCGGCGGTGCGCGCCGACTCGGCGGCCAGGGCAGCTATCGCCGCGCGCGCCAGACGATCTCGCTCGCCTCCGCACCGCTTGCGCTCGCGATGCTCACGTTCTGGCCGGTGCGGATCGCGATCTACGGGCGCGATCTCTTTCGCACCGGCGGCGACGACTACGGGCGGGGCGACGCGATCTTCGGCGGCATCTTCCTCGGCTTCGTCGCGTGGAGCCTGATCCTGCTCGTGATCGGCGTCCGCACGACGCACGGCTGGACGTGGCCGCGCGCCGCCGGCGCCGTCGCGCTCGCCGCCGTGTTCCCCGCGCTCATCGTCGCGGCGACGACGATTTGACGAACTGCTCGAGCTCCTCTGCGGGCATCTTGTACGTGTGCCGCTCCTCGGGGAACGTCCCCGACCGCACCTCGTCCGCGTAGCGCTCGAGCGCGTCGACGATCATCTCGCCGAGGTCGGCGTAGCGCTTCACGAAGCGCGGCGCGTGCCCCTCGTAGTACCCGAGCATGTCGTGCCAGACGAGCACCTGGCCGTCCGTGTCCGGGCCCGCGCCGATCCCGATGGTCGGGACGGCCAGCGCCTCGGTCACGGTGCGTGCGACCGGCGACGGCACCGCCTCGAGCACGATCGCGAAGCACCCCGCCTCCTGGAGGGCGAGCGCGTCCTCGAGGAGCTGCTGTGCGCGCTCCGCCGTCCGGCCCTGCGCCTTGAAGCCGCCGAGCACGGTCGCCGTCTGCGGCGTCAGCCCGACGTGGCCCATCACCGGAACGCCGGCGTCGACGATCGCCTTCGCGCGCGCGACCGAGGTGCCGCCGCGCTCGAGCTTGACCGTGTCCGCGCCGCCGTCCTTGACGAGGCGGATCGCGTTCGCGACCGCCTGCTCGTCGGACGTCTCGTACGACCCGAACGGCATGTCGGCGACCACGATCGGCCGCTTCGCGCCGCGCGTCACCCACTGCGTCATGAAGACGATCTCGTCGAGCGTGACGGGCACCGTCGACTCGCGGCCGTGCACGACCATGCCGGAGGAGTCGCCGACGAGGATCAGGTCGACACCCGCCTTGTCGGCGAGCCTGCCGCTCGGCGCGTCGTAGGCGGTGACCATGACGATCTTCTCGCGCCGGCGCTTGAGGTCGAGCAGCTCCGGGAGCGGCAGCTTGCCGGCCGTCCAGGAGGCGTAGCGAGGGGGCTTTGCGCTCACGAGAGATCTCCTTCCAGGAGAACGTTGTCGATCAACCGGGTCGTGCCGACGCGGACGGCCGCGGCGAGCACCGTCGCGACCCCGAGGTCGACGACCTCGATGTATTCGGGGTGAAGCCCGTTCAGCCCGGCGCGCGCCGCTGCCACGGGGTCGTCCGCACCGGCTGCGGCCTGCAGCGCGCGCGGCAGGCCGAGCGCCTGTTCACGCTCGTCCGCCGTGAGGCGGACGTTGCGCGAGGAGAGTGCGAGACCGTCCGCGTCGCGCACCGTCGGCATGACGCGGATCTCCAGCGGGAGGTTCAGGTCGCGCACGACGCGCCGGAGCACGGCCGACTGCTGCGCGTCCTTCTGCCCGAAGTACGCGCGACGCGGCCGCACGATGTTGAACAGCTTCACGCAGACGGTCGCGACGCCGCGGAAATGGCCGGGGCGGGCCGCGCCCTCCGCGCCGACCGCCTCGACGTCGATCCACGTCGCGAAGTCCGGCGGATACAGCTCGTCGGGACCGGGGGCGAAGAGAACGTCGACGCCCTCTTCCTCCGCGATCGCCGCGTCCCGCATCTCGTCGCGCGGATATGCCGCGAGATCGGACGGCTCGTCGAACTGCACGGGGTTGACGAACAGCGACGCGACCACGACGTCGTTCTCCGCGCGCGCGGCGCGGAAGAGCGAGCGGTGGCCGGCGTGCAGCGCACCCATCGTGGGCACGAGGCCGATCTCGGCCGTGCCGAGATGCAGATCCGCGATGCCGCGCACGACCTTCACGTGGCCAACGCCACCGTTGCGCCCGCGAGCGTCTCGTAGAGGTGGTCGAGCTCGGGCACGCGGTCGCGAATCTCCGTACGATGCGCGCCGACCGTTGCCCAGTCGCCGCGCGAGATCGGCCCGGTGAGCTCGAAGCCGTTCTCGATCGTGCCGAGCATCAGCGGCTCGAGCGCCCGCGGTGGCGCACCTGCCGCCTCGAAGAGCAGCGTCGCCGCGCGCTGCAGCGTGACGACGTAGTTGGACGCGAACACCGCGCCCGCGTGGTACAGCGTGCGCGCGTCGTCGGCGAGGTCGAACGGCGTGAGCCCGAGCGTCTCCGCGAGCCACGTCGCGACCGCGTGCGCCTCGTCCGCCTCCGCCGTGACGGCTGCCCAGGCGCCGTCGAGCTGCTCCGGCCCCCGCGTCAGCGTGAACGTCTGGAGCGGATGGACGCTGAACCGGCGCGCGTGCGGATCGAGCGCGGCGAGCGGCGTCGCACCGCTCACGTGCGCGACCCACGGCCCGCGCGGGATCGACCGCGCGACGCTTGCGATCGCGCCGTCGGGGACGCAGAGGAGCGTCAGGTCGCCGGCGTCCGAGGACACGGCGACGCCGCGCTCGCGGAGGCGGGCACTGACAGCCGAGCCCACGCGGCCCGAGCCGATGACGGTGACGGTGTCGATCACTGCGAGCTCCAGCCCCTGGAGGGGTGCCGGGCATGGCGAATATACCCGCATGCGCACGGTTCAGGCACCCACGCGGGCGGACGTCGAGGCTGCGGCCGAGCGGATCGCGCCGTACCTCCGGCCCTCGCCGCTCGTAGGCCCGGCCGGTCGACCGGGCGGGCGCCGGGGGCCCAGTGCCGGGCTCAAGCTCGAGTCGCTCCACCCGACGGGGTCGTTCAAGGTCCGCGGTGCGCTGAACGCGCTCCTCCAGGCCGACGAGCCGGTGGTGACCGCATCGGCCGGCAACTTCGGGCTCGGCATCGCATGGGCCGCGCAGCTGCTCGGCCGGCGCGCGACGGTCGTCGTCGCAGAGACGGCGTCACCGGCGAAGATCGAGGCGCTGCGCCGCTTCGACATCGAGCTCGTCATCCACGGCGCCGACTACGACGAGGCCGAGCGGCACGGGCTCTCGCTTCCCGGCCGCTATGTCTCGCCGTACAACGACCGCGACTCGATCGCCGGGGCGGGGACGATCGCACTCGAGCTGCCCGCGGACACGGAGACGATCGCGGTGCCGATCGGCGGCGGCGGCCTCGCATCCGGGATCCGCCTCGCAACGGACGCGCGCGTGGTCGGCGTCGTGCCGGCCGCGTTTCCGGCAATGCGCGTGGCGCTCGAGCACGGGCGCGTCGTCCCGATCCAGGGCGAACCGACGGTCGCCGACGCGCTGCACGGGAACATCGAGCCGGGCAGCGTCACGGTCGACCTGCTCCGCGGCGTCGAGATCGTCGAGGTGACCGAGGCGCAGCTCGAGGAGGCGATGCGCTTCCTCGCGCGCGAGCACGGGCTCGTCACCGAAGGATCCGGCGCCGCCGCCGTCGCGGCCGGGATCGACGGCGCGGTCGCGATCGTCAGCGGCCGCAACGTCACGCGGGAGACGTTCGCGCGCGTGCTACAGGGCGGCGCCGGCCGGTAGCCGGGCAGCGACGATCGAGTCGGCTGCCGCACGCGAAGGCGCGTGTCCCGTCACCGCCGCGAGGAAGTCGTCGCGCTCGAGCCCGTAGAGGTCGAGCGGCTCCAACGCGCGGACGGTGGCGGTGCGCGGAACGTCGCGCAGGAGCGCGATCTCGCCGAAGAAGTCGCCGGGGCCGAGCTCGCCCGTCTCGGCGCCGTCGACCTCGACGGTCGCCCGTCCGGAGCGGATGACGTAGAACCAGTCGCCGCGCGCGCCCTGCGTGATGATCTCGGCCATCGGCTGCATGTGCAGCTCGACGGCGGCCGCGGCCAGACGCTCGAGCACGGTCGGCGGGAGCGGCGCGAAGAGCGGGAGCTTGCGCAGGAGCTCGAGCGGCTCCTCCGCGATCCGTGCCGTGTCGTCGACCCTGCGAAGCGCCGGCAGCGCGAGCACGACGACCGCCGGAATCACGACGCCGGTCGCGATCAGCGCTCCGCGCGGGCCGAGCCCTGCGACGAGCAGAGGGGCGAGGAGCGCGCCGACCGCCAGCGTGCCGAGGATCGCGCTCTCGAGCACGCCGAAGACGCGCGCGAGCACCGCTTCCTCGGCGCTCCGCTGCATGAGTGTCATGCCGGCGACGTCGACGACCGTCGTGCCGATTCCGATCAGGGCGAAGAGAACGACGGCGAACCCCAGGTTCGACCACACCGCCGCGAGCGCGATCGGCGCGCCGAAGACGACGGCGCCGAACGCGAGATCGCCCGCGAGCCGCTTCCGGCCGACGAGCGCGGCCACGACCACGACGCCGATTAGGCAGCCGACGCCCATCGCCGTGTTCAACCACCCGACTGCGCCGTTGCCGCCGTGAAGGACCCGCAGCGCGAGCACGACGATCAGCACCTCCAGCGCCCCGGTCACGAGCATCTGCGTGGCGGTGATGCCGACGACCAGGCGCAACGGGCCGGTCGACGCGATCGCCCGGAACCCGGCCACGATCTCGCCGCCCCGCGTCGACCCCTCGACCGGCTCCGGCTGCGAGTCCGCCGGGATGCGGATGAGGAAGAGAGCGGACCAGACGAACGTCGCGGCCGTCATGGCGAAGACGGCGCCGGTGCCGCTCGCCGCGAGGAGGACGCCGGCAAGCGCGGGGCCGAGGAACATGCCGATGCTCGAGATGCTGTTCATGACCGCGTTCGCGGCGGTGAGCTCCTCCGGGGTCTCGACGAGGGAGGGCAGGAGAGCCGCCTCGGCCGGGTGGAAGGCCGACGAGGCGGCCGTGGCGGCGACGGCGAGCACGAAGACGACGATCCAGCTCCCGTCGGCGAAGGCGAGGACGGCGATCCCCGTCAGCAGGGCGAACCGTACGAGGTCTGCGGCGAGCATCGTCCGCCGCCGCGACGTCCGGTCGGCGAGGACGGCGAACCACGGAGCGGCGACGGCGCCGATCCCCCAGCGCACCGCATAGAGGATCCCGACCGCCTTGGCGCCGCCGGCGTGGTACGCGTAGACCGCGATCGCGACGCCGTACGCCCACGTCCCGAGGGTCGAGCCGGCGCCTGCGAGCTGGAGGCGCCGGAGGTTGGGGTTGCGGAAGACCGCGCCGAAGGCGCGCAGCGATTCCACCATCCCGCCCAGGGTTCGCATGGTTTCGGAGAATCGCAGCCTCGGTTGCGAATTGGAAGCGAGCTTGGGAAGATTCCTGGCCTGCCCTCCGTCTAGAGGGTGTCAGCGCGGACGGGACGCGCACAGGATTCCCACAAGGAGGGAACGAAATGTCGGAGCACGAGACCCGCAAGGACGAGGACGACGTCGAGGCTCACCACGGGCGCGGTGGCCACAAGCTGGCCAACGACGAGGGTTCGACCGAGGGCGAGACCGAGGACTTCGAGGCACATCGCGGCGGCCACCACAAGCTGGCGAACGACGAGGGCTCGAGCGACAGCGACGACTTCGAGCTTCATCGCGGCGGCCACCACAAGCTCGCGAACGACGAGGGCTCGAGCGAGGACGACGACGACTTCGAGCTGCACAAGCGGCGTCTCTGAGCGCTTCCTGAAACGACTGCGAAAGGCCCGGGCAACCGGGCTTTTTCGCGTCTAGACGAGCTTTTCCAGCGCTGCCAGGAGGTCGAGCCCGGCGGCGCGCCGCCGCTCGTCGCCCTCCTCGAGCCGTGCCGCAATCCGCGCGAGCGCCCCGAGCTCGCCGCCGCCCTCGAGCGCCGCCCGCGCGCGCCGCGCCCGCTGGAGCAGGTCGAGCGCGATCGCGGCCTGGTTCCCGAACAGCCCGAGCAAGTCCATCTCGGCCAGCGTGAAGCGGGACTGCTGCGGCCGGTCGAGCACCTCGAGGACGCCGAGCGCCTTCTCCTCGGCGAGCAGCGGCACCGCCATCAGCCCCTTCGGGACGAAGCCGGTGGACTCGGCCGCCTCCCGGGAGAAGCGCGTGTCCTTCGTCAGGTCGTCGACGACGAGCGCCTGCCGGGTCACGAGCACCCAGCCGGCCACGCCCGTGTCCGCGGGGAAGCGCACGCCCACGAGCGTGTCGCTGCCCTCGCCGGCGACCGCTTCGAAGACGAGCTCCTCGGTCTCCTCGTCGAGGAGGAAGACGGAGGCCGCCTTCGCCTTGAAGATCGCGCGCGCGACCTCGACCGTCGCCTGGAGCAGCGACCGGTAGCCCTCCTCCGCGCCGAGGACGCCGGCGGAGACCGCTGCCTGGAGGTCACTCAACGACGTTGCTCGCAGTCAGGTGGAGGACGCTCTTCAGCTGGAACGGGGTCAGCTGCGGATGCTTCCCGAGGATGAGCGCGCAGAACGCGGCGACGTGCGGCGTCGCGAAGCTGTTCCCGGTCGCGACGATCGTCTGGCCGCCGAGCCAGGCGATCTCGAGCTCGAGGCCGCGCGCGAAGAACTCCACCGGCGGGCTCGGGTTCGCGTAGAAGATGTGCGGGTCCTCGTGCTCGTGGCTGCCGACCGAGATGACGCTCGCAAAGCGCCACGGAAAGCTCTCGACGGGCATGTTGTGCGCCGACGCGACGAGCATCACGCGCTTGAAATACGCGACGTCGGCGAGCTCGTGGAGGCGGTCGACGTACTGCTTCTTCGTCGTCGAGAGGCTCATGTTCACGATGTCGAAGCCCTGCTCGATGGCCCACTCGAGGCCGCCGAGCAGGACGGGCGCGCTGCCCGTGTAGCCGGCGCCGAGCACGCGGACCGAGACGAGCTCCACGTCGGGCGCGAGCGAGCGGATGATCCCGGCGCACGCCGTCCCATGGCCGCAGACGTCCCCCTCGTCGTCGTCCTCGACGATGATCTCGTCGCCGTCCCTCCTGACGGCGACCGACCGCTGGACCTCCCCGACCAGCGGATGGTCGAGCTCGATCCCGCTGTCGAGCACGCAGACGCGGACGCCGGCGCCGGTCGATCCGCCCCAGGCCCACTCGCGCGTGACCTGCTCCGGCCAGCCCGCGCGCATGCGAATCGACTCGCTCGCGTCGGCCGGGAGGCTCCAGGCCGGGAGCTCCTCGTCGTCTTCGATTTCATGCGCGAGCACGCTCATGTCACGATCCTACGGTGACATTGACGGATGCGGAGCTCGTGGCGCGCTGCCGGAGCGGCGAGGACGAGGCCTGGAACGAGCTCGTCGAACGCTTCTCGCGCTACGTCTACGCCATTGCGGTGCAGGCGTTCCGCCTGCCGCCGGCAGACGCCGAGGACGTCTTCCAGGAGGTGTTCGCGCGCGTCTACGAGCATCTCGACCGGCTGCGCAGCGACGACGCGATCCGTCCGTGGATCGCCCAGCTGACGCGCCGGCTCTGCATCGACCGGCTCCGCAGCGCCGGCCGGGAGGCGCCGGTGGACGGCGACGAGCTCGAGGTCGCCGGCTTCGACGAGTCGCTCGCCCGGCTCGACGAGGCGATGACCGTCCGGGCCTGCCTCGACGCGGTGGGCGCGAGCTGCAAGGAGATCCTCGACCGGTTCTTCTGCCGCGACGAGAGCTATCGCGTGATCGGGGACGCGCTCGACCTGCCGGCCGGGACGATCGCCTCGCGCATCTCCCGCTGCCTGTCGAAGCTGAAAGCCGAGTTCGAGGGAAGATCCGACGGGGCTCGGCCGTCATGAGTTCGATGACCGGCTACGACGAAGAACGGATCGCGGAGCTGCTCCGGCTCCTCCCGCCTGCCCCGGTCGGGTGGGTTCGGGCCGCACAGGAGCTGCCAGCAGCGCGAATCGAGGTCGCGGAGCTCGTCGCGCGCGCCGAGGCGGACGCCGCCTTCCGCGCCCTCGTCATTGCCGATCTCGAAGCCGCGCTCGCTGCTGAGGGCATCGAGGCGACCCCCTCCGTCGTCGCCGCTCTGCGGTCTCGGCTCGAGTCGGACTGAACCCGGTACGCGAAGACGCCGCCGCGGGTGAGAATCCCGCGGTGGCGTCATCGCGGCCCTTCCTCGACCTGACGCTCGCCGAGTGGCTCGATGAGCTGGCGGCCGCGCGCGCGGCGCCCGGAGGCGGGTCGGCGCTCGCCGTGGCCGCCGCGAACGCGGCCGCCGTCCTGACGATGGCCGCACGGGTCTCCGGGGCGGGCGGGCTCGTCGCGCAGGCCGAGGCGCTGCGGGCGCGGACCGCGCCCCTCGCGCAGGTCGACGCCGACAC
>DATCJJ010000083.1:0-8873 GCA_036562845.1 Gaiellaceae bacterium | reverse complement strand
CAGCGAGGCGAGCTCGTCGCGGTCGCACTCCCGCGGCGCGGTGCCGGCCGGGTCTGGCGCATCGCACGCCCGTTCAAGGCGAGCGTGCTGCGGCAGGTCGGGGAGGCGAATGTGGGCGCATCGGTCGTTCTCGTCTTCCGCGCGACGGGTGTCGGGGACACGACCGTTTCGGTCGCGCTCACGAAAGGGGATGCGTCCTCGAAGGCACTCGACTCGCGCCGCTTCCGCGTCCACGTGCGGTAAGGGCCAGACCGGCCGCTCGGCTCAGCTGCCGCCGGTCTCGTCCACGTTCCACCACGAGTCGGGATCGTCCCACGCCGGCGTCTGCCGCCGCACGAGCGTCTCGGTCGGTGGATCCAGCTCGAGGATCTCCGTCGCGACGCCGCGGCTCGCGAGAGACGAGTCCGTGTGCTCGGCGACGACGTCGTCGCGGTAACGCGAGATCGGCATCGAGAGCTCGAGGCTTCGGTTGCGGCGCTGCAACTCCAGATGCTCCTCGATGACGCGGTCGAACGATCCTCCCGGCACGGTGACGACTTCGGGCAGCCGGGGACCGTTCCTCCTGCGTCCCACTAGGCTGTTCAGCCCGATGAGCGATTTCATTCGCGAGGTCGTCGCCGCCGACGTGCGAGAGGGCAGGGTGTCCGAGGTCGTCACCCGCTTTCCGCCCGAGCCGAACGGCTATCTCCACATCGGCCATCCCAAGTCGATCGCGCTCAACTTCGGGATCGCGCAGGAATTCGGTGGACGCTGCCACCTCCGCTTCGACGACACGAACCCGGTCAAGGAGGAGCAGGAGTACATCGACGCGATCCAGCGCGACATCCGCTGGCTGGGATTCGACTGGGGCGAGCACCTCTATTTCGCGTCCGACTACTTTCAGCAGCTCTACGAATGGGCCGTCCATCTGATCGGAGCCGGCAACGCGTACGTCGACGATCTGTCCGCCGACGAGATCCGCGAGCACCGCGGCACGTTCACCGAGCCCGGCACGAACAGCCCCTGGCGCGATCGCCCGGTCGAGGAGAACCTCGACCTCTTCGAGCGGATGCGGGCGGGCGAGTTCCCGGACGGCGCCAGGGTGCTCAGGGCGAAGATCGACATGGCGTCCCCCAACATCAATCTGCGCGACCCGGTGCTCTATCGGATCCTGCACGCGACGCACCCGCGCACCGGCGACGACTGGTGCATCTATCCGCTGTACGACTTCGCGCACGGACAGTCGGATGCGATCGAGGGCGTCACCCACTCGATCTGCACGCTCGAGTTCGAGGACCACCGGCCGCTGTACGACTGGCTGATCGAGAACCTGCCCGTGCCGTCGCGCCCGCACCAGTACGAGTTCGCGCGGCTCAACCTCACGTACACCGTCCTCTCGAAGCGCTTCCTCGGCCGCCTCGTGACCGAGGGGGTCGTCCGAGGTTGGGACGATCCACGCATGCCGACGATCGCCGCCTTGCGACGCCGGGGGTTTCCGCCCGAGGGTGTGCGCACGTTCCTCGACGCGGTCGGCGTCGGCGGGAAAGGGCAGGGCGCGGCGGAGATCGAGCTCCTCGAGCACGAGGTCAGGGATGTCCTCAACCGGCAGGCGCTCCGCCGCTTCGCCGTCCTGCGGCCGCTCAAGCTCGTGCTCGAGAACTACCCCGAGGGGCAGGTCGAGGAGCTGGAGGCGGTCAACAACCCGGAGGATCCCTCCGCCGGCACGCGCTCGGTGCCGTTCGGGCGCGAGCTCTGGATCGAGCGCGACGACTTCATGGAGGATCCGCCCGGCAAGTTCTTCCGGCTCGCTCCCGGACGCGAGGTGCGCCTCCGCTACGCCTACTTCGTGACGTGCAACGAGGTCGTGAAGGACGAACGCGGGGAGATCGTCGAGCTTCGGTGCACCTACGACCCCGGGACCCGGGGTGGCGATGCGCCCGACGGGCGCCGGCCGAAAGCGACGCTGCACTGGCTCTCGACCGCGCACGCCGTGCCCGCCGAAGTCCGTCTCTACGACCGCCTGTTCACCCGCTCGGACCCGGGCGCCGACGGCGGCGACCCGTTCGACGACATCAATCCCGACTCGGAGACGGTGCTCGGCGGCTGCCTCGTCGAGCCGACGCTGGCCGAGCTGCCCGCCGGCGAGACGGTCCAGTTCGAGCGCCTCGGCTACTTCTGCCCGGACGTCGAATCGTCGTCCGGGCAGCTCGTCTTCAACCGCACGCTCGGGCTCAAGGACACCTGGGCGAAGCTCCGGGCCTAACCGTTGCTCCGCGCGATCACCGACGCGTAGCTCTCGTCGTCGCCGATCATGTACTCGAGCGCGCACCAGGTGTAGATGAGTCCTGGCACGACGAAGAGGACAAGTGTGGCGACCGTGGTGCCGACGACAGACCAGATCTCGGCATTCATCAGGCTGCGAGCGAAGCCTCCGGCTCCGCCTCGATCGTCGAGTCCCTGGTCGCGCCGCGCGAGTTCGTCGCGCGCAGTGCGATCACGGCCGAGGCGAGAATGAAGATGCTTCCGACCAGCAGCGCGCGCTGAAACCCTGCGGTGAGGGCGTGCGACGGCGGGGCCCCCGCGGCGAGCAGGTGGTTCGTCCGGCTCGTCGACACCGCGGTGAAGATCGCGAGGCCGAGTGCGCCGCCGAGCCACTGCGACGCGTTGAGCAACGCGGCCGCCAGTCCCGCCTTGTCGGCGGGCACACCGGCATTCGCGGCGGTGGCCACGGCGACGAAGAGACCGGCGATGCCGAGCCCGACCAGGAGCAGCCCGGGCAGCAGGTCGCCGGCGTACGAGCCGCCGACGGGAATGCGCGACAGGAGATAGAGGCCGATGGATCCGGTCAGCGCGCCGACGACGATCACCGGCCGGGTGCCGACGCGTCCGAGCAGCTGGGACGAGATCCCCGCGGCGACAACCGCGATGCCGCAGAGCGGAAGGTATGCGAGGCCGGTCCGGACTGCCGAGTAGCCGAGGACGTTCTGCATGTACAGGGTGACGTAGAAGAAGAGCGCCAGGAATCCGGCGAACGCGACGAGCTGGGTCACGTTCGAGAAGCCGAGCCCGTTGATCCGGAAGATCGACAGCGGCGCGAGCGGGGCGCGCTGCCGCCGCTCGTTCGCGACGAATGCCGTGAGGGCGACAGCGGCGGCGACGAGCACGCCGACCGTGCGCGCACTCACCCAGCCGGCGATCGGTGCGCGAACGAGTCCGTAGACGAGCAGGAGCATCCCGCCTGTGACGAGCAGGGCGCCGAGGGCGTCGAAGTTCGCGAGCCGGCGGCGTACGCGCTCGCCTTCGATCAGCCGGAAGATCGGCACGACGAGAAGCGCGCAGGCGATCGGGTTGACGAACATCACCCAGCGCCAGCCGGGCCCTTCGGTCAGCACGCCTCCGATGAGCACGCCTGCCGCCGACGCGATTCCGCCGGTGCCGCCCCACGCGCCGAGCGCCGTGTTTCTGTCCTTCCCTTCCGCGAACTTCGTGGTGAGGATCGAGAGGGCGGTCGGGAGGGTGAGCGCGGCGCCGAGCCCTTGCGCGAGCCGCGCGCCGACGAGGATGCCGGCGCTCTGGGCAAGACCGCCGACGAGTGAGGAGATCGCAATCGCTGTGATCCCGGCGACGAGGACGCGGCGGCGGCCGAGCAGGTCGGCGAGACGCCCGCCGAGCAGCATGAAGCCGCCGTAGGTGAGGAGGTACCCGCTCGGGATCCAGGTCAGGCCGTCGACGGAGAAGTGAAGCGACCGCCGGATGGACGGTAGCGCGACGTTCGTGATCGATCCGTCGACGAAGTCGAGGAAGGCGATGCCGCACAAGAGCGCGAGCGTGAGCTTGCCGCGGCGGGTCGCGAGAAACGAGGGTTCGTTCGGTGCGGTGAGCATGCTGAGTCTCCTTACGATCGGTCTCTGCTCACCCGACGGATGCCGGCGCGAAAACGTGACCGCTCTTCCTGTCACGTTTTCGGCGGCTCGTGCGTCGTCCAGATGAGATGAGAGATCGCGACGTCCTGGCAGAGCGTTTCGAGGAGGAGCGGCCGCGGCTCCGCCGCATCGCGTACCGCATGCTCGGCACGGTCGACGAGGCCGACGACGCCGTGCAGGAGGCGTGGATCAAGCTCGGCCGCGCCGACGAGTCGGAGATCGAGAACATCGGCGGCTGGTTGACGACGGTCGTCAGCCGCGTCTGTCTCGACATGCTCCGAGCGCGCCGGTCTCGTCGCGAGGAGTTCGTCGGCTCGTGGATGCCGGAGCCGATCGTGGCGGTCGACGGCGCGCCGACCCCGGAGGAGGAGGCGCTCATCGCCGACGGCGTCGGCCTCGCACTCTATGTCGTGCTCGAGACGCTCGCTCCTGCCGAGCGGCTCGCATTCGTCCTCCACGACATGTTCGCGTTGCCGTTCGACGAGATCGCGCGCATCCTCGGCCGCACCACCGAGGCGTCACGCCAGCTTGCGAGTCGCGCGCGCAGGCGCGTGCAAGGGACGACACCCATGCCCGACGTCGAGCTCGCCGAGCAGCGGAAAGTCGTCGAGGCATTCCTTGCCGCCGCCCGCGAGGGCGACTTCGACGCGCTCGTCGAGATGCTCGACCCCGACGTGACGCTGCGCGTCGACGCGGGGCCGGGCAGCCCACTCGCGCGCGAGCCCATCGTCGGCGTCGAAGCGGTGCTGGCGGAGGCGCAGCGCTGGCGGGCGCTCGCGCCGTACAGCCGGCCGGCGGTCGTCAACGGTGTCGCCGGCGCGGTCGTCGGACGGCCCGACGGAACGGTGTTCACCGTCGTCGCGCTCACCGTGGCGAACGGCCGCATCAATGCGATCGACTTCCTCGTCGACCCCGCGAAGCTGGCCCGCCTGTCTCACTAGAGTCTTCGCCGGAGATGACGAAGCTGAGTTCGGCCGAGGAGCTTCACGCGAACGCCGTCGTCGTCGACGCGCACAACGACCTCTTGCTGTCGATCATGGCCGAGGGCGTCGGCCCGCGAGGAACCTTCAAGCAGCGGTGGCTCGGCGAGCTCCGCGCCGGCGGTGTCGATGTGCAGGTGTGTCCCGTGTACTGCGACCCCGAAGTCCCCGAGGCGCACCTTCGGCAGACACTCCGGATGATCGCGGCCCTGAAGCGTGAGGTCTCCGAGAGCTCCGACCACCTCACCCTCTGTCGTACCGGCGGCGAGATCGACGCCGCGGTGGCGGCGGGGAAGATCGCGCTCGTGCTCGCGCTCGAGGGCACGCATGCGCTCGGGCCGGACGAGACGCTCGTCGAGACCTTCTCCGAGCTCGGCGTGCGGATGATCTCGTTCACCCACATGGGGCGAACCTTGCTCGCCGACGGGAGCGGGGAGGACGCGGTCGGGAGCAGGTTGACGCAGGCCGGCGTCGCTGCGGTCGCCGAGATGGAGCGGCTGGGGATCGTCCTCGACGTCTCGCACCTCAGCGCGGCGGGCGTCGAGCACGCGTTGGAGATCGCGACACGTCCGCTCGTCGCGTCGCACTCCTCTGCCAGAGCCGTGAGAGACCACCACCGGAACTTGACGGACGACCAGCTTCGCGGGATCGCCGAAAACGGAGGAGTTGTCGGCGTCAATCTCCTTGCGGCGTTCATCAGCGACGGAGACGCCACGCTCGACCGCGTCGTCGACCACTACGAGCACATCGCCGACGTCGCAGGAGTCGAGCACGTGGGCGTCGGCCCGGACTTCGTCGCCGACATCTTCGCGGATCTCTATCCGGCCGACGTCGATCTGACGACCGAAGGCCTGGATCCCACGGCGACGGTGCCCGGCTTGTATGCGTCGCGTCACCTGCCGCGCCTGACGGCAGCGCTGCTCGAGCGCGGCTTCAGCGAGGGCGACGTCAGGCTCATCCTCGGCGAGAACTTCCTCCGGGTGTTTCGCGAGGTGCTCGGCGTGCAGCGCGGTTGAAAGTACGGCTGTCCGCACCCCGAGAAGACGGCTTGTCCCACTTCGCGCCTCCGGAGGCAGGGGTTTCCTCCGGCTCCTGCCTCTACCGCCGCAGGTCTACCGCCGCAGGTAGGCGAGGACGGCGAGCACGCGGCGGTTGTCCTCGGGCGCCTCTCTGATCCCGAGCTTTGCGAAGGCGCCTCTGATGTGCGTCTCGACCGTCTTCGGGCTGAGCCAGAGCGTGCGGCTGATTCCGTGGTTCGAGCGTCCCTCCGCCATCAGCGCGAGGATCTCGCGCTCGCGCGACGTGAGCTCCTCGATCGGATCGGTGCGGCGGCGTCGCGCGAGCAGGTCGTCGACGACTGCGCGGTCGACGACACACTCGCCCGCCGAGACGCGTTGCAGGGCGTCGAGCAGCTGTTCGATCCGACCGACGCGTTCCTTCATCAGATAGCCGACGCCCTCGGGCTTGGCTTCGACGAGCTGCAGCACGTAGTCGGGCTCGAGGTGTTGCGAGAGGACGAGGACGGCGGTTTCCGGATGGCGCGCACGGATTTCGCGGGCTGCGCGCAGCCCTTCGTCCGTATGGGTCGGAGGCATCCGGATGTCGACGAGGGCGACATCCGGGTGAAGGTCGCGGACGCTCCGAAGCAACGCATCTGCGTCGCCGAGCTGATCGACGACCTCGACGCCGCTTTCCGCCAGCAGGCGGGCGACTCCCTCCCGGATCAGCGGTGCGTCGTCGGCGATTACGACCCGCATGGGAAGACAGCGCCCACGCTCGTGCCGTGGGCCGCGTCGCTTTCGATCGATAACGTCGCGTCGAGTGCCTCGAGTCGGTCGCGCAGACCGGCGAGGCCCGATCCGGGCGTGAGGTGTGCGCCGCCGACGCCGTCGTCGGTCACCGTGACGTGGAGCGTCGCGGGCTCGCGCTCGAGCAGCACCGATGCCTGCGTCGCCGACGCGTGCTTGACGACGTTCGTGAGCGCCTCGGAGACGACGAAGTAGGCGGCGAGCTCGACGGCGTCGGGCAAGCGGTCCCGTGCGCTGCTCTCGACCGTCACCGGCAACGGTGTCCGTCGTGCGAGCGCCTCGACAGCGGCGGTCAGGCCCTCGTCGCGGAGAAGCGTGGGGTGGATGCCTCTGGCGAGCTCGCGGAGCTCTCCGACGGCCTGCTCGACTTCCTCCTGCGCGCGTGCGAGGACGTCGGCCGTGGCCCTGTCGGCGCGCGAGGCCTCGAGGCCGAGCGCGACGGAGAGCGTCACGAGACGTTGCTGCGCGCCGTCGTGGAGGTTGCGTTCGATGCGGCGCCGCTCGGCGTCTGCGGCCGCGACGATCCGGCCTCGCGAGGCGCGCACCTCCGCGAGCTGCGACCGCACCTCCGCTGCGAGACGCTCGTTCTCGAGCACGAGCGCCGCGGTCGCGCGAACAGACTCCACGAGCGCCGGCTCGTCGAGCAGTGCCGGATCGTGAACGAGTGCGGCGATCTCTTCGCCCCGGACGCTCACCGCCGTGACGGCGCGGTCGGCTCGCTGTGGCAGCTCGACCGGCCCGCCGGCGGCGTCGACATAGCGACCGTCGCCGAGGCGGTACGCGACGTCGAGCGTGGGATCGCCGAGGGCGCGGGCGAGGCGCTCGCGCATCGTTGTCGCCGCCTCGCTTCGCAGCTCGACGACGAGCTCGGACGCTTGCGGTCGACGGAGCCGCGACCACCCGATCCCGACGACGATCCCGACCGGAATCGTCAGGGCGAGCGCGCGCGCGATCGTCTCGAGCGTCGGCACTCGCGCGTCGTCGGCGATCACCCAGCCCAACCACACGAGACCGGCGAGAGCCGTGATTGCCGCCGCGAGCAGCAGCGGCCCTTGCGCACGTCGTGCCGGGCGCCCCAAGGTCCGCACCCGTTGCACGACGACAAACAGCGCCGCGAGGGCGACGCCGACGCCGGCGATCCCCTGCGCTCTGTCGATCGCCTCCGCGACGCTCGGCTGGGAGGCGACCGAGAGCAGGTCGCGCGCGTCCGGCGCGACCAGCCCGCCGGCGAGCTGCCCGCCCAGCGTGACCGTGTAGGCGGCGAGGAGTGCGATGCGGGCCGGGCGCGACCACGGACGTCCTTCCGGGAACGTCAGGACGACCTGAACCAGGGACGCCGCCCACAGCCCCTCGACGAGGAAGCCGAGGGTCCACAGCGCGGGCGAGCTCGCCCACTCGAGGTCGGCGCCCAGAAGCGCGAACGGCGTCGCGGCGAGCAGCCACCTCGTGCGCCGCCAGCGCGGCCGCTCCAGCGCGACGAGCGATGCCGCGATCAGAGCCCACGAGAGCGCGAGGTCTGCCGCGATGCGCGTCCCCGCGACTCGCCCGTGCACGCCGAGCCGCCCAACCGCCAGGCCCGCAGCCACCACGAGCGGCAGGAGCAGCACGGGGTCGCGAACGGCGTCTCGAGTCGGCAACGCCGTGGCCGCGTCGGAGGCCATCAGTCGAGCAGGGCGGCGACCGCCGCCGCCGAGAGCCTCGACTTCGGGATGAACCCGCGCGCCCCGCAGGCCGCGACCCGCCGACCGTAGTCGTCCGCGTCGCGTGACGAGATGAGCACGACTGTCGGCCCGTCCGCAGCCGCGAGCTCCGTCGCAACCGCGAAGCCGTCGCGATCCGGGAGTTGCACGTCGAGGAGCACAGCGTCGGGAGCGTGGGCGGCCACTGCGGCGAGGGCTCCCGCCGCGTCCGCGGCTTCGCCCGCGACGATGTAACCGGCGCTCTCCAACAGCTCCCGCGCGACGGCCCGAAACGGCTGGTGATCGTCGACGATCAACACGCGCTTCTGCACTCCGCGAATCGTCGCACACCCTTCGCGCAGTGGCTCAGGGTTTTCCCTGGAGTCGAGCGCGTTCGGTGGATTCCCCGAGCCGCACGATGGATCATGGGACACCGTGCACGGCCGGTTCCGGCTCACCGTCGTCGTCGCGTCCGTGATCGCCGCGATCGGCGGCTCCGCGCTG
>DATCJJ010000076.1:0-15847 GCA_036562845.1 Gaiellaceae bacterium | reverse complement strand
AGCAGGAACGTCCCCGGCGACACACGGACGCCGTGGCCCTTCGTCCAGCCGCCGATCACCTGCGAGAGCGCGACGACGAGCCCCGCCGCCGCCACGATCCCCATCGACTCCCAGAAGTGGGTCACGGTCTGGACGCCGACGAGCGTCGCCACCCACAGCAGCACACCCGCCAGCCCGGCCGAAAGCGCGGTCGCGAGCCCACGGGTTGCGTCGTACAGTCCGTATCTGCGCATACCTGGAAAACGGCCGGGGCCGCGTTCCGGGTGCGGCTATTCCAGCGCGAGACGCCGCGCGTCGAACCGGGCCGACCAGAGCTCCGCGCGGAACTCATCGATCGTCGCGTGCAGGTCGTCGGCGAAGAGGTGCTCCACCACCCCGACCTCGTGGTCGTTGTGGAACGGCACGTCGACGTGCTCGTGCGAGACGACGTTGACCGAGGTGCGCGCGCACGCCGGGCAGCGCACGGCGAGCCCGAGCGATCCGTCGCCGGGCGCCAGGAGCAGGAAGGCGCTCGGGAACACCGGCCGCGGCCGCTCCTCCGGATAGCAGAAGAAGCTCCACGGCCACTCCCCCGCCTTGATCCGTGCCGCCGCGAGCGCGCCGAGCTCGGCTGCGACCGGCTCGATCTTCGACGTCATCAGGTTGACGAACGTCCCGCCCTCCAGGCCGAGCGGCGCCCAGTCGAGCTCGTCGTGGGCGACGAGGCCGTCGTGCTCCTCGCCGCAGGCGCACTCGAAGCGGACGCGGTAGACGACGGGATGACACGCGCCCGGCAGCCGCTCGAGCGTGCGGAACGCGCTCAGCGCGACGCGAGACTCCCCCACCCGCGGACACGCGAACGTGTACCGGCCGGCTATCGCGTCGTACATGGTGAAGGTGTAATCGGCACGTCGGACGATAAAACGAAGCCCCAACAGGGCTGGATTCGCGGCTAGGCTCTCGGAGCGCAGCGAGGGCGCATCCGGTCCGCGGGCAGGGCTGAGCCCACCTCGTCGGGAACGACCTGCAGCGCCTGCGATCTTCTTCCCGCCCGACGCCGCGGACCGCGGGCACGTGGGAGGAGGTCGTGGTGAATCTCGAACAGCTCCGCAAGCAGGCGAAAGAGCTCGCCCGTGCCGCGCGCGCCGGCCGGCCGGACGCCGTCGCCCGGCTCGGCGACCTGCCGCCGCGCCTCGCGAGCGCGCAGCTCGTGCTCGCACGCGAGCACGGGTACTCCAGCTGGAGCGCGCTCGTGCACGAGCTCGCCGAGCAGCCCTTCCACACCGACCTCGACTACTACGAGGGGCGCGCCTTCGGGATCTCGACGGTGAGCGGCGTGCCGCTCGCGGAGGCTCGGCGCACACTCGCGCGGCGGCACGGCCTCTCGACCTGGACCGGGCTGACGCGCCTCGTCCAGGCGCTTGCCACGGGCGAGCGGCCGCCGACGCCGTTCATGCAGGCGTATCGCGCCGTCGAGGACGACGACGTCGAGCGGCTGCGCGCGCTCCTCGACGAGCACCCGGAGCTCGTGCGACAGCGCGGCACGAACGGGAACGACCTCTTCGGCATGGCCGGCGGGCTCGACGCCACCCGGCTGCTCCTCGAGCGCGGCGCCGACGTCAACCGTGGCAACGACTACGGCTGGACGAAGCTGCACCAGGCCGGCTACGGGAACGACCGCGCGCTCACCGAGCTGCTCCTCGCCGCCGGCGCCCGCACCGACCTCTCGGCGCGCGGCGACGGCGGCACGCCGCTGGTCGTCGCGCTGTTCTGGGGGCACCGTGAGGTCGTCGACCTGCTCGGGCTCGAGCCGCGCAACCTGCGCGCCGCGGCGGGGCTCGGGCTCGTCGACCTGATCGACGAGCTCGCGGGCACTCCGGCGGCAGGCGCGCACCGCGGCTTCTACCGCCCGCACGGCGGCTTCCCGGCGTGGGAGCCGAGCGACGCCCCGCAGGAGGTCCTCGACGAGGCGCTCGTGTGGGCGAGCAAGAGCGGCCGCGTCGAGGCGATCGACCGGCTCGTCGAGCTCGGCGCCGGCCTCGACGCCGATCCGTACCGCGGCACGCCGCTCATCTGGGCGGCGGCGAACGCGCGCGTCGCCGCGATCCGCCGGCTCGTCGAGCTCGGCGCCGACGTGAACGGACGCGGCAGCTTCGGCGGCCCCGACCACGGTGAGGGCGTGACGGCGCTTCATCTCGCCGCACAGTCGGGTCGCGCCGAGGCGGTCGAGACCCTCCTGGAGCTCGGCGCCGACCCGGGGATCCGCGACGTGCTCCACGGCGGGACGCCCGCGGGCTGGGCGCAGTTCGGCTGCCATCCCGAGCTCGCCGAGCGGCTGAGCTGAGCGGCTCAGTACTCCATCAAGGAGTACACGTCGTACCTGGCGAGCCGCTCGCGGCCGTTGAGGAACGTCAGGTCGATCACGAAGTTGATCCCGACGACCTCGCCGCCGAGGTGCTCGACGAGGCCGGCAACCGCGTTCATCGTTCCGCCGGTCGCGAGGACGTCGTCGTGGATGACGACCCGCGCGCCCTGCCTGATCGCGTGCGCGCCGACCTCGAGCTGGTTCTCGCCGTACTCGAGCGTGTAGCGCGCCGTCACCGTCTCCGGCGGCAGCTTGCCCGGCCGCCGCGCCGGCACGAACCCGCAGCCGACGGCACAGGCGATCGCGGAGCCGAGCCAGTAGCCGCGCGCCTCAGCGCCGAGGATCAGGTCGGGCGTCCGCGCCGCGCTCCAATCTGCGAGCGCCTCGACGGCGCCGCGCAGCGCGGTCGGGTCCTCGAGCAGCGGCGTGATGTCCTTGAACCCGACGCCGGGCTCCGGGAAGTCGGGCACCTCGCGGACGTAGGACTTGAAGTCGAGCGCGGTCACGCGTCGGCAAGCCTACGCACATTTCGCGCGAACAAGAGCTGCGACAGCTCTTGCGCGGTCTCCGCGAGCCGCTGCAGGTCCTCCATCCCTGCGCGGCGGCGGTCGGCGTTGCGCGAGCGGAGCGCCGGTGCGATGAGCGCCTCGAGCAGCGCCGCCTCGCGGTCGGCGGCGGTGCGGAACGCACGCAGGTGGCGCGCGGCGATCCCGTAGCGCGCGAGCGTGTCGCACGCCGTGGCGATCTCGACGTCCGTCTCGGAATAGAGCCGGCGCCCGGCCTCGAGATGCGGCTCGAGCAGGCCGTACTCCTCGAGCTCGCGGACGCGGGCCGCGTCCAACCCCGAGCGCTCGCACAGCTCCTCGAGCTCGACGTCCTCTTCCTCGGCGCCGAGCGCGGAGCGGCGGCGGCGGCGCTCACGGCCGGCGCCCGCGGCGAGCTCCTCGCGGATCACGCGTAGCGGCAGGAACTCGTCGCGCTGCAGCCGGAGGATCGTCTCGAGCCGCTCGACGTCCTCTTCGCTGAACAACCGGTAGCCGCCCTGCGTCCGCTTGAGCGCGAGCAGCCCCTGATCCTCGAGGTAGCGGATCTTCGAGATCGAGATGTCGGGGAACTCCGGCTTCAACCGCCGGCAGACGTTGCCGATCGTGAAGAGCTGCGGGCGGATGGCTGCGGTTGCGCTCATCAGTGCTGGAGGAAGGTGAGCCGGTACTTGCCGATCTGGATCTCGTCGCCGTCCTCGAGCGTCGCGCCCTCGACGCGGCGGCGATTGACGAACGTGCCGTTGAGGCTGCCGAGGTCCTCGATCGTCCAGCGGCCGTCGCGCTGGACGAGCGCGGCATGCCGGCGCGAGACGGTGACGTCGTCGAGGAAGACGCCGCAGTCGGGGGAGCGGCCGATCGTCGTGCGATCGCCCTGCGGGGCGAACGTCTCGCCCGTCCGGCCGCCGCCGGCGCGGACGACGAGCGCCGGGCCGCTGACCGCGAGATCGCCCAGCTGCTCGAGCAGCTCGTCGCGCACCGCCGGGCTGAACTGCTCCGTCTGCTCGCCGCTCTCGGGCGTATGCAGCAGCGCGCCGCATTTCGAGCAGTAGTTGGCCGCCTCCGGGTTCTGGAAGCCGCACTCCGGGCAGTAGACGTGGCTCATTCGAGCGGTGGCGCGGCCTTCCCGGCGAGGATCGCGGAGAGCGACTCGACGTCCACCTGGTCGAGGACGCTCCGCCCCTGCGTCTTCTGGAGACGGGCGACGAGCTCGGCGCGGAGGATGTCGATCTTGCCGTGGAGGATGCGCCGGCGATAGGAGACTTCCTGCTCCTCGCGCGTGTACTCGTCGATCAGGCGTTTGAGGTCCTCGTCATTCAGCGTGCCGAGATCAGGAAGTGGTTCCACAGCGGCGGGCCTTTCTGCTCGAAGGGTCGAGTTGAACTTTAGCCTTTGGCGACCCGAAGTCTAGACCTGGGCTTCAGGCTTCTAGGTTCGAGCCGCGGCGGGCTCCCCCTGCCCCTGCTCGATCTCCTCGACGATGCCGCGGAGCTCGGCGACGAGCGCCTCGGACTCGTCCTCGGTCGCTCCCTCCGCGTAGAGGTGGATGAGCGGCTCGTCCGGGTCGGGGAGGGCCTGCGCCCAGCCGCGGTCGTCGAAGACCTTGATCCCGTCGGTCAGGTCGAGCTCGCGGCCCGCGAGGCGCTCGTTGAGGACGCGCATCACGAGGCCCTTCATCCCCCACGGGCAGGCCAGCTGCCGGTGGACGAGCGTCGGGCGCGGCAGCTCGGCCGTCAGCGTCGAGAGCGGCTGCTGGACGGGTGCCAGCAGCTCGAGCAGCTTGACGAGGCTCGCGACGGCGTCGTACCCGGGCAGGAACTCCGGGAAAACGTAGCCGCCGCCGAGGGCGCCCGCAAAGACGACGTCGTCGCCGGCCGCAGCCTCGGTGAGGGCAGGCAGCGAGTGCGGCGTCCGGATCACCTCGAGGTCGGATCCCTCGACGAGCCGGTCGACCTGGCTCGTGACGGTGACGGGGAACGCGAGCTTGCCGTGCCGGCCGTCGGAGGCGAGCAGCCGGACGAGGAGCAGCAGCGCCTGCTCGACCGGGACCTCCCGGGCCTGGTCGTCGACGAGGTAGAGCCGCTCGGCCGCGCGGTCGAAGACGGCGCCGAGGTCGGCGCCGACCGCGCTCACGAGCCGCTTCGTCTGTCCGATCGCGGCGGACAGGCCGGTGGGCCCAGACTCGCCCTCGCTCGGGAACGCGTGCGCGGCGACGAGCTCGACGCCGAGCGGCCCGAGGACGAGCGGCAGGACGTACGACGCGGCCGAGAACCCGTAGTCGACGACGATCCGGAACCGGCGATCGCGGATCCCCTCGACGTCGACCGACCGGAGCAGGTCGCTCGCGTAGCTCTCGTGCACGCGGGCCGGGTACGACATCGAGCCGACGTCCGACGCGGCGACGCGTCGCAGCTCCCCGCGCGTGAAGTGCTTCTCGACCTCGGCCTGCATGTTCTGCGTCATCTCGATCCCGGGCGCCTCGAAGAACTGGATGCGCACCGCCTCCGGATCGGATGGGCTCGTGCCGACGTGGAAGCCCGCTTGGTGGCCTTCCGCCTTCATCAGGTGACGTGCGACTGCGGCCGGGATGACGCGCAGGTCGGCGACGTCGACGCCGGTCGAGGCGATGCCGGAGAGCATCGCCCGCTTGATCATCCGTGCCGCCGGCGTCCCCTCGCGCGACGCGACGACGCGGTCGCCGCGCTTGAGTGCCGTGCCGAGCGCCGCGGCGAGGCGCACCGCGACGTCCGGTGTCAGGTCCACGTTGACGAGGCCCGACACGCCCTGCTGGCGGAAGATGCGCGTCGTTCCGCGCGATTCCCAGATCAGCGACTCGAAGATCTGCGAGCCGGTCTCGACCTCCTTGTAGGGGTAGATGCGGACGCCCGGCATGATCACGCTCTCGCTGCCGATCGACACCTCGTCGCCGATCGCGACGCCCTCGTGAACGCGCACGTGCGACCGCAGGTCGCAGGCGCGGCCGACGATCGCACCCTCGACGACGGCACTTCGCCCGATGTACGTCGACGCGTCGACGATTGCGCGCACGGTGCGCGCGCGCTCGCGCACCGTCACGCTCGTCGACAGGACCGAGTAGGCCCCGACCGAGGCGTCGGGCGCGACGCGGCAGTAGTTGCCGAGATACGCCGGCCCCTCGATCTGCTCGAGGTCGTTGAGGTCGACGCCCTCGCCGAGCCAGATGTTGCCGCGGATGCGGATGCCGCCGATGTTCAGGTGGACGTGCTCGTCGAGCGCGTCGAAGTTCGCCTGCCGGTACTGGTCGAGGTTGCCGATGTCCTGCCAGTAGCCGTCGAGCACGTAGCCGTAGAGCGGCCTGCCCATCTCGAGCAGCAGCGGGAAGAGCTCCTTCGAGAAGTCGTACGGCCGGTCCTTCGGCACGTGCCGCAGAACCTCCGGCTCGAGCACGTAGATGCCGGTGTTGATCGTGTCGGAGAAGACCTGCCCCCACGAGGGCTTCTCCAGGAAGCGCTCGATCCGCCCCTCTTCGTCCGTGACGACGATCCCGAACTCGAGCGGGTTGTCGACCGACTTGAGGCCGATCGTCGCGGACGCGCCCTTCTCGCGATGGAACTCGACGAGCCGCGTCAGATCGACGTCGCAGAGCGCGTCGCCCGAGATGACGAGGAACGTGTCGTCGAGCTTGTTGCCGGCGAGGCGCACCGACCCGGCCGTGCCCATCGGCGACTCTTCGACCGAGTAGTTGATGCTCATGCCGAGCGACGACCCGTCGCCGAAGTACGACCGGATCGCCTGCGGCAGGAACGCAACCGTGACGATCACGTCCGTCATCCCGTGCTGCTTGAGCAGCTCGAGGATGTGCTCCATGCACGGCTTGCCGACGATCTGCACCATCGGCTTCGGCTGGTTCGACGTGAGCGGACGGAGCCTGGTGCCCTCGCCGCCGGCCATGACGACGGCCTTCATGAGCGCAGTTGTTTCCGGGCCTCGCGCACGTAGAACATCGCAGCGATCACGGCCCCGGCGAGCCCGATCCAGAAGAGCCAGAGCGGCCAGCGCGTGTGGTCGTGCGTGACGATCCGGAAGGCCACGGCGGCGTAGAGGATCCAGGTCGCCGCCTTCCCCAGCAGGTTCACGTCGAGATCGATCCCCCGCGGCGCGAGGAGGCGCCAGCCGACGAGCAGGAGCAGGTCGCGGGCGGCGATCACCACGAGGCCGGCCCAGGGCAGCCGGCCGTAGGCGACGAGGAGGATGACGGCGGCGTCGATCATCAGGCGGTCGGCGAGCGGGTCGGCGATCTTGCCGAAGCGCGACTCGACGCGCCACGCGCGGGCGAGGAAGCCGTCGATCTGATCGGTGACGCCGGCGGCGCCGAACAGGATCCCCGCCGGCCAGCTGTGCGCATCGCCCGCCTGCACCATGAGGACGACGAAGATCGGGATGAGAACGAGGCGGCTGACCGTCAGCGCATTCGGCAGCTGCGCGAGCGGAGCCGGGACGGCCGGGGTCGCCACGGCCCTAGTATCGCGGCCGACGCTAGCGCGAGAGCGCCGCGGCCCGCGCCGTCCAGTACAGCGTGCGGGTGAGGTAGGCGTAGCTCGCCGGCACGCCCGTCATCCCCCACGCTCCGTCGTATGACGAATAGCCGCGGCGGCTCACGGCCGGCTCGATCTGCGTCCCCTCCCCCCACTCGTTGAAGCTCGTGATCGTGATCGCGTCGGGGGTCGCGCCGAGCGCGGCCGCCCAAAGGGCGTCGTAGGTGGCGCCGTTATGGCGGCCGCGGCGCACGGGCGCCTCCCCCGCCCGCGTCCCGTCGTAGCCCGGCCCCACGCTCGGCGCGCAGAGCAGGTGCACGGCGTGGGCCTGCGCGCACAGCCGAACGAACTTGTCGCCGCCGAAGTTGACGAAGTCGTAGGTGTAGAAGCCGTCGAACTTCGCGGCCGCGGCGAAGCCGACGAGCTGCGTCCCCGCGAAGAGACGCATCCCCGGCGGCGCCTGCGCATGCACGGCCGTCCAGTCGGCGGCGGCAATGTCGTGCGGGTGGTACACGTAGACGTCGCGGATCCCGAGCGAGGCGGCGTACCGCAGATCGGCCGCGACCGTGTCGGCCGTGCGCCCGTCGTACGGCTCGAGATGCAGCGCGACGGCGAGCTGATGCCGCTGGGCTGCGGCGAGGACGAGCGGCAGCCGCTGGTCTTCGACCGAGCCGCGGCCCCACCAGGAGACGATGATCTCGTTGATTCCCGCGCCGGCGATCTCGCTCATCTGCTGCTCGAGCACGGCCCGGTCGGAGCTCGAGTACGTGCCGAGCGCCGGGTAGAAGCGCGAGTACACGTCGCGCGGCGGCACGTGTCCGTTCTGATCCCAGTGCCCCCAGGCTCCGTCGACCGCCGGGGTCGCGTACCACGGGTAGTAGAAGATCGCGACGGTCACGCCGGGCAGGGCGCGCGCAGTCGCAGGCATGCAGCAGCATGCTGCCGCCAGCCCCACGACCAAGAGGCGCCGCATGACGTGCGAATATCTCGCGAGTGCCGGATGTCCTGCAACTGCCAGGCTTCGTGGACGCGCACTGCCATGCCTTTCAGCGCGCGCTTCGCGGCCGAACGGAAGGCGCGGACTTCTGGGCGTGGCGCGACGCGATGCTGGAGCTTGCACGCGGTCAGTCCCCGTCACGGATCCGCCGGGAGTACGTCGCCGTCTACACCGAGCTCCGCCATGCCGGCTACACCGCGGTCGGCGAGTTCCACTACCTCGGGCTCGACGAGGCGCGCGCCGCGGCCGAGGCTGCGGCCGAGGCCGGCGTCGAGATCGTGCTCCTCTACGTCGCGTACGCCCGCGGCGGCATCGAGCGATTCCGACAGGGCTCGGTCGGCGACTATCTCGAGCAGCTGGAGTCGCTCCGTGCGGGGGGCGCCCGCGTCGGCGTCGCCCCGCATTCGGTGCGCGCCTGCCCGCGCGACTGGCTCGAGGCGCTCGGCGCTTACGCCCGCGAGCACGACCTGCCGCTCCACGTGCACGCGGACGAGCAGCCGCGGGAGATCGAGGAGTGCGTGGCCGAGCACGGCGTGCGCCCGATCGAGCTCCTCGCAGCGACGGACTGCCTGACGCAGCGGACGACGGTCGTCCACGCGACGCACGCCGACGGCCGCGAGCTCGACCTCCTCGCGCAGGCCGGGGCGCGCGTGTGCGCCTGTCCGACAACCGAGGCGAATCTCGGCGACGGGTTCCTCCCCGTCGAGCGGCTGCTGCACCGCGGCATCGGGCTCTGCATCGGCTCCGACTCGAACGTGCGCATAGACCCGTTCGAGGAGTTGCGGGAGCTCGACGGCATCGCGCGGCGCCAGTCGGGCCGGCGCAACGTGTTCACGGTCGACGATCTCCTCTCGATCGGCTCGGACGAAGGCGCGGCGTCGCTCGGCCTCGAGGAATGGCCGGAGATCGAGATCGACGCGTCGCACGAGCAGCTGCGCGGCGTCGACGAGCCGCTGTGCGCGCTCGTGCACGCCTGCTCCGCGGACGTCGTCGTTCGCTAGTCGAGCCGCGCCAACGCGCCCGCGTCGCCGAGCAGCGCCGCGTCGAACGGCCGCGCGTCGACGCGGTACGCCTCGACGAGCCCCCACCGCTCACCGCCGACGTCGAACGGCAGCATCGCGAGCGCCGCGAAGCCGAGCTCGTGGAGGACGCGTGCCTCGGCCTCGTCGGCGTCCGCGTCGGCGAGCGTGAGCCCGGCCGGCTCGCCCGTCTCGAGCACGCGCTTCGTCACCGGATAGTCGGAGACGAGAAAGCCTTGGCCGAACTGGAGCGTCACACCCTCGGTGACGTCGAAGGCGACGACGATCAGGACGTCGCCGACAACGCGTGAGACCGCGAGGGCATCGGCGTCGAGGCGCGAGCGACGCCTCTGCGCGCGTACGCGCAGTGCGTCGCCCAGCCGCAACGCGGCATCGTCCACCACCGCGCAGAAGTATGGCGCCCTTCTGCGCGGTGGAATGGCTCACGTGGTCAACGGAGCCGGCGCGACGAAGCGGAGCACGGCCGCCGCCTGAGCCACCGCTGCCGCGCCGGTACTGGGAAGGTCATTGGGCGGCGGCTGCAGCGACCGCGACGCCGCGGGCGGTGCGTGCGCCCTTGCCCTGCTTCTCCGGCTGCTCGAGCGCCCCGGCGAGCGCACGGCGCGCGCGGAAGATCAACATCTCGACCGCTGCCTGCGACAGGTCGAGCTCGGCGGAGATCTCGCGGTAGGAGAGGCCTTGCCACTCGCGCAAGAGGATCGCGCGGCGCTGGTTCTCGGGCATCCGCTCGAGCGCCTCCTCGATGCCGATCAGCTCGAGCGGCTGTTCGCCATCGCGTGCCGGCACGACCTCCTGCAGGACCTCGAAGTCGTTCGGGGACTCGAGCCGCAGCCGCCGCGACGACGAGGTCTGGCGCGCGACGCAGACGTTGTGCGCGATCTTGTAGAGCCACGCCTGCTCGAACTGCGTCTCGGCGCCGCGCTGCAGGCTCCGGAACGCGTTCAGAAACGTGGTCTGGACTGCGTCTTCCGCCTCTTCGCGGCAGCGCAGCTTGTGAAGGCAGTACGAGTAGATCTGCTTCCCGTACTGGGCGTAGAGATCCTGCGTCGTGTCTCGCGCGCGGCCCGCGTGCGGGACTTCCACTGCGGCCATGGAAGAACCCCCGGTCTATCCCCTGATAACGGCGGTCCCTGTATCGGCCGGCACGGGGCCGGCGGCGAGTCTCGATCGAGGGATATTCAGCTCACGCGACGCTGCGCTGCTCGCGCTGCTCGCTGAGAACGCCCTGGATCTCGCCGACGTACGCGGTGAGGTCGCGCTCGCGGAACGTAATCAGCTCTTCCCGCTCCGCGACGTTCTTCTCGCGCTGGTCGAGCTTGTCCTCGCGCAGCTCGACGTCGGCCAGCAGGCGCGCTTCGCGGACACGCAGCGCCTCCTCGGCGGCCGCGGCCGCGGTCGACCGCTCGTCGACCTTCGTCTCGGCCGCGAGGATCCTCGTCTCGCGCTCGGCGAGACGCTGCTCGCGCTGCTCGAGCTCGGCGAGAAGGGCGAACGCCTCCTGCGACGCGTGGCCGTGGCCGTTGCGCTCGCGCTCGAGCCGCTCGGCCTGCTCGCGCAGCCGCGCCTCCCAGGCCGCCAACGCTGCCTCGCCGTTGGCGAGCATCTTCTCGCGCGCGTCGACGCGCTTCTCGGCCGCCCCCTCCTTGGCGGCGACCGCCTCGGCGCGCTCCTGCAGCTTCGTCCGCTCGCGCTCGAGCTCGGCCTCGCGTCCCTTCAGCTCGACCTCGTGCTGCGCGATCGACTGCTGGCGGCGGAGCGTCGCGGCGTCGAGCTCGCGGAGTGCGTTCTCGCGCGCGAGGAACCGGCTCTCCTGCTCCTGGCGCACCTGGTCGATCGCGGCGCGCTCGCGCTTCAGCTCCTTCTCGCGCTCGGCGAGCGACGCCAGCTGCTGCGCAAGATGGGCGCTCGCCTGCGCGTGCTCCTGGTCGGCCGACTCGAGGTCTGCGGAGCGTGAGTCGATGTGCGTCGCGAGCTCGCGGACGCGCGCCTCCTCCGCGACGATCTCGGCGCGGCTCGATGCGACCCCGACCCGCTCCTCCTCGATCTGGTCGCGCTGGATCTTCAGGAGGAGCTGTTCCTCTTCGAGGTCGGCCCGCAGCTGCTCGAGCCGAGCCACCTGCTGCTCGACCTCGGCCTCGCGGACGGCGACGTCGCGGTCGTTCGCGCGCTCGCGCTCGTACGCCTCGACCTGGTGCTCGAGAGCCTCCTTCAGCTGGCGCTCGCGGTCGAGTGCGGCCTCGAGCTCGGAACGGAGCTCGAGCAGCTCGAGCGGCGCTTCGGCCGGCTCGGGCTTCTCGACGATGGCGACGACCTCCGCCACCGCGGGCTCCGGCTCGACGATGTCGAACTCGTCGACCGGCTCCTCGACGAGGACCTCGCCCTCGAGCTCCTGCTTCTGGAGGAGCTTGCGAAGGCCGCTGCCGAACCCGGTTTCGGTCTCGTGCGTCATTTGAAGTTGAGGTATCTGGTGATGTTCAGCATCGCCGGCCCGAGCACGACGACGAACATCGCCGGGAAGATGAACATGGCGGTCGGGAAGAGCATCTTGATCGGCGCCTTCATCGCCTTCTCCTCGGCGGCGGCCTGACGGCGCAGGCGCGAGTCCGCCGCCTGCACGCGGAGGATGCGACCGAGCGAGATGCCGAGCTGGTCGGCCTGCAGCACCGACCGGACGAACGCGGCGAGCTCCGGGGCCGGCACACGGTCGGCGAGCTTCTTCAGCGCGTCGGGACGCGCTTCGCCGATCCGCATCTCGCCGAGCGTGAGCGCGAACTCCTCGACGAGTGCCCCGTCCATGTGCTCGGTGAGCTTGGCGATCGCACCGTCCAGCCCGAGGCCGGCCTCGACGGAGACGGCGAGCAGGTCGAGCGCATCGGGCAGCTCCGAGCGGATGCGCTCGCGTCGTGCCTTGATACGCATCGTCAGGAACGTGTCCGGCGCGATGAAGCCGACGACGGCGAGCACCGGGGCGAGCACGAGACCGGCGACCGGGGTCGCGGCCGCCGCTCCGACGAGCGCGACGACGACGCCGGCTCCCGCGGCGCCGCTCTTGATCGCGAGGAACTGCGTCGCCGAGATCCGCGGGGCGAGACCGGCGGCGATGAGGCGCGCACCGATCGCGTCCACCGACGCCTTCGGATTGAGGCGCAGCGCGAACGACGCGAGACGGTCGACCGCCGGGATGAGCACGCGCTCCTTGAACCGGGGCAGCTCCGTCTCTTCCTGGCGCTTGCGGGCGCCGTAGACGCTGGCCCGCCTGAGCGAGAGCTCCCGCCGACGCTGTGGCAGCGTCGC
Organism: Gaiellaceae bacterium; assembly: GCA_036562845.1. Lineage (GTDB taxonomy): Bacteria > Actinomycetota > Thermoleophilia > Gaiellales > Gaiellaceae > Palsa-739. The sequence goes on along the minus strand of DATCJJ010000076.1, from coordinate 3,116 downwards.
CACCTCGCCAACGAGAAAGGCGGCGAATCCGAGTGAAAGTGCGGCAGCGAGGATCAGCAGCATCGGTTACCCCTTGAACGAGACGATCTTGCGGAGGATGACGCCGCCGATCGCGAGCATCACGAGCGCGGCGATGACCATTTCGTGGCCGGTAGACGTGTGCCAGAGCGGCGACATGTATGTCGGGCTGATCAGGCTGATCAGGATCGACATCGCGAACGGCAGGCCGCCGAGCACATATGCGGACATCCGGCCCATTGCCGTCAGGCTCCGGATCTTCCGCGCGAACTGCTGGCGCTGGCGGACGGTCTCCGCGACCATGTCGAAGAGACCGGCGAGCGAGCCGCCGATCTGCCGCTGGATGGTCACGGCGTTGAGCACGAAGGAGAGGTTCTTCGAGCCGACGCGGTCGGCCATCTCGCCGAGCGCCTCGTCCATCGGACGGCCGAGCCGTGTCTCGGTGAGGACCCGGCGGAACTCCTTCGCGGCCGGCTCTGCGCCCTCGTCGACGACCGACTGGATGGCGTGACGGAACGAGTGGCCCGCCTTGAGCGACGCTGCGATCGTGATCAGCAGGTCGGCGAGCTGGTTGTCGAATGCCTTGATCCGCTTGCTCGCGCGCATCGCGACCCAGACGACCGGGCCCGAGCCCGCCATTGCCATGAGCACGAGCGTCACGAGCGCCGGCGCGCCGGCGATGCTGGCGACGAGCGCGACGAGGATCGCCGCGCCGGCTGCGATGTAGAGCAGCTCCGCCGCGAGGAGCGGGAGGTCGGCCCGCGTCAGCAACCGCTGCAGGGCACGGAACTGCTTCACGTTGGCGAACGCGCTCTCGGTGGCGGTCACGACGGTCTTGCGGAACGACTGCCCCGTGCGCTGCTGCTTCGCACGCCCCTTCCGCTGCGTCGGCACGAGGTGCGGGGCGAGGCGGGCGTTGAGCCACGTTCCGCTCCGTGCGGCGTTGCCGAACCCGACGGCGAGCAGCACGAGGAAACCGACGGCCGACGTGAGGACGAGCGGTGCGAGGTTCGAGCGCCAGAACTGGCGCGGCAGCACGGACGGCCGCTCGGCGGCGCCCACCCCGTCGAGGCCGGCGGCGGTGAGCGTGACGTCACGCTTCGTCGTCCCGCCGCCCGGGATGGCGACGGCCAAGCGCACCTGCTCGTTCGGCCGTGCAGCGGTGACGTAGCTGACCTGCCACGTGTGCGCGAGCCGCCGGCCGATCCGCGCGTACAGCGCAGCCAGGTCGGCGCTCGAGCTCGCCTGCAGGTACGCACCGCCGGTGCGGACCGCGAGCTCCCTCAGGTCACGCGGGGAGAAGTCCTTGCCGCCCGCGATTCCGATCGCATACACGCCGGCGTGAGCGCGCTGCGCCGCGGCGACGGCCTGGTCGATCGTCGCAGTGCTGGAGACGTCGCGGCCGTCGGTCACGAGCAGGATCACGTGACCGGGCTGGTTCTCCCGGCGCAACGCGATCGACGCTCGAATCACTGCGTCCCAGATCGCGGTTCCCGGCGTGGTGTCGACCGTGAGGTCGTTGAGGGCCGCGTCGGCGTCGGCGCTCGAGCTCGAGAACTTCGTGAGCGGGAGGGCCGAGCTGCCGAACGCGAGCACCTGCACGCGGTCCGACGAGCCCTTTGCGTCGACGAAGGCGCGTGCGGCCGCCGCGGCGGCGTGGATCTTCGCGCCCCGCATCGACTGCGACCGGTCGACGGCGAGCACGACGCTCTTCGCGCTGCCGAGATTCGCCGTCTGGGCGCCGACGACCGGCAACCCGTTTTCCCGGACGGTCGGCGCACCGCTCGTGAGCGGTGAGACGACCGTCAGCCGGACGCTCGGATAGTTGCTCGTGTCGACGCCGCTGATCCGGACGGCGGCGGCAGCCGGCGCCGCGACGACGAGCGCCGCGAGGACGACCACCGGGACGACCGTGCGCTTCCCCTTCCGCCTCACTGGTTGCCGCCGAATCCGTTCACGGCGAACGCGGCGCGGACGTCCTCGTCGCCTTGGTTGAAGAAGTCGGGGGGCAGGATCACGTTGTTCGCCGTCAGCTTCTCGACGAAGTGCGGCTTCAGGCCCGTCGCGCGAAGCGGCGTCAGCAGCTTCTTGGCGCGCGTCACGTCCTCCTCGTCCGGCGCCGCGGCGACGAACAGGTCCTGCAGCGTGACGACGTCGGACTCCATGCCGACGACCTCGGAGACGCAGACCACGCGACGGGTGCCGTCGACGAGGCGGGCGATCTGCACGAGGACGTCGAACGCGCTCGCGATCTGCTCGCGGATGGCGCGGTGCGGCAGCTCGACGCCGGCGGTCAGGACGAGCGTCTCGAGGCGGGCCAGCGCGTCGCGGGGCGAGTTCGCGTGGATCGTGGTGAGCGAGCCCTCGTGGCCCGTGTTCATCGCCTGGAGCATGTCGAGCGTCTCGGCGCCGCGAACCTCGCCGACGATGATCCGGTCGGGGCGCATGCGGAGTGCGTTGCGCACGAGCTCGCGGATCTTGACCTCGCCGACGCCCTCGATGTTCGCCGGGCGCGACTCGAGCGTGATCACGTGCTCCTGCTGGAGCTGGAGCTCCGCCGCGTCCTCGATCGTCACGATCCGCTCGTCTCCCGGGATGTACGCGGAGATCGCGTTCAGCATCGTCGTCTTACCGGTGCCGGTACCTCCGGAGATCAACACGTTCAGCTTCCCCTTCACGCACGCGCCGAGGAACTGCGCGGCGCGCGGCGAGAGCGAGCCGAACGTGATCAGGTCGTTGATCGTGTACGGGTCGCGCGAGAACTTCCGGATCGTCAGCGTCGGGCCGGACAGCGCGAGCGGCGGGATGATGGCGTTCACGCGCGAGCCGTCCGGCAGGCGCGCGTCGACCATCGGCGACGCCTCGTCGACCCGGCGGCCGACCTGCGACACGATCTTGTCGATGATGCGCATCAGATGCGCGTCGTCGACAAAGCGAGCCTCGGTCCGCTCGATCTTGCCGCCGCGCTCGACGAAGACGTTCGGCGCACCGTTGACCATGACCTCGGTCACGGTGTCGTCGGCGAGGAAGCGCTCGAGCGGCCCGTAGCCGAGGATGTCGTCCGTCAGCTGGCTGACGAGCTCGCGGCGCTCCTCGCG
>DATCJJ010000055.1:0-21139 GCA_036562845.1 Gaiellaceae bacterium | reverse complement strand
GCGGTCTGTGCGAGGTGCGCGGCCAGGCGCTCGATCTCACCCTGCGTTCGGTTCACCATGACCTCGAGCTCGATGACGAGCTGCGCGTCTACAGCGTTGTTCGCGGCCCGAAATGCGTCCAGGGCGGTCGCGCACGCCCCGTAGAGAATCCGGAGCATCGCAAGATGTTGCTGGGTGTCCGGCGCAGGTGATTCCACGGTGGTGAATCTCCCTGCACGGGGCATGGAACCAAACTCGCGACTCACCTCGCGCAATCAACCGAACCGGCCGAAGCATCGTCGGGCTCGCCCGACGAGGCAGCGACCTCAGCAAGTCGGCGTGGGGGCCGGAAGGCTGACACGAGATCGACAGGCTCAGCCGCTCGGGTATCGCTCGTCGAACGTTCGCGCGCCGATCCGGGGCCCCGTTCGTCGTTCTGCGCGGCTCGTGCGCAGCGACGTCAGTGACGGATGCGCGCCAGCCGCCAGAACCCAAGAGTCCAACGGCGTGCGGGTCGGCGCTGCTTCGCGTCTGGCGCGAAAAGCCGGTCGGTCGCGGTAAGCGGAAGAACCATCACGCCGACGACGGCGAAATCGGCGCCGCACGATTCGCACGTCGCGCCGACGCGCCTGAATCGAGCGCGACAGGAATTGCACGCAACGCAATGCCTGCGCGAGACGACGTTGAGGCTGAACTCACGCTCTCGGCCGTGGGCGGTGCCCCGCTCGCGCGGCGGATTGTCGGACATCGGCTCCTCCCCGGTAGAGCTGTGCGTCGGGCGCAAGTGCTGACAAACCGCGCAGTGGATCTCTTCGCCGCAGCCCCAAGGAAGAGGCCAGCTTGTCCATGCACGGAACGTAGCCAACCCAGTCCTGCTTGCGAATCACCCCTTTTAGGGGTAGGCCGTTCGGCCTTTCCTCCCGACAACACGACCAACGGTTCGGGGAATCAGGCGGAGGGGTGCCGCAGCCCTAGCCCGCCGATTGAGCTCGCCAAGCTCGCCAACCGCATTTCCGCTGACGGCCCGGTTCTCCGCCGGGCTGTTGGCGTTCGAAGAGGATGAATCTCAGGCGTCGCGTGGCTGCGTCGATGACCGAGCCGGCCTTGCGGCGCACACGCTTTCGTCCTTGCAGCTCCCGACCGGCGAGGAGCTGGGCATCGAGGCTTGTGACCGTTCGTCGGCCGCGAGCTGCCCTGCCCGAAGCCGCCGAACCTCGTGACGTGGCGGCCGAAGGATTTCGGGCGTCTGGAAGCACCGATACGGGCCGCCCAGCACGGGCGGAGGGACTCGAACCCCCAACCCCCCGGTTTTGGCCAGGGCGTCGGCTGCGCGCGGCTGGGTGCGGCAATCCCAGGCGTTTGCGCGTGTCCGGCGTGACGTCTGCGGCTGTGTCAGGCGGTAGGGGCCGGAAAGCTGACACGAGGCTGACACGCTCTTGCGGAGCCGCCTAGTAGAGGAGTTGTCGCTCAGGGTCGAACATGGCGTGCAGGCGTCACTGCGGCCACTCTCTCCCCGGCCCGTGTCGCCAAGGGGTTGCGCGCCCGAACCGCAGGGGCGCGTGACCCCGCTGAATAGAGAGCCTGCGTGCCCTCTCCCCGGCGGGTAACCCGCAGATGGCACACAGACTCTCTGACAGATAGACGCCGCCGCTGTCCGATCCCTGCGCGCTGCCGCCGTGCGAAGACCGCGCCATGGACGACGCCACCGCCGTTGAAGTCCGCGCCCGACTGCTCAGCGTGCTGAGCGTGCTCGAGCATGAGGGCGACGCCCTGCGAGGTGGATGACATGCGGATTCATGGCGCCGTGCAGGCGATGCAGCAGCCGAAGGCCGAGATCGTCGCGGCAGTCGCCGCGCTCGGCACGCCGCCGGGAAACGGCGCCTCGGCTCGATCATTGGCCCTGACGCGTAAGGGTCAGGGCCAATGATGTGTTCCGTCTACGGGTTTTCGAAGTTGCTGCCGCGCCCGCAGGTCGGCGAGCCCGGAGTGCCAGATCCCGCCGGGTCAGCGCCAGCCTCACCAGGCGAACCCTGAGTGTGGGGCGTCTGCACGATGTTGTCGATCGGCCCCTGGCCGATGACCATGTCGTTCAGCCCGTTGTAGGAGCAAATCGATTGCGAGTTTGCCGGAGCTCCCGTCCGGATCGCTTGGACTTCCTCGAGCGTCCGGCCCACGCCCGGCGTTCCTGGCGGCCCCTTCACCTCGCCAGCCGACGCAGTTCCAGCAAACACCGCCGCCAGCGCAGCCACGCAGGCTGCGAGTAGCACCTTCTGCCGCATTCCTGTCCTCCTCTCCCTCTAAGGACGAACCATCGACTCGCCGCACGCTCGCGGCGCTTCTCAACCCTTCAGAGAGCGGCGTTCGGACGGGTATCCGATCGGGTTGGGATGACCTATACGAAGGTGCTGACAAGATCCGGCAAGGCCGCGTTCCGTTTGTGCAGTTCGAGTAGCAATATGCTCACGGCTGCCGGATGCGTCGGCACCCCTCCCCTGGGGCCTGATGGACGCCCGTCAGGCGGCGTGTCCGGCCGGACTCACGAGCCGGGAGCAGCTTCCTGAGCAGCTCGCCGGGTGGAAGCGCACTCGGGCGCACCGTTAGAGTGCCGCCGCTCCCGAGCTAGGAGGCGCGCATGCCGGTCGTCCTCGTCCAGCCACGCCGCTGGCGAGGGCCCGAACGGTTTCCGCGTCGTCGATGTGTGGGAGTCCGCCGAGGCGGCTCAGCGGTTCGGCGACAACTCACACCACATCTGCAGGAGGCGGGCATCACCTCGCCGCCTGAGGTCTACGACGCTCACGTGTTCGTGAAGGCGTAGTCGCGGGCGAACCGCTGCGCCTTCAGCCCTTCGATCGGGGACGTCACGCCCTGACCGTACAGCGCGCAGAAGCTGACACGTTCCTGACACAGACGTCGTTTCGGGCGTCTGGAAGCACCGATACGCGCCGCCCAGCAGGGGCGGAGGGACTCGAACCCCCAACCCCCGGTTTTGGAGACCGGTGCTCTGCCAGTTGAGCTACGCCCCTGGGCGGGAGGATTGTAGCCCTGCGCTCCGGAAGCCCTTTCGCGCATGACGAGGAAGACGACGACGAGCAGGACTACCCTCGTCGCGTGCAGCGGCGCGCGCTCGGCGTCCTTTTCTCGTTCCTGACCGTCGCCTTGCTCGCCGTGGCGGCGGCTGCGCTCACAGGCGCGCACGGTGCCGCGCGCTGGGTGATTGCCTTCGCCGCGCTCGTGCTCGCGGCGTGGCTCGGCTCCACGGCGATGTCAATACTGAGGAAATAGCAGCCTCGCGCCGTATTCTCTGACCTGTGAGTCGGGCGGACGAGACCCAGGGCCTCTGGCTCGAGTACCGGCGCACCGGCGACCAGGCGATTCGCGACCGGCTGATCCTCACCTACGCGCCGCTCGTGAAGTACGTCGCCGGCCGCCTCGGCAGCGGCCTGCCCGCCCACGTCGACGAGGGCGACCTCGTCTCGTACGGCCTCCTCGGCCTGATGGGCGCCATCGAGCGGTACGAGCCCGACCGCGACGTGAAGTTCGAGACCTACGCGATCGCCCGCATCAAGGGGGCGATCATCGACGAGCTCCGCGCGATGGACTGGGTGCCCCGCTCCGTGCGTTCGCGCGCCCGCGAGATCGAGCGGGCGATCGCCGAGCTCGAGGCGAAGCTCGGGACCGCGCCCACCGACGAGCAGATCGCGGCGAAGGTCGGGATCACGGTCGAGGAGCTCGAGGAGAGCCTCTCCGAGATCGCCCGCTCGTCGATCGCGGCGCTCGACGAGCTGTGGACGGTCTCGGGCGGCGACGGCGACCAAGTCGCGCTCATCGACACGATCGAGGACACCGATGCGCCGGACCCGCAGCGGAGCCTTTCCCAGACGGAGATGCGGGAGGCGATCGCCGACGCGATCGCCCGCCTCCCCGAGCGCGAGAAGCTCGTCGTGACGCTCTACTACTACGAGGAGCTGACGCTCCGCGAGATCGGCGAGGTGCTCGGCGTCACCGAGTCGCGGGTCTCCCAGCTGCACACGAAGGCGATCCTCCGCCTGAAGGCGCGCCTTTCGGGGAGTGTCGCTAGGGCGACGCTCGAGACGTAGTTACGATCCTCCTGAGCCGAAAACCAGCGCCCAGGAGGACGAAACGTGTCGGTCAGCGAGCCCGGGAAGATCCGCAACATCGCCGTCGTCGGCCATCGCGGAGTCGGCAAGACCTCGCTCGTCGAGGCCATGCTGTTCCAGGCGGGGAAGACGAATCGGCTCGGGACGATCGAGGCCGGCACGACCGTCTCCGACTGGGACGACGACGAGCACAAGCGGCAGATGTCCCTCAGCGGCGCGCTGCTCAACCTCGAGTGGCAGGACCGGAAGATCAACCTGATCGACTGTCCGGGCGATCCCGGCTTTCAAGCCGACACGTTCGCCGCCCTCCGCGTCGTCGAGGGCGCGCTCGTCGTGATGAGCGCCGTGATGGGCGTCGAGGTGACGACCTCGCGCGTCTGGGCGCGCGCCGACGAGTACGAGCTTTCGCGCGTGATCGTCGTCAACATGCTCGACCGCGAGCGCGCCGACTTCTTCCGCGTGCTCGAGGCCGCGCAGGCGCAGCTGTCGGATCGCTGCGTCGCGATCCAGCTGCCCATCGGCAGCGAGCACGAGCTCACGGGCGTCGTCGACCTGCTGCACATGTGTGCCTACATGGATCCGTCCGGCGGCAAGGAGGGCGGGCCGCAGGCGATCCCCGACGACATGGAGGCGCAGGTTCAGGAATACCGCGAGAAGCTGCTCGACGCCGTCGTCGAGACGAACGAAGACCTGATGGCGCGCTATCTCGACGGGGAAGAGCTCGCGCCGGCCGACGTCGCCGCGGCGCTCAAGGACGCCGTCACGCGCGACGAGCTCTACCCGGTCGGCTGCGCGGTGGCGACGAAGAATCTCGGCACGCACGCGGTCCTCGACCTGCTCGTCGAGGGCGTCCCGTCGCCGACGAAGAAGGGGACGACGATCGAGTTCGGCGACGCGAAGCAGGCGGTGTTCATCTTCAAGACGATCGCCGACCCGTTCGCGGGCCGCATCAGCTGCTTCCGCGTGCTCGCCGGCCCGATCACGGGCGACACGACGCTCGTCGACCCGCGCACGCACGCGAAGGAGCGCCTCGGGCAGATCCTCGCGCTGAACGGCAAGGACAACGCGCCCACCGACCAGCTCTGCGTCGGCGACCTCGGCGCCGTCGCGAAGCTGAAGGACGTCGTCACGGGCGACGTGCTCGTCGACCACGAGGTCCCGGTCGAGCCGCCGCACATCGACTTCCCGGAGCCCGTGATGAGCTTCGCGATCACGCCGAAGGCGAAGGGCGACGAGGAGAAGATGGCGATGGGCCTCCGCCGCCTCTCCGAGGAGGATCCGACCCTGAAGCTGCGCCGCGACCCGCAGACCGGCGAGCAGCTGCTCTCGGGCCTGACGCAGATGCAGGTCGAGGTCGCGGTCGACCGGCTGCGGAGTCGCTTCCACGTCGACGTCGAGCTGCATCCGCCGCGTGTCCCGTACAAGGAGACGATCCGCAAGGAAGCGCGGGCGCGGCACCGCTACAAGAAGCAGACGGGCGGCCGCGGGCAGTTCGGCGACTGCGAGATCCTGATCGAGCCGCTCCAGAACGTGGAGAGCGAGAGCGAGTACGAGTTCGTCGACAAGATCGTCGGCGGCGTCATCTCCCAGGGCTACCGGCCGGCGGTCGACAAGGGCGTGCGGGAGGCGATGGAGCACGGCGAGCTCGCCGGCGCGCCGGTGTACGGCATCCGCGTCTCGCTCGTCGACGGCATGGAGCACTCGGTCGACTCGTCGGAGATGGCGTTCAAGATCGCGGGCTCGATGGCCTTCAAGGAGGCGTACATGAAGGCCGACCCGGTTCTTCTCGAGCCGATCATGGAGGTCGAGGTCACCGTTCCCGACGACTCGGTCGGCGCCGTCAACGGCGACCTCAACTCGCGCCGCGGCCGGCTGCTCGGGATGGAGCCGGTCGGCGGCATGACGTCGATCCGCGCCGAGGTCCCGATGGCGGAGATGCTCACGTACTCGCAGTCGATCACGTCGATGACCGGTGGGCGCGGCGACTACCACATGACGTTCCTCCGTTACGAGGACTGCCCCGCGCACGTCGCGCAGAAGATCATCGAGCAGGTGAAGAAGGAGCGCGAAGAGGCCAAGGTGTGATCGCCGAGGGCTGGGCCGCGCTCGAACGCGCAGACTGGGAGCGGGCGCGGGCGATCTTCGAGGGCGCGCCGGAGTCGGCCGAGTCGCTCGACGGGCTCGGGCTCGCGCGCTGGTTCGGCGACGAGGTCGACGAGGGCGTCGCGCTGCGCGAGCGGGCGTTCGAGGCGTACGTCGCCGACGGCGACTGCGACCGGGCGGCGCGGGTCGCAACGTGGATCTCGCGGCAGTACCTGATCTCGAACCGCGCATCCGCGGCGAACGGCTGGCTCGCCCGCGCCGAACGCGCGCTGACGGCCGTCCCCGAGTGCGGCGGCCACGGCTGGGTCGCGGTCGAGCACGCGCGCGGAGCGCCGACGGCGGCGGAGGCGGCAGCGCTCGCGAAACGGGCGCTGACGATCGCGCGCGAGCACGGCGACGCCGACCTCGAGTCGTTCGCGTTGAGCGTGCTCGGGCGGGCACAGATCGCGAACGGCCACGTGGACGACGGCTTCGCACGGCTCGACGAGGCGATGGCCGCGGCGACGGCCGGCCGCATCCGCAACGTCCACACGCTCGGTGACGCCTACTGCAACCTCATCACGGCCGCGACCGCGGCGGGGGACTGGGAACGCGCGCGCGAGTGGTGCCGGCTCGTCGACGCGTTCGCGGAGGAGCGGGCGATCAGCGTGCTCTTCGGCGCGTGCCGAACCGTGCACGCGGACGTCCTGGCGGCGACAGGGCAGTGGCATGAGGCGGAGGCGGCGCTCACGGACGCGGTTGCCGCGCACCGGCGTGCCTACGCGACGATGGCGTCGGCGCCGCTCGCATCGCTCGCGCTGCTCCGCGTCCGGCAGGGGCGGCTCGCCGAGGCGGAGGAGCTCCTGGCCGACCGGGCCGAGGAGCCGGTCGCGCTGCTCGCACTCGCGGAGCTGCGGCTCGCGGAGGCGGAGCCCGCGTCGGCAGCGGCGCTCCTCGAGCGGGCGATCGCGGTCACACAGGACGACGTGATGACCGAGGCGCGCGTGCTCGCGCCGCTCGTCGCCGCGCTGATCGCCGCCGGCGACCTCGAGAGCGCGCGCAGCGCGTACATGCGTCTCGACGAGCTCGCGGTCCGCTCGGCGCGCAGGCTCGTCCGCGCCCGCGCGTCGCTCTCCGCGGCGCGGCTCGCGCTCGCCGACGACGACGGCAGCGCGGCGGCGCACGCCCAGTCGGCGCTCGAGGCGTTCAGAGCGCTCGAGATGCCGCACGAGGCCGCAGAGTCGCGGCTCGAGCTCGCGCGTGCGCTCGCCGGCGACGTTCCGCGGCTCGCGCAGGAGGAGGCGCGCGCGTCACTCGCCGCATTCAAGGAGCTCGGCGCCGCGCGCGGCGCCGCGGCCGCATCCGCCGTCCTGCGTGCGCTCGGCGGCGACCAGCCGACCGGGCTGACGGCGCGGGAGCTCGAGGTGCTCTCGCTCGTCGCGCGCGGCCTGACGAACGCCGGCATCGCCGAGGCGCTCTTCATCACCGAGAAGACGGCGGGCCACCACGTCAGCCGGATCCTCGCGAAGCTCGGCGTGCGGAACCGCGCCGAGGCGGCCGCCCGCGCGGCCCGCCTCGTCGGATAGGGAGCCGGACCGGGAGATCTCCCGACGCGGCTGCGTCGCGGACGGTGCAGATTCGCCGTATGACCATCGAGCTGCAGGACCTCAAGCAGATTCACCGCGCGACGTGGGCCGCCGGCGACTATGCCGCCGTCTCGGACGCCATCACCGACTCGGTCGCGCCGAAGCTCGTCGACCGCGTCGGCGTCGACGCGGCCCACGACGTCCTCGACGTCGCGACGGGCACCGGCAACGTCGCGTTGCTCGCCGCAGAAGGCGGCGCGCGCACGGTCGGGATCGACCTGACCCCCGAGCTGTTCGACACCGCACGGCGCCGAGCCGAGCAGCTGGGCGTCGAGATCGAGTGGGTGGCCGGCGACGCGGAGGAGCTCCCGTTCGCCGACGCGACCTTCGACCGCACCTTCTCGGCCTTCGGTGTGCAGTTCGCCCCGCGGCATGCGGTCGTCGCGGCCGAGCTGCTGCGGGTGACGAAGCCGGGCGGCGCGATCGTGCTCGCGAACTGGACGCCGGAAGGGCAGGTCGGCGAGCTGTTCCGGATCATGGGCCGCTACCTGCCGCCGCCGCCCGCGTACGCGTCCTCGCCGCCGCTGTGGGGGAGCGAGGAGCACGTCCGCGAGCTGTTCGGCTGCGAGATCGAGTTCGAGCGGCGGACGGCGACATGGGACTTCGACTCCGCCGACGAGTACGTGTCGTTCATGGAGACCGCCTACGGGCCGACGCTCAAGGCGCGCGAGCGATTGACCGACGACGGCACGTGGGACGACTGCCGGCGCGAGCTCGTCGAGATGATGGAGCGGCGCAACGAGTCGACGAGCGGCCGCCTGCAGGTGCCGGCGGAGTACGCGCTGATCGTCGTCCGGGCGTGACCCGGGTCTGACAACCCGGTTGCGCTGCAACCGGGTTGCAGAACCTCGGCGTCACGCCTGCTGCGGCTCCGGCTGGACGTCGCCGGGGTCGCGCAGGTGCGAGATCACGTCCGCGACATCGGCGAGCTCCTGCTCGAGATCGCGCTGGTAGGACTCCAGCCGCGCGAGCAGCTCCCGGCGGTTCGGGAACGGGCCGCGGAAGAACACGCGCCCGCGTCCGCGCCGGAAGCCCGGCCCGCGGTGTTCGTCGTGGTGATGGTGGTGCACTGTCACCTCCTCTCCTCGTACCGTCGGATGAACCGGTCGGTGCGGTCGCGCGCGCGGCGGAGCGCCTCGACCCAGTCGTCGAGCAGGCGAAGGCCCGCGTCGGTGATCGCATACGTGCGCTTGCCGTCCGCCCATTCGGAGCCGACGAGCCCCTCCTCCTCGAGGGCGCGGAGCAGGCGGTAGAGGTTGCCCATCTCGATCGGCTGGTCGCCGACGAGCTCCGGCAGCCGGGCGAGGAGTTCGGCTCCGTGCGCCGGCCGCTCCCGCAGGAGCAGCAGCAGCGCCGGCTCCGTAAAGCGCTCGACGCGCGCCTGGATATGCCAGCGGCCGCCGTGATGGCGGCGTGCGCGAGGGCCGCCCATCATTTCACCAATGTAAAATACATATGTCGGAGACCATAGCGGACCGGGCTATAGTCGCGCCATGCGCGTAACGAAGGTGGGAGTGACGCGTGTCTGCGCGATCTGCGAGCGCACGCTGCTGATGGGCGAGCGGGCGTTCCGCTATGCGCCGGAGGAGGGCGCCGACCTCGTCGACGTCTGCCCGCTCTGCCAGGAGATCGCCGTCGAGCACGGCTGGCTCAAGGAGGGCATGCCCACGACCCCCGTCGTCGTCGGCGACCGGCGCCGCAAGCGCCGCGGGCTGCCCGAGTTGCTCGGCCTGCGCCGCTCGGCGCACGAGCACGCGCTCGTCCCGTCGGAGCCGATCCTCCGCCGGCTCTCCGAGCAGGAGCTCGCGATCATCGAGGCCGCGGAGCTGTTCAACGGGAGCACGTTCCGGCGGACGGTCGGCGGGATTCAGAAGAGCCTCGGCGAGGCAAAGGCGAGCTTCGTCCCGCTCTCGGGCACGAACGGCGAGATGGCCGTCACGGTCGCCTGGGACATCTCGTGGTACCAGTACCGGGTCAGCCCCGAGTCGGGGCAGCCCGTGCGGCTCGAGCGCCGCGGGCACGAGCTGGAGGAGCTCGAGCCGGCCTTCCAGGGCTGGAATGCCCACGTCGAGGACGGCGGCAGGCTCGTCCCCGACATCGCCCGTCTGTAACGAATCCGAGGGATGCCGCTTTCCGGTCGCCTCCCTAACATGAGGGAGCGATGATCTATTGCGTCATTCCGCGCGAGCTCGCCGACGAGCTCTACGACAAGATGGTCGACTACTACAGGGACAACCCGAACGTGACGGTGATCGTCGACCGCCGTGAGGGCCCAGACCGCCGGGCGGGCCAGCCCGTCGCGGAGTTCAAGGAGAAGCGGACGATCCGCGACCGTCGCCGGTCGCGCATTCCGGGCACGTTCCCGGACACGGACGTCCCGTCCGAGTAACTACGCTGCCGCTCGATGGCGGCGACCCTCGAGAGCACGAGCCCGGCGACGGGCGAGGTCCTCGGCTCGGTTCCGGAGGGGGACGAGCAGGCCGTCGCGCGCGCCGTCGAGGCCGCGCAGGCGGCGTACGAGCACTGGCGGCTCGTGCCCGCGCCGAAGCGCGGCGAGATCCTCTTCCGCTTCGCGCACATCGTCGAGCGCGAGAAGGCGGCGCTGACCGACCTGATGACGCGCGAGATGGGGAAGGTGAAGGCCGAGGCGGGCGGCGACGTCCAGGAAGCGATCGACATGGCGTACTACATGGCCGGCGAGGGGCGCCGGCTGTTCGGACAGACGACGCCGTCGGAGCTCCAGGACAAGTTCAACATGTCGGTGCGCATGCCGGTCGGCGTCGTCGGCGCGATCACGCCGTGGAACTTCCCGATCGCGATCCCGTCGTGGAAGCTGCTGCCGGCCCTCGTCAGCGGCAACACGGTCGTGCTCAAGCCGTCGGCGGACACGCCGCTGCTCGGCCAGCGCTTCGTCGAGCTGCTCGGCGAGGCCGGGCTGCCGGACGGCGTCGTCCAGATCGTCCACGGCCACATCGGGGAGGCGCTCGTCCGCCATCCGGGGGTGCCGATCATCACCTTCACCGGGTCGCGCGAGACCGGCGTGGCCGTCACGAAGGCGGCTGCCGACCACCTCAAGCACGTCCACCTCGAGCTCGGCGGGAAGAACGCGATCATCGTCCTCGACGACGCGGATCTCGAGCTCGCGGTGGAGGGGATCATCTGGTCCGGGTTCGGCACGTCCGGGCAGCGCTGCACGGCCGCGTCACGCGTGATCGCGCATGCGGCGGTGTACGACGAGCTGCAGTCGCGGCTCGTCGCGCGCGCCGAGCAGATGCGGCTCGGGCCCGGCTGGGAGGACGACACCGACGTCGGCCCGGTGATCAACCGCGCCGCCGTCGAGAAGATCCACTCGTACACGAAGATCGGGCAGGACGAGGGAGCGACGCTCCTGACCGGCGGCGAGATCGCGACCGACGGCGATCTCGCGAAGGGCCACTACTACCGGCCGACGATCTTCGGAGCCGTCGACGCGCAGATGCGCATCGCGCAGGAGGAGATCTTCGGGCCGACCGTCTCGCTCATCGAGGTGCACGACTTCGACGAGGCGATCCGCGTCTCGAACGGGATCAAGTACGGGCTCTCGTCCTCGATCTTCACGCGCGACGTCAACAAGGCCTTCCGCGCGATGCGCGACCTCCAGGCGGGCATCACCTACATCAACGCCGGCACGACCGGGGCCGAGGTCCACCTGCCGTTCGGGGGCACGAAGGACACGGGCAACGGCCACCGCGAGGCGGGTCAGGCCGCGCTCGACGTGTTCACCGAGTGGAAGTCGATCTACGTCGACTACTCGGGGCGGCTGCAGCGGGCGCAGATCGACGTCGCCCCGTAGATTTACTAGTTTGAAGGAGTAAAATCCCCCAAAAGGGGGACAGGCGATCGGCGGAATCGGCTCTAGCTTCGAGGCCCGATGGCCGAGCTCGCCCACGACGCCGCCACCTGCCTCGTCTGCCGCGCGAAGGCCGAGGCGCCCCACCGGCTCGTGCAGGCGCTCGCGCTCTTCGCCGCCGGCCTGTGCGTCACGACGGGCATCCTCAACCTCCGGCCGGCGGTTCACGGGCGCACGCAGCCGGCGGCCGCCAAAGCGTCGCGCGCGGTCGCGCGGGACGCGCGCCGCGGCGCGCAGGCGCGCCTCACCTTCGCGCGCGCACGGGCGACCGAGGCGGCGCGGAACGCGGCGTCCGTGGCGCTCGAGCGTGACGCGGCCGTCGGTTTGAGCCGCAGGTTCTTCGACGGCACCGTCTTCACGACGGCCGCGCGGGTCGCCCAGTGGCGTCCGCAGGTCGTGCGCGCGGCGCGTGCGGCCGGCGTCGACCCGAACCTGCTCGAGGCGATCGTCTGGGTCGAGAGCTCGGGCCGCCCCGACGTCACGAATCGGAGTGCGGCCGGCCTGACGCAGCTCAGCCCGTGGGTCGCGCGCAGCATGGGCCTCCACGTCGACGTGCGCCACGCGAGCGTGCTCACTCGCCGCATCGCCCGCTCGTGGCACGTCGCGCACACGCGGCAGCTGCGCCACTGGCGCGCGCGGTACGACGAGCGGTTCGCTCCCGCAAAGGAGCTCCGCGCGACCGCCGCGTACCTCGCGCACGCGCGCGCTGTCCTCGGCCGCGACGATCTCGCGATCCAGGCGTACCACGTCGGCATCCCGACGCTGCGCGGGACGAAGCGGTCGTACGCGGAGCTCTACTTCAACGGCGGGCGCGTCGACGACTACGCGCTCGGGGTGTTCGCAGCGGAGCGGGTCCTCCATCTGTACCGGGCCAATCGCGCCGCGCTCGCGTTCGAGGCGCAGCAGCAGGCGCGCAAGAGCTCGAGCGAGGAATACCTGCATCCGCTGTACCGCACGCACCGCTTCTCCTCGCCCGGCGCGCTCCTGCGTGCCGAGCAGCATCGCGTCCTCCGCATGATTCCGGTCCGCACGCGGGCGACGCACGTCCTGATCGGCGGCGCGCTCGGCGGCGAGGCACGCGCCTTCGGACGGTCGCGGCGCCTGTATCGCGCGCTCCGCCCGGCAGCGCTCGACGTGCTCCTCTACATCGGCACGCGCGTCCACGCGCTGTCGGGCGCGCACAAGCCGCTCATCCTGACGAGCGCGGTGCGCGACCTGAAGTACCAGCGTGTGCTCGCGCACGTGAACGCGAACGCGGCGCGCTCCTACTCGCTGCACACGGCGGGCTACGCGTTCGACATCGCGCGGAGCTACGGCAGCAGCCGGCAGGCGAACGCCTTCCAGTACGTGCTCGACCGCCTGACTGCGGCGAACGCGATCGCCTACATCCGCGAGGCGGCTGCGATCCACGTCACCGTGGCGGCGGATGCCCCGGCGAAGCTGAGGCTGCTCGAGACGCTCGGGTGAGGATTTCCCCGGGCCGATCCCTTGACGGAAGTTGCACAAAGTGCTTTGTTCGGACCGGTTCCGGAGGGGCGGAACCGAGGGCGTAGGGAGGGAGATCGGGGAGAAGCACATCGCATCCGCGGCGATCGTGACGTCCGCTGAATCGGGGAGAGGACGAGAGTTTGTGCACGGTCGTCGCGGTTCGCGATGGCGCCGTCGTGAATACTCCGGCGGTGACCGAGTCGCCGCTGCGGAAGCTCGTGTGGTTCGTCCCCGAGGATGCGCTCGAGGCGACGCGGGGCGCGGTGTTCGCAGCGGGCGCCGGCCGCATCGGCGAGTACGAGCGCTGCTCGTGGTACACGACCGGGACGGGAACGTTCCTGCCGCGCGAAGGCGCCGTCCCGGCGATCGGCGAGGTCGGGAGGGAGGAGCGCGTCTCGGAAGTCCGCGTGGAGACCGTCGTCCCCGCCGAGCGTGCGGCCGACGCCGTGCGAGCGCTGCTCGCCGCCCATCCGTACGAAGAGGTCGCGTACGAGCTGTATCCGCTCGTGGACGTCGCGTCGTGAAGGCGAAGCTGTCGACGGACGGGGGAGCGCGCGGCAACCCCGGGCCTGCGGCGTTCGCCTACGTGCTCGAGGCGGACGACGGAACGGTGCTCGCCGCGCACGGCGAGACGATCGGCGTCGCCACGAACAACGTCGCCGAGTACAGCGGCCTCATCGCCGGTCTCGAGAAGGCGCACGAGCTCGGGCTCCGCGAGGTCGAGGTCGTGTCCGACTCCGAGCTGATGGTGAAGCAGATGCGCGGGGAGTACCGCGTGAAGAACGAGGCGCTGCAGGAGCTCTCGGCGCACGCGGCACGACTCGCCCGCAAGATCGGCTCCGTGACCTACACGGCCGTCCGGCGGGAGCACAACGAGCTGGCCGACCGCCTCGTGAACGAGGCCCTCGATTCCGCCTGACGGGGCTGGAAGCGGCGTCGGCAGCGCCGCCGCCGCCGCCCGGCCGGCAAACCGCCGCCTCCGGCGGCCGGGGTATACTGGCTGCCGCGCGCGGATGTAGCTCAGTTGGCTAGAGCGTCTGCTTGCCATGCAGAAGGTCGTGGGTTCGAGTCCCATCATCCGCTCTTCCAAAGCCCCGGGAACGGGGCTTTCCTGTGAGGTCAGTCGCTGTCGCGACGACTGGGCGGAAGCGGGTCCGGCGACGTGGGGAAGTCGGAGCTGGGCGTGACCGCGTCTCCCGCGACGAGGATGCCGGGCGGCGGGTCTGCCTCGTCGAGGTACTGCTCGATCGCGGTCCGGCCGTGCGTCTCGCGCGCTCGCGCAACCTCGTCCGGCACGTCCTGCGCGGCGAGCGCCGCCCGCGAGAGAACGACGCTGACGAGCTTCTGCTGAGCCGGATCGTCGACGTTCTCGATCCGCGCAACCCAGAGCTCCCCATCGACCCACGTCGCGAGATTCTGATTCGGGCCATCGAGGATGCGCCATCGACCCATGACAACGCTCAGCTGCGCCTGAGGTGCTTCCGGCGATCGGTGCGCTTTGCGTGCGCGCTCACGTCCGCGCCGGCGAGTCGCTGTCGAAGCAGGAGCAGGTCGGCGTAGAGCAGCGGCTCGACGCGGTAGGCGCGTCCGAGCCATTTGTCGACCGATTCGACAAGCGGTTGCAGCCAGGTCTCGCGGTGTTCGTCCAACATCGGCCTCCGAACAAATCGCGCGCGACCCCGCACCGATCTCTTGCCCCGGCATTCACCCGATCCAAACCCCGTATGGTCTGCGTAAACCGTGCCCGAAGACGACAAGAACGCGGACGAGGACGAGCGCCGTTCCGGCGAGGACCGGCGGTCGGGACAGGACCGGCGCAAGCGCCGCTCGTCGTTCGTCGAGCGCCTCGGCCGCGCGAAGAACCGCCGGACCGGCGACGAGCGGCGAAGCGGCGGCGACCGCCGTTCGGACGGCTAGGCGCGGCTAACCCTCCGGGGGAGGCACGCGAGGTCGCCCCGCCGACGATCCGAAAAGGGGAGAGCGAGCGGCGCTCCGAGTCGTAGGCACGCTGACGGGCGGGAACCGGCTAGGTGCCAAGGCAACGGCCCGCCGACTCGGCGCCGCTCGACCCCCGCCAGCCTTAGCGCATGCTGTCGGCGATCAGCGTCAGCGCGAGCGTCCCGAGCGTGACGGCGACGAAGAAGATCGCAGCGACGACGAGCGGCATCAGGAGCTCGGGGACGCGGCCGCGCGCCGGTGCGGCCACCATGGCCGCGGACGCCCTCAGGCGGACGCGCGCGAGGACTGCGTCCCAGTCGGGATCGGGGAGCGCCGCGATCGCCTTGAGGCGAAGCTCCGGGCAGACGAGCGCCAGCTCGGGGGAGATCGCTTCGTCCATCGCCACTCCGGATTCGGATCCCATCTCCGACATCCTTCGGCAAAACGCGAAAATGCCTTACACCGATTCGTGCCAGACTTGGCGCATGACACGCTGCGCGCTGCTTCTGGCGGCAGCGTCGCTCGTTGCGGGGTGCGGCGGCGCATCGCATCCGAAGCCCGTGAAGGACACGACCTTTCCCGGCTGGATCGTCGTCGCGGACGGGCATAAGGTCCACTACGACTGCCGCGGGCAGGGCAGCCCGACCGTCGTCTTCCTCAACGGCTGGGGTGCGGACTCGACGAGCTGGAGCACGGTGCTCGCGCGCATCGGACGCCTGACACGGGCGTGCGAGTACGACCGCCTGGGGACCGGGGTGACGGGCATCTACTCGCAGCTGCCGGACAGCCCGCGCGACGCGCACGACCAGGTGCGCGAGCTGGAGCAGCTCCTGCGGAACGGCGAGATCGACGCGCCGTTCGTCGTCGTCGGACACTCCTGGGGCGGCGGGCTCGCACGGCTCTACGCGGGCACGCACGACGACGTGAAAGCCGTGGTGCTCGTCGACTCCGTCTCGCCCGGCCAGGACGTGGCACTTCGCGGCGTGCTTCCGCCCCAGCCGAGCGACCCCCTCTCGAGCCCGGAGAACCTCGCCTGGGAGAAGAGCCTGGCCGAGGCGGGCACCGTGAGATCGCTCGGCTCGCGTCCACTCGTCGTCATCACAGCGGGCAACGACTTCGGGTCGGAGCCGCGCTTCTTCCCCATCTGGAGCCGCCTGCAGGCCCGCCTCGCCGCACTGTCGTCCGACACCGTGCACGTGCTCGCGCGGACGAGCACGCACGTCGTCCAGACGGACGAGCCCGGCATCGTGTCGGCAGGCGTGCGCGCGGCGGTGCTCGCCGTGCGCCGGGACACGCGTCTCCCGTCGTGCGGGTCGATCTTCGGCGCGGACGCGCGGGATCGCAAATGCCTTACATCGGGCGGCTAGGGTTGCCGGCGTGCTCGCCGTCGCCGCAGTCGCGCTGAGCCTCGCGGGCTGCGCCACGCCCGAGATCCGCCAGCACAACGAAGCCGTGTTCGGCCACTTCGCGAGCGCCGCCGCCGCGCAGGCGTACGCGCGCCGGCCGAAGAAGCTCGGCTTCCAGGGGCTGAAGATCGAGAACGAGGGCTGCGGCGACTGGGAGCTCGAGATCGACGGCGCCGACACGGCGAGGCAGCGCGCGAGCTTCAGTGCGGAGGCGACGAAAGCGGGTTTCCACATCAGCTTCGAGCAGACCGGCGATCCGCTGAATCCGCCTCCGGGCGAGGTCGTCGGCGTGATCGCGCGGACGTCGACCGTGACCGCCGCGAACGCCCTCGTCTGGAAGCTCGTCGCTCGCGGCTGGCAGTACCTCGACATTGTCTACGCGGACGGGAAGTGGCTCGTCGTCATGCCGCAGGTGCCGGTGAAATCGGCGCTCTCGATCGCGCGGGAGCTGGCGAAGGCCGGGTTCCACGTCCAGTTCCAGCCGGCCAGATAAGCGAACGGCCCGCACGAGCGGGCCGTTCGTAGTCCCCGAACTGAACTGCGCGAGATGATCCCCGCGCGACGGCTCCGGCGCCTCACCCGCCGGGGGGATCCTTCGAGCTCGTCGCGCTACGGGCTCTTGATGTGGAAGTACGCCTCGTAGATCTCCTTGGCCGCGGGGGCGGCGGCTTCGGCGCCGAACCCGCCGTGCTCGATCATCGTCACGACGACGATCTTCGGATGGCTGTACGGGGCCCAGGAGGCGTACCACGAGTGGTCGTCGCCGGGCGGGGCCTCGGCCGTGCCGGTCTTGCCCGCGACGGCGATCGGGAAGTTCCCGAACACGGCGGCCGACGTCCCGTGGTGCGCGGCGTCGTACAGCCCCTGCTTGATCGCCCACGTGTCCACGAGATGCAGCCGCCGTACCGGCTTGAACTCGAGCGGCTCGACGGCGGCGCCGCGGACGATCGCGCCGCCGACGTGCGGGCGGACGACCGTGCCGCCGTTGACGATCGCCGAATACGCGACGGCGAGCTGGAGCGGGCTGACCTGAATCGGCCCCTGGCCGATCGACAGGTTGATCGTCTGGCCCTCCGTCCAGGGATAGTGGAACGTCTTCAGCAGCCAGCGCGGCGTCGGGAGGTTGCCCGCGGCGGCGCCCGTCAGATCCGTGCGCGGTATCGCGCCGAGCCCGAAGAGCCGCGCCCACTGCTGGATCTGCATCCCCTGTGCGGAGGGGTCGCGCGCCCAGAAGCGGTCGCCGAGCCGGTAGAACCAGGTGTCGCACGACTGCGAGAGCGCGGTGGGGAGCGACATGCTCTCGTAGACTCCGGCCTCGACGTTGCGGAAGACGGTCCCGCCGAGCGAAAACGAGCCGCTGCAGAGGAGTGGCGTGTACGGCGTGATCAGGTGGGTCGCGAGGGCGGCCTCGGCGATGATCGGCTTGAACGTCGAGCCGGTCGGATAGACGCCGGCGATCGCGCGGTTCACCAGCAGGTGGCGCGGGTCGGTGTAGAGGCGCGCGTTGTAGCTCGAGTTGTTCGCCGCGGCGACCTGGTTGTACGTCGGGTAGCTCGCGAGCGCGAGGATCGCGCCCGTCCACGGGTTGATGACGACCGCCGACCCGCCGGTCGGATGGTGGCCGGCGGTTATCGCATCCTGCATCCCGTCGCGCACTGCCTTCTCCGCAGCACGCTGCAGGCGCGCGTCGATCGTCAGCTGCAGGGTCGGCAGGTTCTTCGGCCGGCCGCGCTGCAGCGGTCCGACGACGCGGCCAATCGAGTCGACGCGAACGCGCGCGCGGTCGAAGCCGCCGTTCAGGAAGCGGTCGTAGGTCGCCTCGGCGCCGGAGACGCCGACGACCTCGCCCGCCTTCGCGTGCGCGTAACGCGGCTCGCCGAGCATGCGGTCGTCGACCTCGCCGAGCAGCCCGAGGAACTCGCTGCCGAACGCGCCCTGCGGATAGCTGCGCGCCGGGAAGGCCGTCGCCGTGAAGCCGGGGAACTGCTCGGCGCGTTCCGCGACGTACATCCAGAGCGGACCGGGTGGGTTCGGCAGGATGACGGCGGGTGCGAACGGCGAGCGGACGGTCGAGCGCGAGATCCGCGTCACGAGTGTCTGTACGGGTGTGTGCGCGAGCCGGGCGAAGCGGCGCAGCAGGGCGAGCCCGACCTTCGAGGCATGCCAGCCGCTGCGGTCGAACGACCCGAGCGCGGCGACGTCGGCGGTGACGACGAGCCGGCCGGACGTGACGGCGAGCTTGCGCCCCTTCGCGTCCAGGATCGCGCCGCGCGGGCCGATCAGGTCGACCGTGCGGAACGCCTGGCTCGTGGCGACGGCGGAGTACTGGTGTCCGTGCAGCACCTGCACCGACCAGGCCCGCATGAGCAGCAGGCCGAGGGCGACCGCGACGAGCGCGCCGAGGCCGCCGACGCGGATGAAGAAGCCGGGGCTGCGGAAGTACGGCGCGTCGACGCGCGAGTACGGCTCGGGCCTACGGCTTCCGGGCAGTGAGCGCGGGAGGGTGACCCGGCGGCGTGGTTGTGGCGTCGAGAGCGAAACGGCGGCTTCAGGTTAGTCGGAGAGCTCGTCGGCCAACAGGGCCAGAGCGAGCGTTCTCCAGGCCGCCTCCGGATCGGAACGAAGCGTTTTCACGGCCTCGGCGATGCGCGGGAGCCCGTTCGTGTCGAGCGCGGCGAGGGCCGCGTCGAGCTCCTGTCGGCGGGCCGGCGAGTCGAGCTCGGCCGCGAGCCGCTCGGCGGCGACGGCGTCCGGCTGGAGGTCGCGGTGCGGGTCGCCGCCTGCTGCGAGGACGAACATCGCGCGGCGGCGCGCAGCGTTCAGCGCATGCTCGTCGAACCGGACGTCCTCCCGGACGAGCCACGCGAGCGCGACGCCGAGGTCGAGGTCGGAGCCCTCGAGGCGCTCGAGCTCCGGCTTCATGCGCGGACGGACTCGAGCCGGCGGAACTGGAGCACCTGCTCGAAGCCGAGCCGCTCGAGAATCGGGCGCGACATCGCTCCCGCGCCGACGGCGAGCGCCGGCGTGCCGCGGCGCACCGCTTCGTCCCAGCGCGCGCGCACGGTGGCGCGGTAGGCGCCGCGGCCGCGGGCCCAGCCCTCGGTCGAGCCGCCCATCAGGTACGCGCCCGCCCGCGTGTAGATCGCGCGGCCGACGGAGGCGGGGCGGCCGTCGACGTACGCGAGCCACGTCGGCTCCTCGCCGTTCTCCCACTCTGCGGCGAGCTGCTCGTCCGACAGCTCGGGATGCGAGAGCCTGCGAGCGACGGCGTGCTGCTCGAGTGTCTCGACCCGACGGACCTCGATCCCGGGCACCTCCGGCGGCGCAGTCGTCGAGAGCATCCCGGCGTGCAGGTAGTCGGACTCGACCAGGCGCAGCCCGCGCTCCAGCAGCTGCTGCTCGAGATCCGCCGGTGTCGAATGCTCGGTCAGCCACCAGCTGCAGACCTCGGCGCCGCTCTCCGTCACGAGCCGGTCGACCTCGGCGACGACGCGGTCGACGTCGCGCACGCGCAGCCCCTCGCATGCCGCCCAGCGATGCCCGAAGTCGTACGCGAACGCGAACTCGTCGTCGACGACGAGCGTGCGGCCGCGCGCCGGCTCCATGAACCGGGCGACGGCTTCGACAAAATCGAGGAGATCAGTCGGTGTAGTACTCGTCGGCGATCGAGAGGACGTCGTCGAGGATCGAGATGCCCTCGTCGAGCTCCTCGCGGGTGATCGTCAACGGCGGGCAGACCATGATCACGTTCCAGTGCGTCATCAGGTAGAGGCCCTGCTCGGCCGCCGCCTTGACGAGCCGCGCGACGGGTGCCGCGGCCTCGCCGCCCGCGTTGAACGGGACGAGCATCTCGCGGGTCTCGCGGTTGCGTACGAGCTCGAGCCCCCAGAAGCAGCCGAGCCCGCGCACCTCGCCGATCGACGGATGCCGTTCCGCGAGCCCGTGCAGCGCATCGTGGAAGGCGCCGCCCATCTCCGCCGCGTGCTCGACGATGCCCTCCTCACGGAACGCCTCGATCGACGCGACGCCGACCGCGCACGCGAGCGGGTGCCCGCTGTACGTGAGGCCGCCCGAGAACATCTTGTCGCGCACCCACTCCGCAATGGGCTGCCGGATCGCCATCGCCCCGAGCGGGATGTAGCCGGAGTTGATCCCCTTCGCCATCGTGATGATGTCGGGGACGACGCCCCAGTTGTCGACGCCGAACCATGTGCCGGTGCGGCCGAATCCGGCCATCACCTCGTCGGCGATCAGCAGGATCCCGTGCCGGTCGCACACCTCGCGGATCGACTGCAGGTAGCCGTCCGGCGGGACGATGATCCCGTTCGTCCCCGTCACGGTCTCGAGGATCACCGCGGCGACCGTGTGCGCGCCTTCGTACTGGAGGATCTCCTCGAGGTGCGGCGCGCCGCTGCACACGGGGCACGGATCGGGATGGCCCGCCGGGCAGCGGTAGGTATACGGGTCGAAGATGCGCGCGACGCCGGGGATGCCCGGCTCGGCCGGCCAGCGCCGCGGATCGCCCGTCAGCGTGATCGAGCCGGCGGTCGCGCCGTGATAGCTGCGGTAGCGCGCAATCACCTTGTGGCGGCC
>DATCJJ010000042.1:0-2450 GCA_036562845.1 Gaiellaceae bacterium | reverse complement strand
TCGCCTCGGCGTACGTTCGTGCTGCTGAGCGATGCGGAGCTGAACGAGGGATCGGTCTGGGAGGCGGCGATGTTCGCGGCGCACCAGCGCCTCGGCTCGCTCGTCGCGATCGTCGACGCGAACGGACAGCAGGCGTTGGGTCGTTCCCGCGAGGTCATCGACCTGGAGCCCCTCGGGTCGCGCTGGCGAGCCTTCGGGTGGTTGGTGTACGAGGTCGACGGCCACGACGCCGACGGCCTGCGCGACCTCCTCGAGTCGCTCGACCGCGCCTCGCCGCGCCCGCACGTGGTGCTCGCGCGGACGATCCTCGGACATGGCGTCTCCTTCATGGAGGATCAGACCGCCTGGCACTACTGGCCGATGTCGGAGGAGCAGTTCGCGTCCGCCGTCGCCGAGGTCACGAGCGCTGCGTCATGAGAGCCGAGTTCGTCGAGACGCTTGCCGAGCTGGCGGAGCGCGACCCGCGCATCGTCCTGCTGACGGGCGACCTCGGGTTCGGTGTGCTCGAGTCGTTCAGCGACCGCTTTCCGGACCGGTTCTACAACGTCGGCGTCGCGGAGCAGAACATGATCGGCGTGGCGACCGGGCTCGCGGAATCGGGGATGATCCCGTTCGTCTATTCGATCGCGACGTTCGCGTCGATGCGACCGTACGAGTTCATCCGCAACGGCCCGGTTCTCCACCAGCTGCCAGTGCGGATCGTCGGGGTGGGCGGAGGATTCGAGTACGGCAACAACGGCGCGACGCACTACGCGCTCGAGGACGTCGGCGTGTTGCGCCTGCAGCGGGGACTGACGGTCGTCGTCCCGGCCGACACCGCGCACGCGCGGAGTGCGCTGGCGCAGACGTACGAGCTACGGCGGCCGATTTACTATCGCGTCTCGAAGGGCGGCCCCCCGCTTCCCGGCCTCGAGGAGGACTTCGAGCTCGGGCGGCTGACGCGACTGCGCGCCGGCCGCGACGTAGCACTCATCGCGCTCGGCCCGATCGTAGCCGGCGCCTTGAGCGCTGCCGATCAACTGGCAGCGGATGGCGTCGACGCGGCGGTGGCCGTGGTGGAGAGTTTCAATCCGTCCCCAGCCGAGGACCTCGCCGATTTCCTCTCCGACATACCCCTCGCCGTGACCGTCGAGTCGCATTTCGTCGATGGCGGGCTCGGCACGCTCGTCGCCGAAGTGATTGCCGAGCACGGCCTCTCGACTCGGTTGCGGCGTTGCGGCATCGAAGATCTGCCACGCGGGATGACGGGGTCCCAGGCGTTTCTCGAGCAGCACTTCGGTCTCTCCGCGGCCGCGATTGCAGGCACGGTCGAGTCCGCGCTGGCGGCTCGACGACTCGTCCCCGCCTGACCCGTGGCGCCCCGCGCGCTCGTCACCGGCGCCGGCGGCTTCGTCGGCGCGAATCTCTGCCGGCGGCTCCTGCGGGACGGCCACGCGGTGCACGCCGTCGTGCGTCCGGGCGCCGACGCATGGCGGCTGGAGGCGATTCGCCGCGAGATCACGCTCCACGAGCTCGAGCTGCGCGACGCCGCGGCGCTCCAGGCCACGCTCGACAGCGCTCGACCCGACTGGCTGTTCCATCTCGCTGCCCATGGCGCCTATTCGTGGCAGACGGATAGCGACGCGATCGTCACGACCAACACGGTGGCGTCGGCCGAGCTCCTGGACATGGCATGTGCATGCGGCTTCGAGGCATTCGTCCAGGCGGGCTCCGCCTCGGAGTACGGCTTCAAGGACCATCCCGCGCACGAGCTGGAGCCGATCGAGCCGAACGGCGCCTATGCCGTCAGCAAGGCTGCGACGACTCGGTACGCGCGGGCAGTGGCGCTGGATCGCGGCGTCCACGTCGTAACGCTGCGCCTTTGCTCTACCTACGGACCTTGGGAAGAACCCAATCGCCTGATGCCGACCCTCGCGACGTTCGGTCTGCAACGGCGGCTGCCTCCGCTCGGCGATCCGCGGACGGCACTCGACTTCGTCTTCGTCGACGACGTCTGTGAGGCGTTCGTCCGCGCCGCTCGCGCGACAGACCTCGAGCGCGGCACCGTCCTCAACGTCGGCAGCGGCACCCAGACCTCACTCGCCGAGCTGGTCGAGCTCGCGCGCCGGGAGCTCGCGATCGACGAAGGACCGCGCTGGTCGACGATGCCGTCGCGAACAACCGACACGACGGCGTGGGTAGCGGACTGCACGCGGATCCACAGCCGGCTTGGCTGGCGGCCGCGCTGGAGCCTCGCCGAAGGGTTTCGTTCGCTCGTCGACTGGCTCGGGCGGGATCTGCAGACGCACGCGAGATACGCGCACGCGATTGGGCTGTGATCTGCGCGACTACGACGAGGCTGCGCAGCGAAAGCCGGTGGCGAAGCACGACCAGCCCGTCGGGTCGCCGTGGAGCCGCTCGCTCGTGCGCACCTGAAACCTGAGGTTCATCCACGACCCGCCGCGGATGAC
>DATCJJ010000102.1:0-26022 GCA_036562845.1 Gaiellaceae bacterium | reverse complement strand
CCTCGCGGCGCAGGCTCACTGCTCGAGCGCGGGCGCCGGCGCGAGGACGCGCCGGAGCACCGGCGTCGTCAGGTACCGGTGCAGCAGCCCGCCCTCCATCGTGAAGACGGCCGTCAAGCCTCCGATCATCACCGGCCCGGGGGAGTCGTTGATGAGCAGGGACGCGACGATCCCGCCGCAGAGTGCGAACGCCGCGGCGCGTTCGGCGCGCGTCGCCGCGTAGCGGGCGGCGGCGATCCCGACGACGACGGCGAAGAAGCCGGGGATCATCAGCCACCACTGGTGGATCATCCGCTCGTAGGCGAGCGGGACGCGGTTTGCCGCGACGTCCGCGAGACCGTTGATCCCGCCGTGCAACGCGCCGGCGAGATGGTCTTGCGAGTTCGTCGCGACGTCGAGGTTCGCGAGCACGAGCACGACGAGGCCGGAGACGCCGAGCGCGGGAATCGCGGTCCGCTTCCGCCAGCCGGCCAGCCGCACCGCGAGCAGCGCGAACACGACGCCGAGCACGACGGCACCGCCGCCGTCCGAGCCGAGCCGGTTCTCCGCGATCACTGCGAGCGCGAGCCCGCCGACGGCGAAGAACGCCGTCCAGCCGAAGCGCTCCGTCAGGAGCTTCGCGGCGAGGATCGCCGGCACGAGCAGGAGCGTCTCGAGCAGGTTCGAGATCCCGAAGAAGCGGCTCGTCAGCTCCGGTCCGATCGGCGCGAGCGAGAGCGACCACGGCTGCACGACCATCGTCACGCCGTACGCGAGCAGCACGCCGGCGAGTGACAGCCCGAGCAAGGTCTTCCGACGCGGGCCGAGCAGCGCGCCGGCGACCGTGCACGCGCCGACGAGCGCGACACGCGACGCCGTGTCGCCGGTCGGGTGGATGCCGAGCAAGAGGTTCGCGAGCAGCGCCGCCCCGACTGCGGCCGGCGCACCGGCGGGAATCAGCAGCGCGATGAAGACCATCAGCGAGAGGACGAGCACCGACGTCGGCATCGTCGTCGTCCGCGCGACCTCGATCTGCGACTCGAGCCGGTACGAGCTCGCGACCGCGCCGTCGTCCCGCCGCCAGTCGAGCGCGTGCGGCGTCTGCAGCGCGGTGCGCGCGACGTCCGCCATCGAGACGAGCCCCGGGATCTGCGTCAGGCTCGAGATGAGCAGGCCGTGGTAGCCGTGACCGATCACGGCGATCGGGTAGCGCCGCGAGTTGTTCGTCTTCTCCGCGGGTGGCAGCCCGATCACGATCACCGGCCCGTGCGTCGGAATGCGGAGCGACTGCTTGACGCGGATGAGCACGTTGTCGTGCGGCCGCGGCAGCCGCGTGTTGTAGAGGATCCCGCGCACCATCCCCGCGAACGCCTGCGCCTGGCTCGTCTTCGGGCCGGCGTTCGGGACGAGCAGCCCGACCGCGCCCTCGGTCGCGAGCTGCGGCAGGTCGCCCAGCGACAGGCCCGGCACGACGACGACGCGGAAGACCTGCTGGTGGTGTCCCTGGAAGTCGCTCGCGCCGGCGGGTGCGGCGAGGATCAGCGCGGCCGCGAAGACAACGATGACCGCCTTCACGTGGGAGAGGTTAATCGAGTGCGGGTGGTGATCGCAGGCGCGAGCCAGACGAGCGCGAAGATCCCGAAGAGGAGACCGACCCCGGTCTCGACCGCGTGGAAGGCGATTCCGGCGGCGAGCCCGTCGTCGAAGGCGATGCCGTGGGCCTTGAGGGCGACCGCGATCGCGCCCGAGGTGAGGCCGACGTTGCCCGGCGTGACGGGGAAGAGGCCGGCGAGGTCGAGCGCGGGGAGGATGATGATCGCGGCCGCGAAGGCCTCGCGGATGCCCAGGCTCGCGCAGGCTGCGGCGGCGGCGAAGTAGCGGCAGACGGTCGAGGCGGCCATCCAGGCGATCAGCTTCGGGGCCGTTTTCGCATCCAGTGCCTTGAACGCGTCGAGGAGATGCCCGGCGTCGTGGCCGCGGGCGATGTAAGCCGTTCCTGCGGCCAGGGCGACGAGGCCGACGAGAACGGCGAGCGGCCAGAGCGGGATCGCGCCCGCGACGGCGCCGGCCGCGACGAGCGCCGTGAGCACGGCCGCCCGCGCCGCGCCGATCGCCGCGAAGGCGCCGGTCGTCGCTCTGACTCTGCGCTGGTGCGGGACGCAGCGGCTGAAGAGCGCGATCCGGACGGCGTCGCCGGCGCGGAAGGGAACGAAGGTGTTGACGAGGCTGCCGGCGCCGTACCGTGCGCAGCCGTCGATCAGGCTCGTCTCGCCCCCCGCGAGGCCGACCGCGCAGCACCAGGAGCCGGCGGCGGCTGCGGTCGCTCCGATGAACCCCGCCGCAGCGACAGCGAGCCAGTTCGGGTCGGCGCTGCGGATCGCGTGGACGGCGTCGCCGAGGGCGTGCCGGCTGAAGTAGGCGCCGACCCCGAGAATCGCGAGGGAGCCGAGGGCCAGGAGCGCGCGCTTCATTGCTCTTCAACGCGGTCGGATTACGCTCAGGTGCGTGGGCGGGGCGATCGCAGCCGGGCATCCGCTGACCGCGGCCGCGGGGCAGGACGTGCTCGATCGGGGCGGCACCGCCGTCGACGCGTGCTGCGCGGCGGCGTTCGTCTCCTGGGTCGTCGAGTCGCCGCTGACCGGGCCGGGCGGCGGGGGTTTCCTGCTGGCGCATTTCGGCGGCCGCTCGGCGTTGCTGGACTTCTTCGTCACCGTCCCGCGGAGCTTCTTGGGGCGCGACGAGCTCCTGGCGCTGGCCGTGGACTTCGACGGCGACACCCAGCAGGTGTTCCACACGGGGCCGGCGGCGGTCGCCGTGCCCGGGGTTCCTCTCGGCCTTGCGGAGGCGCATCGCCGCTGGGGCCGGTTGCCGTGGCGGTCGCTGTTTGCGCGGGCCGTCTCGTCGGCGCGCGACGGCTTCGAGCTGACACCGGTCGCGACGTATCTCCTGGACATCCTCGACCCGCTGCTGAAGCACTCGCCCGAGGGCGCCGCGATGTACACCCGCCGTTCCGGCGGTCGAATGGCGTTCCCGGATCTCGCGTCGACGTTGGAGCTGCTCGCCGTGGACGGCGTCGAACAGCTCTACTCCGGCGACCTCGCACGCGCGATCTGCGCGCACGTCCCGCTGACGCTCGAGGATCTCGGCGCGTACGAGGTGATCGAGCGCGAGCCGCTGTCAGTGTTGCATAGGGGCCACGAGTTCCGGACGAACCCGCCGCCGTCGAGCGGCGGCCGCCTGATCGCGACGGGGCTGGATGCGCTGGAGCGCGGCCGGACGGTCGTCGAGGCGATGCAGGCGATGGAAGCGGCGAGGACCGTCGTCGACGTCGGCGGCACGACGCACATCTCGGTCGTCGACGCCGACGGCAACGTCGCGTCCTATTCGTCGTCGCTGGGCTCGGGCAGCGGCGTCGTCGTCCCCGGCACCGGCATCCACCTGAACAACATGCTCGGCGAGGCCGACCTCGCGGTCGGCTCGACCCTTCCCGGCGAGCGCCTGACCTCGATGATGTCTCCGTCACTTCTTCTTTCGGACGGCCGCCCGCGCCTCGTCATCGGCTCGGCCGGCTCGAACCGCCTCCGCGGCGCGATCCTCCAGGTCGTCAACAACGTCGTGTCCCGCGACATGGATGTCCGCTCTGCAGTCGATGCTCCCCGCGTGCACTACGAAGCACGGGAGACGCACGCGGAACCGGGCGCCGATGCTTCTCCTGCCCGGGACGTCGTGGCGTGGCGAGACCGCAACCTGTTCTTCGGCGGCACCAACGCCGTCGAAGTTCTCCCGGACGGCTCTCTCGCCGCAGCCGGTGACCCGCGCCGAGGCGGCGCCCCGTGACGGAGCGTGACTTCGTCGTGCGCCCTGCGGAACCGGGCGACGCCGAAGCCCTGGTCCGCCTGGCCGAAGCCGTGAGCGCCGAACCGGGCGGCTGGTTGATCACGACGGACGGCGAGTGGCGGAGCGTCGGTGAAGAGCGCCGGTACCTGAAGGCCGTACGCCGCTATCCCCACGCAGCGTTGTTCGTGGCGGAACGCTCGCGCGACGGTGCGATCGTCGGCCGCCTCTCGCTCGCCCGCGACACCCATCCCGCGTCATCGCATGTCGCCGACCTGGGCCTGATGGTCGCAGCCGACGCGCGCCGCCAGGGCGTCGGCTGGGCGCTACTCGAAGCCGCCGTCGCCTGGTCCCTCAGCGCCGGAGTCCGGAAGCTCGAACTCCACGTCTTCCCGTGGAACGAGCCCGCGATTCTGCTCTACGAGAAGTTCGGGTTCGAGCGCGAGGGCATTCGCAAGGCGCACTACGCCCGCGGTGGTGACTTCGTCGATGCCGTCCTCATGGCGTTCGACCTGGAAGCACGCGCACGACCCCCAGCCTGACGATCACCGAGTCGAGATCGACAGGTTGGGAGTCATCGGGTTCGGGCCCAGTACCGCCCATCACGTGCGGACCGACGCCGCCGCGCGCTTCGCGCGCGAGGCTGCGGTCTGCCGCGTCTGTGCGCTGAGTTCCACCTTGCGGAGCCGGATCGAGGTCGGCGTCACCTCGACGCACTCGTCGTCGCGGATCAGCTCGAGCGCCTGTTCGAGTGAGAGCGGCCGGGGCGGGATGAGCCGGACGAGCTCCTCGGCGGTCGAGCTGCGGATGTTGGTGAGCTTCTTCTCTTTCGCGGCGTTCACGTCGAGATCCTCGGCGCGCGAGTTTTCGCCGATGATCATCCCTTCGTAGAGCTCGTCGCCGGGTTTGATGAACAGCGAGCCGCGCTCCTGGAGGTTGAGGATCGCGAAGCCGGTCGCGGTGCCGCGGCGGTCTGAGACGAGCGCGCCGGTCGGGCGTGTGCGCAGCTCGCCGTGCCAGGGCTCCCAGCTCTCGAACATGTGGTGGAGGATCCCAGTGCCGCGTGTCTCGGTGAGGAACTCGGTGCGGAAGCCGATCAGACCCCGTGCCGGGACGAGGTACTCCATCCGCGCCCAGCCGGTGCCGTGATTGACCATCTGTTGCAGTCGGCCCTTGCGCAGCGCGAGCAGCTGCGTCACGACGCCGATGTAGTCCTCAGGGATGTCGATCGCGACGCGTTCGACGGGTTCGTGCGTCTTGCCGTCGACTTCGCGGGTGAGCACCTCCGGCTTTCCGACCGTGAGCTCAAACCCTTCACGGCGCATCAGCTCGACGAGCACGGCGAGTTGCAGCTCGCCGCGGCCTTGAACCTCCCATGTGTCCGGCCGCTGCGTCGGGTTGATGCGCAGCGACACGTTGCCGACGAGCTCCTGGTCGAGCCGTTGCTTGACCATGCTCGCGGTGAGTTTGTGCCCGTCCATGCCCGCGAGCGGCGAGGTGTTGATGCCGATCGTGATCGCGAGGCTCGGCTCGTCGACGGCGGTGACGGGGAGCGGGCGCGGATCGTCCGGGTCGGCGATCGTCTCTCCGATCGTCACGTCTGGAAGTCCGGCGATCGCGACGATCTCCCCCGGCCCCGCCTCGTCGGCCGGCACACGCTCGAGGGCGTCGGTGACGTAGAGCTCGCTGACCCGTGCGAGCTCGATCGTGCCGCCGGCGCGACACCACGCGATCTGCTGTCCCTTCCTCAGCGTGCCGTGCCGGATGCGGCAGAGCGCGAGCCGTCCGACGTACGGCGACGCGTCGAGATTCGTGACGAGCGCCTGCAGTGAGTGCGCCGGGTCGAAGCTCGGCGCCGGCACGGTCTCGAGCAGCGTGTCGACGAGCGGCTGCAGGTCGTCCGCGAGGTCGGTCGCGCTCAGGCCCGCCTTCCCGGCGCGCGCGTTCGCGTACACGATCGGGAACTCGATCTGCGACTCGTCTGCGTCGAGGTCGAGGAACAGCTCGTAGACCTCGTTCACGACCTCCTCCGGGCGCGCGTCATCGCGATCGATCTTGTTCACCACGAGCACGACCGGCAGCCGTGCCTCGAGCGCCTTGCGGAGAACGAAGCGCGTCTGCGGCAGCGGCCCCTCCGACGCGTCGACCAGCAGGAGCACGCCGTCCACCATCGTCAGACCGCGCTCGACCTCGCCGCCGAAATCGGCGTGGCCCGGCGTGTCGACGATGTTCACCTTCACGTCGCCGACGCGGACTGCGGTGTTCTTCGCGAGGATGGTGATGCCCTTTTCCCGCTCGAGGTCCATCGAGTCGAGCACACGCTCGGCGACGTCCTGGTTCTCACGGAACGAGCCGGCCTGCCAGAGGAGCGCGTCGACGAGCGTCGTCTTCCCATGATCGACGTGCGCGACGATCGCGACGTTACGGATGTCCGAGCGAGTCTCCATGGAGGCAGCGCACGGTAGCGAGGCTCTGTGCTGCGGCTCGGTGAGGACGAGTCGGGCGGCCGTCGACGCCGAAGCGCCGGCGCGGCGGTAACACGATGTATCGACCGCTGCAAGGCGGACACGCGCCGCGCCCGGGGTCCGCGTCTCTATCGTCGCGGACATCAGCGAAGTCGACCATTCAGCGCCGCCGGTGGACGCGGACGTTCGGGAGCTCGTGGCCACGCTCGCCGCCTCTGGGCCGCGGTACGTGTCGCCGGACCTGGAATTCGCGGTCTGGGCGGCGACGGTGCCGGGCGCCGAGGATGCGGTGTCGATCACGCTCGCGGGGCCGCTCGGGCATGTGGCCGCCGGCGAGGAGCTGGTCTGCACGGGTCGGTTCTCGCGGCATCCGAAGTACGGGTGGCAGTTCGCCGTCGAGAACTTCCGCGTGTCACTGCCGCAGACCGCCGAGGGTGTGATGCGCTGGTTGATCGACCGTGTGCCGGGGATCGGGCCGGCGTTCGCGCGTGCGATCGTCAGCCATTTCGACGCCGACGACGTCTTCCGCGAGCTCGACCGTGATCCGGAGCAGCTGCGCGAAGTGCGGACACGGTCGGGGCGGCCGATCTCGGCCAAGGCTGTCGAGAGCGCGATCGCGGCCTGGCGTGAGGTTGCGACCGTGCGCGAGGTCGAGGCGTTCTTGTTCTCGCACGGGATCAGCGCCGGACTCGCGGGGAGGCTGGTGCGCGAGTACGGGGACGACGTCGTCGCGGTGCTGACCCAGGAGCCGTATCGGCTGATCGAGTTGCCTCGCGTCGGGTTCAAGATCGCCGACGAGATCGCGCGCTCGCTCGGGATCGAGCTTGACGATCCCCAACGGCTGCGAGCCGGGTTGCGGTTCGTGCTCGACGAGGCGGAGTCGGACGGCAATACGTTCGTGCCGCTGGACGAGCTGTGGCAGCGGGCCGGGCGGATCCTCGGAATCGGAGATCCCGATCCCCTCGAGTCAGCGGTACGGGCGCTCGTCGCCGACGGCGTGGTGGTGGTCGACGGCGACCGCCTCTATCGGACCGAGCTCTGGGAGATCGAGTGCCGACTGGCGGCGGATCTCGCGAGGCGCGCCGGTGCCCGGCCGGCAGAGCTCTTCGCACAGCCGATCAGGCCGACGGTCGACGTCTCGGACGAGCAGTGGTCGGTCGTCGAGCTCGTGCGAACGCGGCGGCTCGTGCTGCTCACCGGCTTGCCGGGGGCGGGGAAGACGCACACGCAACGGGCGCTCGTCGAGATCGCGCGGGCCGCGCACCGACGCGTGCTGCTCTGCGCGCCGACCGGGAAAGCCGCACGGCGGATGCGCGATCTCACCGGGCACGACGCGATGACCATCCATCGAGCCCTCGCGTACTCGCCGAACGAGGGCGGATTCCAGCGGAACGAGGACAGGCCTCTCTCGAAGGACTACGACCTCGTGATCGTTGACGAGGCGTCGATGCTCTCCCTCGAGCTTGCCGACGCCCTGTTCCGGGCCGCGGGCGACTGCTTCGTCCTGCTCGTCGGCGACACGGACCAGCTTCCACCGATCGGGCCTGGGCGCGTGCTCGCCGATCTCGTCGCGTGCGGGATCGTGCCGCGCGTCCATCTGACCGCCATCTACCGGCAGGCGGCACGATCGCTGATCATCCAGAGCGCCAGAAGGATCAACGGCGGCGAACTCCCATTCCTGTCGACCGATGACGCTCGCGCAGCACTCGGCCCGGATTCGGACTTCGACGAGGACTTCTTCTTCATCTCGCGGCAGACGCCGGAATCGATGGTGCAGACCGTCCTCGAGCTCGCCTGCGAACGGATCCCCGCACGCTACGGGCTCGATCCTCGCACCGATGTCATGACGCTGGTACCGATGCGCCGCGGACCCGCGGGGCTGAATGCGCTCAACGACGAGCTCGAGCGCCGCCTCAATCCCGGCGACCGGCCGCTCGTCCGACCGGCGAGCGGATTGCGCCTCGGCTCCCGAATCGTCCAGACCAAGAACGACTACACCGCCGGGCGAGAGGTCATGAACGGCGAGGTCGCATTCATCGTCGCGTGGGACGAAGAAGAAGGCGACGTGCGGCTCTCACTCGACGACGGTGAGCGCGAAATCGTCATACCGGCCGACACGCTCGAGACCTACACCCTCGCCTGGGCGCTGACCGTCCACCGCGCGCAAGGCTCGCAGTTCCCGGCCGTGGTCGCACCGTGGTCGAGCAGCTACAACGTGATGCTCTCCCGCGCCCTCCTCTACACCGCTGTGACACGCGCGCAGAAGCTCTGCGTCCTCGCAGGCGAACCCAGGGCCGTTGCCCTGGCGGTCGCAAGAGGCGAACAACGACGCCGCCACTCGGCACTTGCCGAGCGGATCATCGAGCGTTCGACGAGAGGCCGCGGCGGGGACCCTCAGTCGGACTAGCCGGAGGTCGCAAACGGGGTTCCGGTCTGGGTGCGCTGGTTGCTGTTGGATGGTGACGCCCGCGTCGACGAGCCGTTCCAGGCGGCCCCAGCCCCCGTCGACCGAAACCAGAAGGCGAAGCCGAGTTCGTACTCGGGAGGGCGCGCCGCACGAAGAGCGCCGGCTTCCTTTCGCTGGTACCGGGCGCTACGCGCCGGCTTCGTGGAGCGCGTCGCGGAGCTCCTCCTTCGTCATCGACGAGCGACCCTCGATCTGAGCGTCGCGCGCACGTTCGAGCAGCTCGTCCTTTGTCACGCTCTCCTCTGCCTCGACCGCCTGCGCAAGCTCCTCTTTCGTCATCGACGAGCGACCCTCGACATGCAGCTCGCGGGCCAGCTCGAGAAGCTCTTCCTTCGTCACGTCGACCGTCGACGAGTCGCTCTGCGCTCCCGGACGCTCGCCGTCGTCGCCTTCCAGCCCGCCCAGCAGCCTGCGCTCGAGATCGAGGTAGACATCGCCGATCGTGTGGGCGAACTCGGCGACGGCGTCTGCAACGTTCGCGATCTCCGTGAAGTCCGGCGTCTCGTTCTCGACTGCCGACACGAGCCGGTCGACCCGCTCGTGCAACTGTTCCGTGACGGCTTCGCCTAACTGCCCGAGTGTGGCCATGAGAGCTCCTCCTGCTCCGTTGGGTGACTCTCACTTGCCTTGCCTCTCTCCGTTCGGAACCGGAACGGCCGCCACTAGACCGGCGAGCGCCGAAGGGTGAGAATCGCAGAAACCGGGTCACCCATGAAGGAGGGGCACAGGATGGAAGAGGAGCTCCAGCTCTCACGCCGCGGTCTACTCGTGAGCGGGGGAATGGCAGCTGCGGGAGTGACGCTGCTCGGGCCGCGCGCCGCGGCCGCGCTCGGCGCGACGGACGCGGCGGGGATCAAGGTCGCGGTCGTCACGCACGGCGACACAGGCTCGTTCTGGTCGGTCTTCAAGAAGGGCGTCGACCAGGCGGCGAAGGACATGAAGAGCCGCGGGGTCAGTGTCACCCAGGTCTACGCGAACAACGACGTCGCGAAGCAGGTCGCGGGCATCAACGCGGCGATCGGCGCGGGCGCGCAGGTGATCGCGACCTCGGTGCCGGACGCGAGCGCGCTCAAGGATCCGCTGACGAAGGCGTCGAAGAAGGGGATCGAGATCATCACCGTCAACTCCGGCCTCGGCTCGTTCGACACGCTGCCGACGTACGAGGTGCACGTCGGGCAGACCGAGGACGTCGCGGGCCAGGGCGCCGGCAAGCAGTTCAAGGCCGCCGGCGTGAAGAAGGTGCTGATCGTCATCCACGAGGCGTCGAACGTCGGCCTGACGCAACGCGCGGCAGGCGTGAAGTCGGTGCTCGGAGGCGCGAAGGTGAAGACGCTGACGATCCCGGACGCGAAGTCCGACATCCCGGGCACGAAGGCGAAGGTTCAGGCGGCCTTCAAGGCCGACAAGAGCCTCGACGCGTTCCTCGGGCTCGACCCGGACGTGACGATCCCGTGCCTCGACGTCCTCCCGAAGGGGACGAAGGCCGGGACGTTCGACGTCGGCGGCTCGATCAAGGAGATCCAGGCCGGGCGGATGCTGTTCGCGATCGATCAGCAGCAGTACCTGCAGGGCTACCTGCCCGTCGTCTTCGCGATGCTCTTCAAGACGAACCTCAACACCGTCGGCAACGGCCAGCCGGTGCTGACCGGGCCGGGGATCATCAACAAGGCGAACGCCGCCAGGGTCGCAGCGCTCGCCGCAAAGGGAACGCGCTAACGCAGCCACTCGGGTGGGCGGCCGCGAGGCCGTCCACCCGCCGGTCGAATGGCACAGACCGCAGCACCCCCGGCACGCGAACGCGACGAGCGCCTCGTTCAGATCGGGGTGCTCAAGCGCATGCTGACGCGGCCCGACATCGGCGCCTTCCTCGGCGCCGTCGGCGTCTTCCTCGCGTTCGGCTACTTCGCCCGCGGCGTCAACTGGCTCGGCGACCCGGCGATCGCCGCCGGCTGGACCGACCAGGCGGCCCAGTACGGCATCGTCGCCGTCCCGGTCGCGCTCCTGATGATCGGCGGCGAGTTCGACCTCTCCGCCGGCGTGATGATCGGCAGCTCCGGTCTCCTGCTCGGCTACCTCGCGACGCACGCGCACATGAACATCTGGCCGGCGATCGCGCTCGTGCTCCTGTTCGGGCTCCTCGTCGGCCTGCTCAACGGCTACACCGTCGTGCGCACGCGGCTGCCGAGCTTCATCGTCACGCTCGCGACGTTCTTCGTCCTCCAGGGCGTGAACGCCGCAGGCACGCTCAAGCTCACCGGCACGACCGCGATCCAGGACATCGACTCCGCGGACGGCTTCGCCTCCGCACGCCACCTGTTCGCCACCGACCTGACGCAGTACGCATTCAAGGTGAAGGTGCTGTGGTGGATCAGCTTGACCCTGGTCGGCGCGTGGATCCTCGCCAAGACGCGCTTCGGCAACTGGATCTACAGCGCCGGCGGCGACCCGAACGCCGCGCGCAACGTCGGCGTGCCGGTCGCTCGGACGAAGATCCTGCTGTTCATGATGACCTCCGGCACCGCTGCGCTGATGGGCGTCATCGAGGCGCTCGAGCTCCGCTCGATGCAGGCGAAGGAGGGAATCGGGCTCGAGTTCATCTTCATCATCTGCGCCGTGGTCGGCGGCTGCCTGCTCACCGGCGGCTTCGGCTCGGTCATCGGCGCGTTCTTCGGCGCGGCGATGCTCGGCATGGTGCAGCTCGGCATCGTCGATGCGCAGTGGGACTCGAACTGGACGTACACGTTCCAGGGCGCGATCCTGTTCGCAGCCGTCCTCCTCAATCTCTTCGTTCGCAACCGCGCCCAGAAGACGAGATGAACACGCCGCCGCATCTGCTCGAAGTCGAATCGATCTCGAAGCGGTACGGGAACATCATCGCGTTGAACGACGTCTCGACGCACGTCGACGCCGGCGAGGTCACGTGCATCCTCGGCGACAACGGCGCCGGCAAGTCGACGCTCATCAAGATCCTCTCCGGTGTGCACCAGCACGACGACGGCCGCCTGCTCGTCGACGGGGAGGACGTGCGCTTCTCGTCGCCGCGCGACGCGCGGGCGAAGGGGATCGCCACCGTCTACCAGGATCTCGCGATGGTGCCGCTGCTGTCGATCTGGCGGAACTTCTTCCTCGGCGCGGAGCCCCGGAAGCGGATCGGCCCGCTCGAGTGGCTCGACTCGGCGCAGGCGAAGCAGATCGTGCGCCGCGAGCTGAGCGAGATGGGAATCGCGATCCGCGACCCCGACCAGCCCGTCGGCACGCTGTCCGGGGGCGAGCGGCAGTCGGTTGCGATCGCGCGCGCGGTCTACTTCGGCGCGCGGGTGCTCATCCTCGACGAGCCGACGTCGGCGCTCGGCGTCAAGCAGGCCGGCGTCGTCCTGCGGTACGTCCTGCAGGCGCGCGACCGAGGCGTCGCGGTGATCTTCATCACGCACAACCCGCACCACGCGTTCCCGGTCGGCGACCGCTTCGTCCTGCTGAACCGTGGGCAGAGCCTCGGCAGCTATGCGAAGGGCGAGATCGACCAGCAGGAGCTGACGCGGCTGATGGCGGGCGGGCGCGAGCTCGCCGAGCTCGAGCACGAGCTCGCGCAGATCCAGAGGTAGGCTCCCGCCCGTGGGTCGGCTCGTTCTTCTGCTGGCAGCGCTTGCGCTCGCCGGATCCTCGGCGGCTGCGGCGAAGCCGCGCACGATCACGGTCCGGAACGCGAAGGGCTTCACGCACGCCGCCGCGAAGCTGCGCCGGAGCGGCGGCACGATCGTGCTCCGACCGGGCGCCTACGCGTCGCTGAGCCTCGGTCCGCGCGGAAAGCGACCGCTCCGCGTCGTCGGCGACGGCGACGTCCGCGTCGGCCGCTTCGAGCTTTTCCGCACCCGCAACGTCTCGATCGGCAACCTCCGCATCGGGCCCGTCGCGGGCGACGCCGAGCTCGAGCTCGACGGCGCGAGCAACATCGACCTCGGCGCCCTCACCGTCACGGCGGAAGGCACGTGGAACAGCGCGTCGATCTTCATCGCGTCCGCGCACAACGTCCACATCCACGACAGCACGTTCACCCACTGCGGTGACCGGTCGCGCGACTTCGCGAACTGCATCCTGATGAACCGCGGCGCCGACAGCGTCGTGATCGAGCACAACCGCTTCCACGACTGCCACGGCTGCGACTTCGTCCACGGGCGCTTCGGGAGCTGGCTGACGATCCGCGACAACCGGTTCGACCGCGCACTGCCGTGCCATCACATCACGAGCTACCGCTGCCGGCACAACGACCTCGTCCAGCTGTTCGCCGGACAGCACCTACGGGTGGAGCGCAACCACTTCGGCATCTATCGCGCCGGCGGAGCACAGCTCTACATCACCGACGACGTCGACTACGCGACGATCGTGAACAACGTCTTCGTCGGCACCGATCCTGTTCTGCCCGGCTATCGGGCACGCGTGGCGATGGTGATCGGTGCGCGCGAGTCGAAGCGGCTGCCGTACTACGCGCGGGTGATCAACAACACGATCCTCACCGGCTACCGGCGGCGGGACGGCTACGAGGGCTCGATCCGGATGAGCTCGGCCTACGGCGGCATCCCGCTCTGGAAGCGGCCGATCATCGCCAACAACATC
Source organism: Gaiellaceae bacterium (assembly GCA_036562845.1). Taxonomy (GTDB): domain Bacteria; phylum Actinomycetota; class Thermoleophilia; order Gaiellales; family Gaiellaceae; genus Palsa-739. The sequence continues at coordinate 12,666 of DATCJJ010000102.1, read as the reverse complement.
ATCGCGCTGCTCCGCACCCACTGGCCGGTCTGTGCGACAGCGCAGCAGTTCCTCGCGAACATCGTCATGACCGGCATCAACTGCCAGCACGACGGTTACGTCGGCGACGCCGACCTCGACGCGGAAGGACGGCCGAACGCCGAGTCGATCGTCATCGGCGCGGCGAACCGCGACCTCGCGCCGCCGCTCGACTTCAGCGGCCGACGCCGGGACGCGGACCCGGACATCGGCGCCTACGAATCGCTGCCGACCGCTCGCTGACTACGGGTGGTTGTCGCGCGGATCCCACAGCGGGACCGGCGCGGTCGCCTCGTACGCCATCCCGTGCGGGTAGCTGATCAGCTCGACGTTCGTGCCGAACGGCGTCTGGAAGTAGTTGATCGACTGACCGGCCGCCGGCCCGGCGGTGAGCGTGAGCGGCCCGTCGAGCTTCGAGTGCGCACGCGCCTGGAGCGTCTCGACGCCCTTCTCGATGTGACGGACGTAGAGCGCGACGTGGTGGCCGAACCAGTCGGAGTTCCGGCGGAACGACTGATCCTGGTCGGGGGCGTAGTAGTCGAAGAGCTCGATGCCCGGGCCGTTGCCGCCGCGGAGCATCCGGATCTCGTTCACGACCGCGCGCGGATCGACACCGACGAGCTGCGTCATGAAGTCGCCGGTGTCATCGCGGAACGGGCCGAACGTCAGCGGATTCGTGAAGCCGAGATTGTCCTCGAGCCACGCTGCGGCGATCCCGATGTTCGGCACGGTGATCCCGACGTGGTCGACGCCGAGCAGCCCCGGCACCTTGGTGACGACGGAGTCGAGGCCGTTTTGCTTCGGCGACCAGAGCGGGTGCACGCTCGGCACCTGCTGGTACGCCATCCCGTTCGGGTAGCTGATGAGCTCGAAGAACGAGCCCCACGGCGTCCGGAAGTAGTTGATCGACTGGCCGGCCGCAGGGCCGCCGGTCAGCGTGAACGGGCCGAACAGGCGGTCGACGCCGCGCGAGTCCATGTAGTCGACCGCGGCCTGGATGTCGGTGACGTAGAAGGCGATGTGGTGCCCGGAGAAGTCCGAGTTCCGCGGCGCGTCGTGCCGCTGCCCCGGCGACTCGTACTGGAACAGCTCGATCCCCGCGCTGTGGCCGATCCGCAGCGTCGTGATCTGGTCGATCTTCGTGCCGGCGACGACGTTGAGCGCCCCCTGGAGGAAGTCACCCTCGAACGGCCCAAACGTGAGCGGCGCGACGGCGCCGAAGATGTCTTCGTACCACTCGATCGCCTGGTTGATGTCGGGGACGGTGAGGCCGATGTGGTCCATCCCGACGAGCCCGAGCTCGCCCTTGCCGACGTTCGAGGCGGCGGCGAACGGAGCCCCGAGCAGGGGCGTCGCCGCCGACGCGCCGACCGCTGCGAGAAACGTCTTGCGGTCCATCAGCCCTCCCTTGGATAGCTCGCTGCGGCGAGTCGTTCGGCGAGCGCCTGATCGTCCGCGCACAGCCGGTCGAACGCGCTGCGGTCGACCGCGACGACGCGCACCGGCGTCGTCGCCTGCACGCGGGCCGTCCGGAGGCCGTCGTCCGAGAACATCGCGCGCTCGCCGACGACGCTGCCGGGGCCGAGCTCGCGCTCGCCCTCCGGCGCCTCGACGAGCACCGTGCCTTCGAGGATGACGTAGACGCCCGAGCCCCACTGGCCGCGCTCGATCAGCACGCGGCCCGCCGGGAGCTCCGACTCCGTGCCGAGCTCCTGCAGCCGCTGCAGGTCGTTCGTGTCCATGGCCCGGAGTATCCCAGAGCGGCTCTGGTTGACTGAAGGCCATGAGCGTCCTCGCCGTCGCCGCCGAGCGCGTCACCCCGCGCCGCCAGGGCCAGACGTACATCGTGCTCGCGGCGCTCGCCTGGTCGACCGCCGGCCTGCTCCAGCGTGAGCTCTCGGTCGACACGGCGACCCAGGTCGCCGGCCGCGCGCTCTTCGCCGCCGTCGCGCTGCTCGCTTTCGTGGCGGCGCAGGATCGCGGCTGGCGCGCGTTCCGCTCGCTCGGGCGCGCGGAGCTCGCGGTCGCCGGCCTCACCGCCGTCGCCTCGGGCTCGTTCATCGTCGCGCTCAACCACGCAACGGTCGCGAACGTCCTCTTCATGCAGGCGGTCTCGCCGATCGTCGCCGCGGTGCTGGCCTGGGCGGCGCTCCGGGAGGCGATCTCGCGGACGACGGCGCTCGCCACGCTCGTCGCCTTCGTCGGCGTGGCGGTGATGGTCGGCGGGCCGGGCCGTCCGGGCGCGACTGGGCTCGCGCTGTCCTTCCTGATGACGCTCTCGTTCGCCGTCACGCTCGTGATCACGCGCCACCGGCGCGACATCTCGATGGCGCCGGCGATCACGCTGTCGCAGATCGTCGTCCTCGTGGTCGCGGCCCCGTTCTCGCATCCGGCGGCGGTGGACGCCCACGACCTCGGCCTGATCGCGCTCCTCGGCGTCACGCAGATCGGGCTCGGCCTCGCCTTCCTGACGATGGGGGCGCGACTGATCCCCGCGACCGAGGTGGCGCTGATCTCGCTGCTCGAGGTCGTGCTCGGGCCGCTCTGGGTCTGGCTCGCGCTGTCGGAGCGGCCGTCGAATGCGACGTTCGTCGGCGGCGCGATCGTCATCGGCGCGGTCGTCCTCCAGGCCGCCGCCGAGCCGTAGGAGGGCCTGGCGGAAGAGAGCTCATGCCGCGCGGCCGCGCTGCGTCCTCGCGCTGCGCGCACCTATCGCACCGTGCGGCGGACACCATCCCGCCGGGCCCTCCTAGAGGTCGATGGTCATCCCCTCGCGCGCGAGCAGTGGATCGATGCCGTCGTTCAGCTCGCGCGCGCGATCCTCGAGCCGCTCGAGATCGCGGTCCGAGTGCGTCGGCTCGTGGTGGAAGAGCACGAGCCGTCGAGCGCCGACCGCCTCGCAGTAGCGCACCGCATGCGCGACGCTCGAGTGGCCCCAGCCGATCCGGTCGTCGTACTCGTCCTCGAAGTACTGCGCGTCGTGGAGCACGACGTCGGCGTCGCGGGCGAGCCCGCCGGCCGAGATCCAGTCCGGCGTCCGGCCCTCGATGCCGGCGAGGGCCGGCTCGTGGTCGGGGAGGTACGCCACGGCAGTCGCCGCCGTCTCGAGCCTGAAGCCGACGGTGGGACCGGGGTGGAGGACGAGCTCCGACGAGAGCGTCAGGCCGTTCGCCCGCCAGGGGTCGCCGGGGAGGTCGTTGAAGACGAGGCGCGCCGGGACGTCGCGGACGTCGAGCGGGAAGAGCGGCGGCGAGAAGGCGCGGAGGATCCGGTCGCGCAGGCTCACCACCGGTGAGCGCGGGCCGTGGATCTCGACCGTCACCCGCGGATCCCAGAGCGGCGCGAAGAAGCGCAGGCCCTCGAGGTGATCGAGGTGCAGATGGGTCAAAAACAGCACGATTCGCCTCGTTCCGCGCGCCACGAGATCGACGCCGAGGGCGCGGATGCCCGTGCCGGCGTCGAGGACGACCGCCGTCTCGGCGTCGTCGAGCACGACCTCCACACAGGACGTGTTGCCGCCGTACGTGACGGTCGACGGCCCGGGCGTCGGCACCGAGCCGCGGCAGCCCCAGACTCTCAGCTCCATCAGCGGCGCCAGAAGATCGCGACGACGCCGACGAACTCCTCCGCGTGCGCAAAGAGCGGGAAGGCGCTGACCTCGACCTCCCGCTCGACGCCGTCGGCGCTCGTCACGAGGTAGACCTCGTGCGCCGCGCGCCGCTCCACGAAGGCGATTCGCGTCGGGCGCCGCTCCGCCGGCAGAGGCGCAGAGTCGCTGCCCCGGGGCTCGAAGGCGTCGAGCCATTGTTCGAGCGGCATCTCGCCCGCCTCGGCGAACCGCCGGCCGACGACCGCCTCCGCCGCCTCGTTGTAGAACACGAGGTTGCCGTCTGCATCCGCGATCAGGGCCGACGTCGAGAGGTTCGAGATGAACTCCCGGGCGAGGATCAGGAGGAGTTGCTTCTGTTTTGCGGCCACTTCGAGATGACCCTACAACCCCGAATCAGGGCCGTCTTGGAGCCTCTCTAGGATGGTGCGAGCCGTGCCTGAAGCCGTCCCGTTCGTCCACCTCCACGTCCACTCCGAGTACTCGATCCTCGACGGGGCGTGCCGCATTCCGGACCTGGCGCAGCGGGCTGCAGAGCTCGAGATGCCTGCAGTCACGCTCACCGACCACGGCTCGCTGGCGGGCGCCGTCGAGCTGACGAAGGCGGCGAAGAAGGAGGGCGTCAAGGCGGTCCTCGGCTGCGAGGTCTACGTCGCCGACGACCGCCACGCGCAGCAGAAGGGCTACGCGCATCTGACGCTCCTCGCCGAGGACAACACGGGCTACGCGAACCTGATCAAGCTGTCGAGTCTCGGCTACCTCGAGGGCTACTACTACAAGCCCCGCGTCGACTGGGAGCTGCTCGACCGGCACTCGCAGGGGCTGATCGCGCTGTCCGGCTGCCTCTCCGGGCGCGTCTGCAAGGCGCTCGAAGAGGGTCGCGCCGACGACGCCGACAAGGAGCTCGACCGGCTGACGACGATCTTCGGCCGCGATTCCGTCTACGTCGAGATGCAGAACGCGCACCTGGACGTCCAGCAGCGGATCAACCCGCTGCTGCAGCAGCTCGCGCAGCGGCGCGGCCTGCCGCTCGTCGCAACCGGCGACGTCCATTACCTGAACCACGAGGACGCGCGCGCCCACGAGGCGCTGCTTTGCATTCAGTCCGGCGACTCGCTCAAGAACCCGAACCACTGGAAATTCGAGACCGACCACTTCTACTTCAAGACGGCGGACGAGATGCTCGCCGACTTCCCCGGCCACGAGGACGCGATGCGGCGCACGCTCGAGGTCGCCGAGCGCTGCAACGTCGAGATCGAGCTCGGCAACATCCTCCTGCCGAAGTTCGACGTGCCGAACGGCGGCGACGCGTTCGAGTATCTCGTCGAGCTCTGCGAGAAGGGGCTCGAGCGCCGCTACGGCACGGTCACGACCGAGCTGCGCGAGCGGCTGCAGTTCGAGTTGAAGGCGATCCGCGAGATGGGCTTCGCGGACTACTTCCTCATCGTGGCGGACTTCATCGGCTTCGCGAAGCGCAACGGGATCAGCGTCGGGCCGGGCCGCGGCAGCGCGGCGGGCTCGCTCGTCGCGTACGTGCTCGAGATCACCGACCTCGACCCGATCCGCTACGACCTCCTGTTCGAGCGCTTCCTCAACCCGGGCCGCAAGTCGATGCCGGACATCGACATCGACTTCGCGGTGGACGGCCGCGAGCGCGTCATCAACTACGTCCGCGAGAAGTACGGCAACGACCGAGTCGCCCAGATCATCACGTTCGGGACGATGGCCGCCCGCGCCGCCGTGCGCGACGCCGGCCGCGTGCTCGAGATCCCGTACGGCGTCGTCGACAAGATCGCGAAGATGATCCCGGAAGGGCCGGGGCAGACGCTCGACGAGAGCCTCAAGGCCGGCGCCGAGCTGCGGCAGGCGTACGACTCCGACCCGATCGCGCGCGAGATCGTCGACCTCGCGAAGCCGCTCGAGGGCCTGACGCGCCAGGATGGCATTCACGCCGCCGCGGTCGTCGTCGGCGCCGAGCCGCTGATGAACATGATCCCGCTCCAGCAGAAGGGCACCGACCAGGAAGTCGTGACCCAGTTCGACGGCACGACGATCGAGGCGCTCGGCCTGTTGAAGATGGACTTCCTCGGCCTGCGGAACCTCGACGTCATCGACAAGGCATGCCACCTCGCCGGCGTCCCCGACATCGGCGCGATCCCGCTGGACGACAAGAAGACGTACGCGATGCTGCAGCGCGGCGAGGCGTCCGGCGTCTTCCAGTTCGAGTCGTCGGGGATGCGCGAGGCGCTGCGGTCGGTGAAGCCGACGCTGTTCGAGGATCTGATCGCGCTCGTCGCGCTCTACCGGCCGGGCCCCATGGCGTACATCCCCGTCTACGCGCGGCGGAAGAACGGCCAGGAGCAGGTCGTCTACCTCGACGAGCGGCTGAAGGAGATCACGGCCTCCACGTACGGCATCTGCATCTATCAGGAGCAGTACATGGAGATCGCGAAGAAGGTCGCCGGCTTCTCCCCCGCGGAAGCCGACGACCTGCGCAAGGCCATCGGCAAGAAGATCCACTCGCTGATGGCGTCGCTGAAGGGGAAATTCCTCGACGGCTGCGCGTCAAACGGCGTATCGGCCCAGACTGCGAACCAGCTCTGGTCGGACATGGAGCAGGCGCAGGACTACTCCTTCAACAAGTCGCATGCCGCCTGCTACGCGCTGATCGCGTACCGGACCGCGTGGCTGAAGGCGAATCATCCGAAGGAGTACATGGCGGCGCTCATCAGCTCCGTCATGAACACGAAGGACAAGGTGCCGTTCTACGTCGCCGCGTGCGAGGAGCTCGGGATCGAGGTGCTGCCGCCTGACGTGAACGCGTCGCAGATCGACTTCGCCGTCGTCGAGGGGAAGATCCGGTTCGGGCTGAACGCGGTCAAGAACGTCGGCGAGTCGGCGTGCCGCGCGATCGTCCGCGCGCGCGGCGAGGGGGGAGCGTTCACGTCGCTCTGGGACTTCACCGAGCGCGTCGACCCGGCCGTCGTCAACAAGCGCGCGCTGGAGTCGCTGGTCAAGTGCGGTGGTTTGGATTCCGTCGGCGCAACGCGGCGCGGGATGCTCGAGTGCCTCGAGCAGGCGCTCGCCTGGGGGCAGAAGCAGCAGGCGGACAAGCTGCTCGGCCAGGGGTCGATCTTCGACCTCGGCGACGTCGCGGGCGGCGACGGGGGCGCGCCGCGCCACCATCCGACGGTCCCGGTCGTGCCCGAGTACGAGAAGAGCGACCTGCTGCGGCTGGAGAAGGAGACGCTCGGGCTGTACGTCTCGGAGCATCCGCTGGCGGCGGTGAAGGATCAGCTGCGGCGGAAGACCGAGTGCACGCTGAACGAGCTCCAGTTCCGGCGGGACGGGGAGATCGTCACGACGGGAGGGATCGTCGCGTCGCTGCGGCAGATGACGACGAAGAAGGGCGATCCAATGGTCTTCGTCGGGTTGGAAGACGTGACCGGGCAGTGCGAGATCGTCGCGTTCAACTCGGTGTACGCGATGGCGCGGGAGCTCTTGACGCAGGATCGCATCCTGATCGTGCGCGGCCGCGTCGACCAGAAGGGCGCGGGGGAGACGAAGCTCGTCGCGATGGAGATCACGTCGTTCGAGGCGGTGCCGGAGCGGCGCGAGGTGCGGCTGAAGGTCGACGCGCGCAAGGCGCCGGCGGGGCTGATCCGCGACCTCGCGGACATCGTCGACCGCTATCCGGGCGAGGCGCCGGTGTACATCGAGACGGTGACGTCGCTCGGGCCGAAGCTGCTCGAGCTCGGGAAGAAGGTTCAGCCGATCCCGGATTTCTACGCCGAGGCGAAGACCTTGCTCGGCGAAGCTGCAGTGGCGTAACCGCCGGCCGCGTGGGTAGGAGCGGGTCGTGAAGACCGCCGTCGTCACCGGCGCGAACACCGGCATCGGCCTGGCGATCGCAGAGCGCTTCCTCAAGGACGGCTACGCGGTCGGGTACGCGACCGCCGGAAACGACGAGAAGCACACGGGCCCGCTCGAGGCGCTGCAGGCGACCTACACAGAGGGCCGTGTCACCCACGTCTACGGCGACCTCAGCGACCCGGCAACACCGGCGAAGCTCCTCGAGCCGTTCAAGACGATCGACGTCCTCGTCAACAACGCCGGCCTCAGCACGGCGAAGCCGTTCCTCGAGCTGACCCAGGAAGACTTCGACATCACGTTCGCCGTCGACGTGCGCGCGAGCTTCCTCCTCGCGCAGGAGGCCGCCAGGAACCACATGCCGGACGGCGGCGCGATCATCAACATCACGAGCGTCCACGAGCACATCCCGCGGCCGGGCTTCGCGGTCTACGCCGCGGCGAAGGCGGCGCTCGGGATGCTCTCCAAGGCCCTCGCGCTCGAGCTCGCCGAGCAGAACATCCGCGTCAACTCCGTCGCACCGGGCGTCATCGCGACGCCGCGGAACGAGGAGGACGCGGAGGAGCTCGATCCCGAGGTGCCGCTGAACCGGCCCGGCAAGCCGGAGGAGGTCGCCGCCCTCGTCGCCTGGCTCGCGTCGGACGAGGCCGCATACGCGACCGGGCAGAGCTACATCCTCGACGGCGGGATGACGCAGCAGGTCGTGAAGCTCCCCGCCGAGTAGCTCAGAGCAGGTGCCCCTCGCGGTACGTCCCGATCATCCGGGCGACCGAATGGGCGACGATCGGAATCAGGGCGAGGCCGATCCACCAGAGGCCGATCAGCGGCGACCACAGCACGACGAGCGCGAGCGGCCCCGCGACGCATGCCCACTTCAGCGCGCCGAAGCCGTTCTCCGCGCGGCGGCAGCCGAACACCAGCCGCCGAAGACCCCGCCGCTCCAGAACCGTGTCGTCCCGCGGCTCCGCCAGCTGCTGGAGCTCCCGCCAGTACCACCGGTACCACCTTCGCAAGCGGTGCATCTACCAAGCAGAGATCCGCACAAGGCGGCTTTTCTTTCTCACTCGGAACGGCCGGCGAACGCGGACTCCGAGGATTCCCGGTCCGTCTTCCGCCGCCGCTTCCGCGACCGCATCTCGGCCGCTGCGCGCGACAACGCCGCCGGCGCGCTCTCGTTCGCTTCCACCGTCGCCCACCCAACGGAAGCCCCACGAAACAGAGCAGCGATCGCCGGCGGCAGCTTGAGCCGGTCCAGCACCGAGGTGATCTCGTCAGCGCGGTCGCGCGCCGACGCGGCAGCCACGCCCTCGATCATCACGACGAACTCGTCGCCGCCGTACCGCGCGACGAGCTCGCCGGGGCGCGCCAACGCGGAAAGGGCCGCACCCACCGCAGCGATCAGCTGATCCCCGTGGTCGTACGTCAGCGTGTCGTTCACGGCCTTCAGGCCGTCGAAGTCGACAAGGAGCAGCGCCAGCCGTGACCCCGCGAGGCGAGTGAACTCGGCCTCCAGCCGGCGCCGGTTTGCGAGACCCGTCAAATGATCCGTGTACGCGTAGCCGTCGAGCTCCGCACGCACACGCGCGTTCGACAGAGACGCGGCCGCGAACTCGCAAAAGCGGCGCAGCCCGTCGAACTCCGCGTCGTCCAGAACGGGGCGTCCGACGACGTGCAGGACGAGGGCACCCACCGACTCGCCGTACGCGCGCAGGGGGCGCGCCAGGCAGAGCCGACCCCCGTCCGTGTACTCATCCAGCTCCGCCTGGTCGCGCGCGTCCCCCACCCGGTCGAGAGTGCTCACCGTCATCGCGGTCTTGATCGCCTTCTCGGCGAGCCGTGCCTCGAGCCCTGTCGCGAACGGCCCGAGCGCGGCGCCCCCACGCAGCGTCGCCTCGAGCCCACCGCCGTCCGCGCCGTGCTCGAACAGCGTCACCGATTCGTAGCGCGTCAGGATCCGCGCACCGTGGCCGACTGCTTGCCGCACGTCGTCGAGCTCGCGTGCGAGCACGAGCATTTGGACCACGGGGACGAGCACCGCACTCTCTCCCATCCCGCTCACCCTCTGCACGGCGCGCGCGGCGACCACCACCTCGGGTCGCGCTCACCCCACCCGTTTGTCTAGAGCTGCCTCGTCACCCGTCCGCGCGGGGATGCCGATGTACGCGAGCTCGAGCTCGTCGCCGAGCCGGTCGCCGACCCACGCGCGGTTCAGGACGCGGAAGCCGCCCAGGGAGCGCGCCGAGCCGTCGCCGACCAACGCGACCGACGTCGTCGGATGGTCCGCCTGCACGGCATCCGCCAGCTCGAACGCATCGATGAGATCCAACAGCACCACGTCCGATGCCGGCACCCAGCGCAGATCGAGCAGCTCGACCAGCGAATGCGAACGCGCCTCGCACACGCGCCGCAGCTCGGCGAGCAGCGCCGCATCCGGAGACAGGACGGCGATCCGAAGCGAGAACTCCATCAGACCCCCGACCGCCGCTCGGGCACGAGGATGTCCAGGAGGTCAGCGCGCGTCCGCGCGCCCACCTTCCCTTCGATCGCGCCGAGGTGGCGGCGTGCCGTGATCTGCGAGATGCCGAGCCGCTCGGCGATCTCCCGCGTCGTGTACCCGAGCCGGAAGAGCTCGACGACCTCCCACTCGCGCGCGGTCAGCGTCACCGACCGCCCCTCGACCGAGAGGCTGTACCGGTCGCCGCGCCCGCGCAGCTCGTCGATCAGCCGCCGGACGAACCTCCGCGGGAACGCCGTCTCGCCGCGCATCACGCTCTGGACGACCGCCGGCAGCCGCGAGGGGTCGACGTTCTGGGGGAGGTAGCCGGACGCGCCCGCGCGGACGACCGCCATGAACTCGTCCTCGTCGAGCCGGTCGGTCAGGACGATGATCGCCGCCTCCGGCACCCGGGCCTGGAGCTCGTTGACCGTCCGGAGCCGCTGGCGCTGGGCCTCGAGGTCGATCACGCAGACGTCGGGCTGGGAGGCCCGGGCGGTCGCGACCGCCGAGGGGCCGTCCCCGGCCTCGACGCAGTCGGCGTCCCGCTCGAGGGCGAGCCGGAGCCCCGTCCGCGTCGGAAGCGCTTCCGCGGCGATCAGGACCTGGGCGCGGCGCGCGCTCACCGGGAATCCGACCCCTTGGCGTCAGAAGGCTCTACTACGATGGAGGCATGAGGGTCCTCATCGCCGACGATCATCGGCTGATCGTCGAAGGAATCAAGCGCGCGCTCGAAGACGCGGATGACTTCGAAGTAGTGGGCGAAGCGTCCTCCGGATCCCAGGTCCTGCCACTGGTCGGCCGGACGAATCCGGACATCGTCCTGCTCGACCTCCGGATGCCCGGCGCCGACGGCCTGACCTGCCTCGCGCAGATCAAGAAGCGCTACCCCGACATCAAGGTCGTCGTGCTCTCGGTCTCCACCGACGAAAACGTCATCCAGACCGTGCTCATGCGCGGCGCGAGCGCCTACATCGTGAAGAGCATCACCCCGATCGATCTCCCATCGGCGCTGCGCCAGGCGGTGGAGGGGACGATGTACAGCGCGATCGGCCTGCCGGAGCCGGGCGAGAGCGCGGCGAAGGCGGCCGGCCTGACCGAGCGGGAGGCGGCGATTCTCTCCGCCCTCGCGCGCGGGCTTTCCAACGAGGCGATCGGCAAGGAGCTCTGGGTGGCGGAACAGACCGTCAAGTTCCACCTCACCAACATCTACCGGAAGCTCGGCGTGTCGAACCGCACCGAGGCGGCCCGGCTCGCCTACCAGAACGGCCTCGTCGACAGCCCGATCGGCGACCACTAGAGGCGCGTAGCGGGGCGCCTCCTCGGCGCCCCGCTGCTTTCTCGCCCAGTGGATCACGTCGCTACCCGGTGACCGGCGGCGTGAAGACCCCGATGACGCCGACGCGAGGTGCGTTGCAGCGCTTGCTCGCGATCGGCGTGAACATCACGATGCCGGCCTTCTTCGGCGTGACCTTCCGGGTCACGAGGCCGTGCGCGTTCGACGGAGCCGTGGTGACCGAGATCGTCGAGCCCTTGATCCGGACACGGACGCCCTTCGCCGCCTTCCCGTGCTGGGTCAGGCGCATCTTGAGCGTGTTCGCCTTGCCGACGAACAGCTGCTTCGGGCTGACCGCCACGGCCGTGCAGTAGACCACCGGCGGCTTGAACACGCCGACGACGTTCACCGTGGCGGTTGCCGTGTTGTTCGCCGTATTCGTCTCGGCCTCGTTGCCGACGACGATTGCGGTGTTCGGGATCGTGCCTGTCTGATTGGCCGTCGTGACGAGGGTGATCGTCACGGTCTGGCCGACGCTCAGGCTGCCGATCTGGCAGTTGAGCATCGCGGTACCGGTGCACGTGCCCTGCGTCGAGGTGGCGGACACGAACGCCGTCCCACCCGGGATCGCGTCCGCGACCGTCACGCCCGTGGCGTTGTTCGGGCCGTTGTTCACGACGGTGATCGTCCAGGTGATGTTGTGGTTCACCGTCGTCGGGTTCGGCGTGCCGACCTTCGTGATCGCCAGGTCGATCTTCGGCGCGGGCGGCGGCGGCGGGGGCGGCGGCGGCAGCTGGTTCACCGTCACCGGTGCCGTGTCGGTCGCCGTCACGTCGGGGCCGACCGGCGGGTGGCCCGTCGCCGTGGCCGAGTTCGTGAACGACTGCTGGACGGCCGAGAGCGTGCAGTCGTAGCTCGTGCTCTGGCCGGGCGCGAGCGTGCCGATCGTCTTCGCGCAGTTCGGCGCGAGGAGGTCGACGACGGTCACATTCGTCAGCGTCACCGTGCCGGTGTTCTTGACCGTGATCGTGAAGTTCGCCGTGTCGCCGACGGTGATCGACTGCGACTTCGGGTTCTTCGTGATCGAGATCGACGGCGAGTCGACCTGCAGCACTTCCTCCGTGCAGGCGCTCCGCGAGCCGACGTTGTTCGCGTCGCCCGAGTAAACGGCCTGCCAGTAGTACGTGCCGGCCTGCGGGAACGCGACGCCGTTCGAGTTCGGCACCCGGCCGTGGTCGACGCTGACGGTGCCCGCGTCCGCGAACCGCTGCGAGCATTCGTTGTCGCTGAACACGGTGTACTGGACGGTGCCGCCCGCATTTGCGGTCGCGCCGGTCAGCGTCGCCGAGTCGTGGACGGACGAGCCGACCAGAACCTCGGTGCCCGAGAGCGTCGTCGAGA
>DATCJJ010000099.1:0-10968 GCA_036562845.1 Gaiellaceae bacterium | reverse complement strand
GAAGGCGGGCACGGCGACGCGGCCGTTCGCGTCGTGGAACGAGGCGACGATCGCCGCCAACGCGTGGTTCGGATTCAGGACGGCGCCGCCGTGGCGGCCGGAGTGGAGGTCGGAGACGGGGCCTTCGACGACGAGCTCCATTCCCAGCAGCCCCTTCGCAGCGACCGCGATCGACGGCTCGCTCGGCCGCCACATCGCGCCGTCCGTCGAGACGACGACGTCGCACGCGAGCGACTCGCGGTTCGCGGCGAGGAACGGCCCGAGGCTCGGGCTGCCGATCTCCTCCTCGCCCTCGATCAGGAAGCGGACGTTGAGCGGCAATGCGCCGTCGCGCGCGAAGAGCTGCCGCGCCGTCTCGAGCGCGACGAACACGGGGCACTTGTCGTCGGTCGCGCCGCGCGCGTAGATGCGCCCATCGCGGACGCTCGGCTCGAACGGCGGCGTCGTCCACGCGGCGAGATCGCCGGGCGGCTGGACGTCGTAGTGCCCGTAGACGAGGATCGTCGGCGCGCCCGGCGCGCCGAGCCACTCCGCGAGGACCGCGGGATGGCCGCCGGTCTCGACGACGCGACCGCCTGCGAAGGCCAGCCGCTCCGCGATCCACTCCGCCGCGCGCCGCATGTCCGGCGCATGTACGGGCTCGGAGCTGACGCTCGGGACCGCGAGCAGCTCGAGGAGGTCAGAAGATGGAGTGGCCGCCATCGATCGAGAGCACCTGGCCCGTCACCCACGAGGACTCCTCGGCGACGAAGAACAGCACGCCGTTCGCGATGTCCTCGGGTGTGCCGAGCCGCCGCGTTGCGATCGACTCGAGGAGCTTGCGCTGCCCTTCCTCGCCGTAGCGTTCGTACTGCGCGATCGACGTCGGGTTCGAGAGGATGAACCCGGGCGCGATCGAGTTGACCGTGATGCCGAACGGCCCGAGCTCGTGCGCGGTCTGGCGCGTGAAGCCGATCTGTCCCGCCTTCGCGCTCGCGTAGGACTGGATGCCGGTGAGGCTGACGCTCCGCCCGGCGCCGGACGAGATGTTGACGATGCGGCCGTAGCGCCGCGCCTTCATGCCCGGCGCGACGGCGCGCGTGCAGAGGAACGTGCTCGTGAGATTCGCGTCGACGATCGCGCGCCAGTCGCCTTCCGACACCTCCTCGAGCGGGCGCCCGACCTGGCCGACGACGCCGCCGGCGTTGTTGACGAGGATGTCGACGCGCCCGACCGACGCGACGAGCTCGTCGACCTGCGCGGCGTCGGTGACGTCGACCGTGTCGAGGTCGACGCCGTGCACGGTCGCACCGTGCTCGCCGAGCGCTGCAGCGATACCGGCGCCGATGCCGTGCGCCGCGCCGGTGACGATCGCGACCCGCCCGCTGAGGTCAGGCACCGGCCCAGCCGTTTGCGATCAGGTCGCGCACCTCCTCGACGCCCGCCTGCCAGACGCGCAGGACGTCTTCGTCGGGCCGCTCGTAGAGGCCGCCGAGCGAGCCGTCGCCGAGCAGCTCGCGCACCTGCGGCGGGTCGAGCTCGCGCATGCGTGCGATGTCCGCCATCGGCTTGCGCTCCCGTGGCAGCTCGATGCCGGGGAGCCGCGTCCACGGGAAGTTCTCGTACCACGACGCGTGCGACGCGTCGGAGTCGATCTCGTTGACGACCTTCCACACGCCGGCGCCCGCCCACCAGTTGTGCCAGAGCACCTGCGTGCCCGGATGCTCGTGCTGCCACGCCTCGGCCTCCTCGCCGCCGGGATCGTTGCCGCCGTGGCCGTTGACGAAGAGGAAGCGCCGGAACCCCTGGCCGTGCAGCGAGTCGAGCAGGTCGCGCACGATCGCCTTGTAGGTCGGCACGCGCAGCGTCGGGCTTCCCGGGTACGCGGCGAAATACGGCGTCAGTCCGTACGGCAGCGCGGGCAGCACGAGCACGCCCAGCGGCTCCGCCGCTTCGACCGCGACGCGCTCCGAGAGGATCCGGTCGACGCCGAGCGACAGGTATGCGTGCTGCTCGATCGAGCCGAGCGGGACGACGATGCGGTCCTCGTGCTGCAGGTACTCCTCGACCTGCATCCAGTTCCGGTCCTCGATGTTCACGGGCTCACCTCCTCGTAGGCGCGGGCGACGGAGAGCAGGAGCGCATCCTCACCCCGTGCGGCGGCGAGCTGCAGGCCCGCGGGCAGCGGCCCCTCGGCGAGGCCGCACGGCACTGAGACCGCGGGTAGGCCCGCGACGTTGTACGCGCCGGTGAACCGTCCTTCGAGCTCGCCCTCCGGCGTGCCGACCGGCGGATCCTCGGGCGGTGCGACGTACGCGACCGTCGGTCCGGCGAGCACGTCGACGTCGGCGAAGACGCGCTCGAACGCCGCTGCGATGCGCTCGCGGTCCGCGAGCGCCTGCCGGTACTCGTCCTCGGTCGCCCGTGAGGCGAGCTCGAGCAGCGCCCGTGTCCCGGGGCCGTAGCCGTCGCCTTCGCGCTCGAACCGTTCGCGGTGCACGTCCCACGCCTCCTTCAGGAGGATCCCACCGAGCGACGAGTCGACGAGCGCGAGCTCGGGGAGCTCGACGTCGACGAGCTGGAAGCCGGCGGCTCCGAGGGCGTCGAGCGCTTCGACGACGCGCTCGAGGACGCCGGGGGTCACGTCGGGGTCGTTGACCTGCGCGCGCAGCACGCCGACACGCAGTCCCTGGACGGGACGGAGCTCGACCGGTCTCCCGGCGATGACCGCGAGCAGCTCGGCCGTCTGTCGGACTGTCGCCGTGAGCGTGCCGACGTGGTCGAGCGTGGGCGAGAGGGGGAAGACGCCGTCGAGCGGGACGAGACCCGCGGTCGGCTTCAAACCGACGATGCCGCAGTAGGCGGCCGGGATCCGGATCGAGCCGCCCGTGTCGGTGCCGAGCGCGTAGTCGCAGACGCCCGCGGCGACGAGCGCCGCCGAGCCGCTGCTCGACCCACCGGACGTGCGCGTCGCGTCGTGTGGGTTGAACGTCATCCCGTACGCCGGATTGACGCTGCCCGCCGCGTACTCGAGCAGGTTCGTCTTGCAGAGCAGGTCGGCGGCCGCTTCGCGGAGCCGCGCGACAGCGGGTGCGTCGCCCGGCGCCGGCGGCGGCACCGCGACCGTCGACGCGTTCGTCGTCACCACGCCCTCGACGTCGATGTTGTCCTTGACGGCGACCGCGACGCCGTACAGCGGCCCGGCGGCCGCGCGGCGCGACGGCGGCAGCTCCGCGATCACGGCGTTCAACGCGGGACCGCGCTCCTGCAGCCGCTGATATGCGGCGAGCAGCTCGAGGTTCGCGGCCTCGCATGTCCGGCGGCCCTCCTCGATCTCCTCGATCAGCTCGAGCGTCCGCTGCAGCAGCGGTCCGTCGACGTCGGCGAGGATCGCCTTCTCCGTCTTCCGCCTGCGCACCATCAGATCGCGGTAGATGCCGGAGTGCGTCTTCGCGGAGCGCCGGTTGAACTCGACGAGCCGGTCGACGGATCCGTCGAGATCGTCGGCGTCGAACCCGTCGAACGGCTCGATGGGCACCGGCGCCGCGGCGAGCACCTCGCGCGCGAGCTGGACGAACACGGCGCGGTAGCGCGGCTCGGCCAGCGCGTCGGCGATCGAGAGGTCGGAGACTGCGGTTGCGAAGAGCATTGCGCCATACGCCTCCTTGCCCCACAGGAAGCCGAGGATGTTGGACGTCTCTTTCGCGTCCGGCAGCTCGCGGAGCAGCCGCGCGAGCCGTTCGGAGCGCCGGCCGTCGAGCTCGCCGACGTAGAGCGCACCGCTGCCGCCCAGGAAGATGCGGCCGGGCGCCACCCAGTCCGCGCCGAAGTTGACGAACGCGCCGACGGTGCGCTCCGCGCCGACGACGGACGCGATCAGCGGCTCGTTGATCCCGTTCTGGAGCGAGACGACGAAGCCGTCGTCCGCGAGCCGCGGCGCGATCGCTCGTAATGCGTCCGCGGTGTGCTGCGACTTCACCGCGAGCAGCACTGCGCCGAGCCCGTCCGGCAGCGCGGCGGGCTCGACCGCCGGCGCACGCACCTCGAGCTCCTCGACCGGTCCTTCGATCTGCAGACCCTCCGCATTGATCGCGGCGACGTGGTCGGCGTCCGCGTCGCAGAAGAGAACCGAGCGGCCGGACTGCACCAGGCGCGCGCCGACCGTGCCGCCGATCGCTCCCGCACCGACGACGACGTAGTCGTACCTCAGAGTTCCCGCTCCCGGCTTCGGCAAAGCCGGCGCCTCCGCTCTCTGATGAGCTCCGTCAAGCCGACGCTCATCGGAACGTCGCGAGGAGCTCGCCGAGGGCGCGGTCGAGAATCGCCCGGTCGGCTGCCTCTGCCGCGGCGCCGTCGCCGGACCGGACTGCGCCGTGCAGCACCGCATGCTGAACGAGCGAGCCGCGGCCGTAGAGCGGCAGTCGCGCAAAGACGCTCCAGTAGCGGACGGCTTTGTTCCAGGTCAGCTCGACGAGCTCGCGGAGCGGCGGGTTCGGGCAGTGGCCGAGCAGTGTCCGGAAGTACGCGATGTTCTGGTCGAGGAAGGCCCGCCCGCTGTCGTCGGCGACCGCGGCCTCCATCGCCGCCCGCAGCTCGTCGAGCTCGGCGACGTCGTCCGGCTCGAGCGCCTCGACGGCGAGCCGCGTGCAGGTCGGCTCGAGCAGCATCCGGCAGGCGTAGAGGCTTTGCGCGTCGTCCGGCCCGACGGGAGCGACCTGCGCGCCGATCCGCGGCAGGATCTCGACGAGCCCCTCGGCCGCGAGCAGCCGCAGGGCCTCGCGGACGGGCGAGCGGCTGACGCCGGCCAGGTCGGCGACCCGGGTCTCCGTCAGCCTCGTGCCCGGCGGCACGTCGCCCTCGATGATGCGGCGTGCGAGCCAGTCGGCGACGGTGCGGGAGAGGAGCTTGTGGTCGGCCGGCCGGGTAACGGGCGCCGCTTCCCCCGGGAGGGGATTTGCGAGAGTCTTCCGGTTCACCGGTTCACCGTTTGTCCAGCCACGACTGTGTGCTGTATACAACACACCATTCGCCTCGCGCCAATCTGCAGGAAGGAGTGACCGTGTCGGCACGCAAGATCCTCCCGCTCATCGCGCTCGCAGCGCTGCTCGCCGTCGGCGTCGCGACCGCCTCCGCTGCGCATCGCGCACGCGCAGCCGACACCCCGAAACGCGGCGGCTCGTTGACGATCGCGCGTATCGAGGACTCGCAGTCCTTCGACAAGACGACCGTCTTTCAGAACGAGTCGATCTGGCTGACGGAACAAATCAACGAGACGCTCTTCAGCCCCGGCAACGACGGCGTGACGCTGCGGCCGTGGCTCGCGACGTCGTACAAGGAGTCGGAGGACGGGCTCACGTACACGTTCACGCTGCGCAAGGGCGTGAAGTTCTCGACCGGCAAGCCGATGACCTCGGCGGACGTGAAGTTCTCGCTCGACGACGCACGCGCGCAATCGAAGACCGGCTGGGGCTACCTCGACGCCGCGATCAAGAACATCACGACGCCGAATCCCAGCACGGTGGTGGTCCACCTGAAGTACAAGTGGGCGCCGCTCCTCGCCGACATCGCGCTGTTCGCGAACGGGATCATCCCGAAGAACTTCAACGGCGAGCCGCGGGCGCAGTTCTACAAGCACCCGATCGGCACCGGCCCGTTCATGTGGGACAAGCGCGTCGTCGGGAAGTCGGTGACGTTCAAGCGCAACCCGTACTACTGGCAGAAGGGCAAGCCGTACCTCGACTCGGTGACGTGGACCTTCCAGACCGACGAGAACACGCGCGAGCTGCAGCTGCGCGGGAACCAGATCCAGATCGACGAGTTCCCGCCGTTCAATTCGATCACGAAGCTCCAGCACACGCCGGGGGTGAAGATGTACCTCTTCCCCTCGACGCGCACGGATTACCTCGACATCAACGAGCAGTATCCGCCGCTGAAGGACGTGCACGTGCGGCGTGCGATCTCGTACGCGATCGACCGGCAGGCGATCATCAAGTCCGTGCTCTTCGGGCACGGCACGCCTGCGAACTCGTTCCTGCCGCCGCAGGTTCCCTTCTACAGCAAGAGCGCCGGCGGCCTCCAGTTCAACCTTGCGAAGGCGAAGGCAGAGCTGGCGAAGTCGAAGTACCCGAAGGGCTTCAAGGTGACCATGCTCGTCGGTGCCGGCCAGCAGGTCGAGAACGCGATGGGGCAGATCATGCAGAGCGAGCTGAAGCAGCTCGGGATCGACGTGACCTTCAAGCAGGAGGACACGTCGACCGAGTTCCAGGACGTCCAGAAGCAGAAGTACCAGCTCGCCTTCAGCTACTGGACGATGGACATCGCCGACCCGGACGAGCTCGTGACGTTCTCGATCGACCCGGCCGGCGGGGCGCACTCGTTCTACACCGACTACAACAACCCGAAGGTCATCGCGCTGTCGCACAAGGCGCAGCGTGAGACGGATCAGAAGAAGCGCGCCGCGCTGTACGCACAGCTGCAGAAGATCGCAGCGGCCGACGCGTTCCAGGGCTTCCTCTACTACTCGCCGTTCCGCTGGGCGACGACCGACAAGGTCCACGGCTTCTTCGTCCAGCCGCTCGGCAACTACCACCTGGAGGACGTCTGGCTCGGCTGAGCCGGCGGCAATGTGATCGGCCCGGGCCGCGCCGCAGCGGCCCGGGCTCCATGATTCTTCAATGAGCGTAGGCTCGACGGAGCTCATCAGAGAGCGTAGGCGCCGGCCTTGCCGGCGCCGGGAGCGGGCATGAGTCTCGGCGGTTACGTCCTCAAGCGGCTCCTGCACCTCGTGCCGATCAGCCTCGGCGTGACGGTGCTCGTCTTCCTCCTCATCCACCTCGTCCCCGGCGACCCGGCGCGGACGATCCTCGGCAACCAAGCGACGGACGCGCGGGTCGCCGCGCTCCGGCACATCTGGGGCCTCGACCGGCCCCTGCCGGTCCAGTACGCGAAGTTCCTCGGGCGGCTCGTGCACGGCGACCTCGGCACGTCGCTGTTCTACAGCGTCGGCGCCGGCCACCTCGTGATCCAGCGACTTCCTGCGACGCTCTGGCTGATCGGGTTCGGGACGATCCTCTCGGTGGTGATCGCCGTCCCGCTCGCCGCGCTCGCCGCGACGCATCGCGACCGCATCGCCGACCACGTCGTGCGCGCGGTGCCGCTTGTCGGGCTCGGCTTCCCGCCGTTCTGGGTCGGGATCATGCTGCTGCTCCTGTTCGGGCTCCATCTCGGCCGTCCGTTTCCCGTCGGCGGCTACGGGACCGGGTTCGTCGGCCACGTGCACTCGATGTTCCTGCCGTCACTCACAGTGGCGCTTGCGATCGCGCCGATCCTCGTCCGCAGCCTCCGCGCGAGCCTGCTCGAGGTGCTCGAGTCGGAATACATCGCCACGGCGCGTTCGAAGGGCCTGCCCGAGCGGCGAGTCCTATTCCGCCACGCGCTGCGCAACGCGATCATCTCGACGGTCACCGTCCTCGGGGTGAACATCGGTTACCTCGTCGGCGGCACGCTGCTCGTCGAGCAGGTGTACGGCCTGCCCGGCGTCGGGCAGCTCATGATCGCGTCGATCAACCAGCGCGACTTCCCGGTCGTCCAGGCGGTGACGTTCGCGTTTGCGGTGATGGTCGTGCTCGTCTACCTCGTCACCGACGTGGTGCACGCGCTGCTCGACCCGCGGGTGAGGTTCGACTAGTGGTGGGCAACTGATGGCTGTTGCTGCAGAGACGGTCGCCGAGGCGCAGCTCGTCGAGCACCGCCGCGGCTTCCGGCGCCGGTGGTACCGAACCCCGAGCTTCGTGGCCGGCGCGTCGATCCTCGGTCTGATCGTGCTCGCCGCGGCGATCGCGCCGTGGATCACGAAATACAACCCGACGGATCAGGATCTGCTGCACACGCTTGCCGGCCCGTCGAGCTCGCACTGGCTCGGGACGGACGATCTCGGCCGCGACGTGTGGTCGCGGCTCGTCTACGGCGCGCGGACGGATCTCCGCGTCGCCTTCCTCGCAGTGCTCTTCCCGTTCACGATCGGCACGGCGATCGGCCTCGTGTCCGGCTATTTCGGCGGCTGGATCGACACGGTGACGAACTGGCTCGTCAACATCGTCGTCGCGTTTCCGTTCTACGTGCTGATCATTGCGCTCGCGTTTGCGCTCGGCCCCGGCGCACGGAGCATCTACATCGCGATCACGATCGTCGGCTGGGTCTCGTACGCGCGGATCGTCCGCGGGGAGGTGATCGTCGCGAAGCGGCGCGAGTACGTGTTGGCCGCGCAAGCGGGTGGTCTCTCCACGCGGCGGATCCTCCTGCGCCACCTCCTGCCGAACACGATCACGCAGGCGATCGTCTTCGCGATGAGCGACGTCTGTCTGGACATTCTTGCGATCGTCACGCTCGGGTACCTCGGCCTCGGCATCCAGCCGCCGAACCCCGACTGGGGAAGGATGATCGCCGACGGGCAGACGTATCTGACGACGCACTGGGAGCTCTCGACGATCCCGGGCATCGCGATCGTCATCGCAGCGCTCGGCCTCTCGCTGCTCGCCGACGGCCTCGCCGACCTGCTGCGCCCCGAATGAGCGAGGTGCTCCTCCGTGTGCGCGATCTCGTGGTGGAGTTCCCGCTCGCGCGCGGCACGCTGCGCGCCGTCGACGGCCTCTCGTTCGACCTGCACGAGGGCGAGGCGCTCGGTCTCGTCGGCGAGTCGGGCTCGGGCAAGACGATGGCGCTCCGCGCGCTCGTGGGCCTGCTGCCGCGGACGGCGCGCATCGCCGGCGGCTCGATCGAGCTCGCCGGCCAGGAGCTCGTCGGCGCGGGCGAGAGCCGGCTCCGCGCCGTGCGCGGACGGGATGTCGCGATGATCTTCCAGGAGCCGATGACCGCGCTGAACCCCGTGATGGCCGTCGGCGAGCAGATCGCAGAGGCACCGCAGGTGCGGCTCGGACTGGGTCGCCGCGAGGCTCGCGAGCGGGCGCTCGACCTGATGCGGCGCGTCGGCATCCCCGACCCGGTCCGGCGCTACGCGTCGTATCCGCACGAGCTCTCGGGCGGCATGCGCCAGCGGGTGATGATCGCGATCGCGCTCTCCGCCGGGCCGCGGCTCATCCTCTGCGACGAGCCGACGACCGCCCTCGACGTGACGGTGCAGGACCAGATCCTCAGGCTGCTGCGCGGCTTGCAAGAAGACCTCGACGTCGCGCTCGTCTTCGTCTCGCACGACCTCGCGGTCGTCGCGCAGACGTGCAGCCGCATTGCCGTCATGTACGCAGGCCAGCTCGTCGAGGACGGCGAGGTCGCCGGAGTGTTTCGCGAGCCTCGCCATCCGTACACGCTCGGACTGCTGCGCGCGGTGCCCGACTTCGACGTCGTCCGCGAGACGTTGTCGTCGATCCCGGGATCGCCGCCCGACCTCGCGTCGCCGCCGCAGGGGTGCCGCTTCCACCCGCGCTGCGCCTTCGTGCGCGAGGCTTGCATCGCCGCGCCGGTGCCGCTGATCACGCTCGGCGAGGGACGCAACGCGCGCTGCCTGTACCACGAGGAGTGCGCGGCGGAGGCGCGGCGCGAGCCGCTCGTGTCGAGTGGCTAGCGCCTCCGAGCCGCTGCTCGAGGTGCGCGGGCTCGCCATGCACTTCCCGCTCCGGCGTGGCATGAGCGAGTGGGCGCTGCGACGGCCGCCGGAGGTGCTGCGCGCAGTCGACGGCGTCGACCTCGAGGTCCGGAAGGGAGAGATGCTCGGCCTCGTCGGCGAGTCGGGCTGCGGCAAGTCGACGCTCGGCCGCTGCATCGTCGGGCTGTACGAGCCGACGGCCGGCGAGATCCGCTACGGCAGCGAGGCGCTCGGCCTCGACCGCTCGAGCGCGCAGCGGCGACGGATCCAGATGATCTTCCAGGATCCGTACTCGTCGCTGAACCCGCGGATGACGGTGCGGCAGACGCTCGCCGAGCTGCTCCGCGCGCATGCGATCGTGCCGAAGGCCGCGGTCGACGCTCGCTGCCACGAGTTGCTCGAGCTGGTCGGCCTCGGCGCGCGCGCCCTCGACGCACATCCGCGGCAGTTCTCCGGCGGCCAGCGGCAACGCGTCTCGATCGCGCGCGCGCTCGCGCTCGAGCCCGAGCTGCTCGTCGCGGACGAGCCGGTCTCGGCGCTCGACGTCTCGGTGCAGGCGACGGTGCTGAACCTCCTCGACGAGCTGCGCGAGAAGCTCGGCCTCGCCGTCCTGCTGATCGCGCACAACATGGCGGTGGTGCGTCACGTCTGCGACCGCGTCGCAGTCATGTATCTCGGCCGCATCGTCGAGACGGCTACGACCGGCGGCCTCTTCGAAGCGCCGCGCCACCCGTACACGCAAGGGCTGCTCCGCGCGGTGCCGCGCCTCGTCCCCGGTCGCGTGTCGGACGACGCAGGCGTCGTCGGCGACCCGCCGAGCCCGGTCGACCTCCCGAGCGGCTGCCGGTTCCATCCGCGCTGCCCGCTCGCCGTCGACCGCTGCGCGCGGGAGGATCCGACCCTCGCCCGGCCGACGTCGGCCGAGGAGGGCCACCGAGCGGCCTGCCTGCTCTTGCCGCTCAGCGCACCGGAGCCACCTCCGGCTCGGTGACCGCCGGCTGAGCCGCGGGCTGACCGTCGGTCGGCGGCGCCGACGCGAGCGTCTGGCCGAACGAGTTCAGGTAGGCCACCTGGTCGGGCGCGGTGAAGAAGTCGTGCGCCGCGTTCACGCCCCATGCGTACAGCGACTCGGCTTCGGCTCGCCTGAGGCCGAAATCGGTCGTGCTGATCTGGTGGGTCGGGATCGAGACGGTGCGCGCCGACACGACCTGCTCCATCTGCTCGCGGTCCCACGCCTCGGTGGCCGCAGAGAACATCGCCTTCAGCAGCGGCACTTCCCAGAGCGGGCGCGGGATCTTGCGGTACGGCAGGCCCTCGTCGACGCTCGAGCCGCCGTGCAGCCGGAAACCCCAGGTCGGACGCTTGGGATTCGGGCTGTCGAACAGCCAGAT
>DATCJJ010000078.1:0-36755 GCA_036562845.1 Gaiellaceae bacterium | reverse complement strand
CGCACGCCGACCGGCTCGAGCTCGCCGACACTGTTGGCGTCGTCCGGCCAGAGCAGTGCGTAGGCCGCGAAGCGGCCGTCCGGCGCCTCGATGACCCAGTCGAGCGAGGCGCGGTAGGGCCACGCGGCGCGGACGTTCGCGTAGCTCGACTCCGTGACGCGCGACGGCGCCCAGACGTCGCGGTGCACGGCGACTCGCTCGGCGAGGTCGCCCTCCTCGATCGGGCGCTCGCGGAACCCGTCGGGAAGCCCCGGGAGCTCCGGCCGCTCCGCCAGGTCTTGTGCGTAGAAGTGCAGAGCCTCGCCGGGCGCGGCGAAGCCGTGGCGGACGAGGATCGACCGCGTCTGCGCGTCGTCCTCGAATGCGTAGGCCGTCTGCGCGCGCGGCTCGTCGAGGATCTCGTCGAGCAGGTCCTTGTGGTCGCGATGGACGTCGCAGTCGAGCGTGCCGCGATCGACCCGGAGCCATGACCAGGCGCGGTCGTCCCACTGCCGCAGCTCCCACTCGTGCTCCCGGCCCTCGTGCTGCCACCTCCCCCAAGCGATGTCGCCGACGTGCCACTGCGCGCGCGGCCCCAGCAGCCGCCGCTGCTCGACGGCGAGCCGCTGCATGCCTGCGATGATCTCTGGCGTGGGTCGCACGTACTCGGAGCTGGAGGTCGGCGCGGTGTACCGGAGCCGCTTCGGCCGCACCGTACTGGAGGCGGACAACGTCTGGTTCACCCTGCTGACCCTGAACACGAACCCCATTCACTTCGACGCGCACTACGCCGCCCAGACGGAATGGGGGAAGCCGCTCGTCGACTCGACCTTCACGCTCGCGCTCGTCACCGGGCTCTCAGTCGTCGACGTCTCCGAGCGCGCGGTGAACCTCGGCTGGCGGGAGGTGCTGCTGCCGGCGCCGGTCTTCGCCGGCGACACAATCCGCGCGGAGACCGAGATCCTCGAGAAGCGGGAGTCGAAGTCGCGGTCAGGCTTCGGCGTCGTCACCGTCCGCACGCGCGGCGTGAACCAGCGCGACGAGGTCGTGATCGACTTCGAGCGGACCGTCCTGGTGCCGCTTGCTGACGACTGAGCG
Source organism: Gaiellaceae bacterium (assembly GCA_036562845.1). Classification (GTDB taxonomy): domain Bacteria; phylum Actinomycetota; class Thermoleophilia; order Gaiellales; family Gaiellaceae; genus Palsa-739. The sequence continues at coordinate 35,678 of DATCJJ010000078.1, read as the reverse complement.
ACTGCTGCTCCGCAAGCCGGTGCCGGCGGACGTGGAGTCGCCGCCGGGGTTTCTGTGGGACCCGGAGGTGATGAGCTGGCTCGGCGGCGTCGAGGATCCACACGCCGTGGTGCAGCAGTGGGTCGACGGCTGGGAGGCGTTTCCAGCCGGCAAGTTCATCGTCGAGACGCCCGACGGCCGCCGCATCGGCCGTGTGGGCTTCAACTTCTACGATCCCGTGACCTGGAATCGGTCTCGTGCTGCGGACGCACGCCCCGAGGTGACGTGGACGATCGCGAGGGAGGAGTGGGGCAACGGCTACGCCACCGAGGCCGCGCTCGCGGTCCGCACGTGGTTCGCTGCACCGCAGGCGATCTCCCTGATCGAGCCGGCGAACGGCCGCTCGATCCGCGTCGCCGAGAAGCTCGGCTGCACGCGAACCGACGAGGTCGCAATCATCGGCGGGGTAGCGTGCGAGGTATGGCTGCATCCACCGGAGTCGAGACCGAGCGTCTGATTCTCCGCAAGCCGAAGAAGAGCGACGCCAAGGCGCTGCTCGAGGCCTATTCGGATCCGGAGGTCATGCGCTACATCGGGATCGGCGAGACGCGCGACCTCGAGCAGACGCGCGCCTGGCTGGACAAGGCGCTGGGCCGCTGGAAGGTCGACGGCTTCGGCCACTACGTGATCGAGCGCAAGGAGGACGGCCACGTGCTCGGCCGCGCCGGGTTCCTCGTCTGGAACCCGGACACCTGGGAGACGGGGACCCTGGCGGAGCTCGGCGAGCAGTCGGTGGTCGAGCTCGGCTGGATGCTCGCGCAAGCGCACTGGGGCAGGGGCTACGCGGTCGAGGCGGCCGCCGCGCTCCGCGACCACGGCTTCCGCGAGCTCGCCTTCGAGCGGCTGATCTCGCTAATCCTCCGCGGCAACGAGCGGTCGGAGCGCGTGGCCGAGAAGATCGGCTCGCGCTACGTCCGCGACGTCTCCCGTGGAGACTGGACGGCGCGCCTCTTCGCGGTCAATCGCTGATGCAGCGCCTCTTGGCCGGGAAGCGCGTCCTCGACGTGACGTCGTCGCTCGCAGGGCCGACCTGCACGCAGCTGCTCGCGTCACTCGGCGCCGAGGTCCTCAAGATCGAGCCGCCGGGCGGCGATCACGCCCGCGCCTGGGGCCCGCCGTTCGTCGACGGGCAAGGCGCGATGTTCCTCGCGTCGAACGCCGGCAAGGAGTCGGTCGTCCTCGATCTGTCGACCGAGAACGGGCTCTCACGGCTCCTCGAGCTCGTGGACGGCGCCGACGTCCTCGTGCAGTCGCTTCGGCCCGGGGCTGCGGAGTCGCGCGGCTTCGGCCCCGACGCGATTCGAACGAGGAAGCCCGAACTCGTCTATTGCTCGATCCGGGCGTTCGGCTCGCGCGGCCCGCTCCGCGACCAGCCGGGCTACGACCCGCTGCTCCAGGCGGCGTCCGGGATCATGAGCGTCACGGGCGAGAGCGGACGGCCGCCCGTCCGGGTCGGTGTCTCGCTGATCGACCTCGCGACAGGACTGTGGGCGGGCTTCGGGATCCTCGCCGCGCTGCAGCGCGGCGGCGGCGCTCTCGTCGAGGTCTCGCTGTACGAGACGGCGCTCTGGCTCCTCAACTACCAGCTCGTCGGCCACCTCGGGACCGGCGAGGTGCCTGGCCGCGAGGGCACTGCGCTCGGGCAGATCGCGCCGTACCAGGTCTTCGCAACGCGCGACGGCGAGCTAATGATCGTCGCCGGCAACGACAAGCTTTTCCGCGCGCTCTGCGCGGTGCTGCGGATCGAGCCCGAGGAGCGCTTCGCGACCAACCCGCAGCGGGCGGCGGCGCGCGGCGAGCTCGCGGCGATCATCGAGGCGCGCACGCGGACGTGGTCGACGGACGAGCTGCTCGACGCGCTCGTCGCGGCCGGCATCCCGGCGTCGCCGGTGCGCGACGTCGGCGAAGCGGCGCGGCACGAGCAGACGCTCGCGCTCGGGATCCTGCAACAGCTCGAGGGCTTCACGACGGTTGCGCAGCCGATCTCGTTCGACGGAGATCGGCTTCTGCATCCGTCGCCGCCGCCGACCCTCGGAACATGAACCAGATGACGGGCGTCGCGAGCAGCACCGCGAGCCACGTCCACGTCGCGCCCGGCTCGAGGCACGACGGGATCGTCCACGACGTCCAGCCGCGCTCGGCGACCTGCTCCAGCCAGAGGTCGTTGAGCATGTTCCCAACGCCGTAGGCGACGAGCAGCGCGAGCAGCGGCGAGATCCGGTTCGGCAGCCGGGAGAGAAGCAGCGCCGTCAGTGCGAGGAGCAGCCCATAGAGGCCGTGGTGCATGCCGCGGTGCACGGCGTGGTGCGGCGCGTTGCCGTGGTACGACACGATCCGCGAGGACTGGAAGACGACGTCGAGGGAGAAACCGAGCGCAGCCGCAACCCACTCGAGCGCGACGAGCGTCAGCACGACCGCGAGGACGATGCGCAGCCCGTCGCCGCGCACCTGCACCGGCGGATGCGGGCCGCGCGCGAAGAACGTGAGCGCGAACGCCAGCGCGACGCCGACGGCTGCGACCGCGTTGACCCAGCGGACGTCGAGGTCGCCCTGCCGGACGAAAGCGGGCCCGACTGCACAGAGCAACGCGGCGACGACTGCCAGCCGTTTCCCGCGCGGCGTCAAGGATGGCCCGACGACGCCGAGCACGGCAAGCGCGATCAGCGAGTCCGGAAAGTTGAGATCGACGACGGCGCGGCCGAGCGCGGCGCGGATGCCGCTGCGGCTGACGTTGTAGAGCTCGCTCGCGGGGAGGCGCGAGTACGTGGCGACGAGCGCGGCGAGGGTCGCCGCGACCACCGCCCAGATCAGTCTGACCTCGCGCGTCACGACGCGGCCACGCGCGCCCGCGCGCGCGCCTCCCGCACCGCGCGCGTCAGGCCGTCGACGTCGTACGCGCCCCAGTGGCGCCGGCCGTTGATGAAGAAGGTCGGCGTCCCTGCCACCCCACTCTGCTCCGCACTGTCGACGTCGTCGGCGATGCGACCGCCGCCGACGTGACGCTCGACATCGGCGACGAAGCGGTCGACGTCGAGCCCGAGCTCGTCGGCGTAGCGAACGAGGTCGTCCGGCTCGAGCTCGTCCTGGCGCTCGAGCAGGAGGTCGTGCATCTCCCAGAACTTGCCCTGCTTCGCCGCAGCTTCGGACGCCTCGGCCGCCTGTTGCGTGTGCGGATGGACGTCGGTCAGCGGCAGGTGGCGCCAGACGTACCGCAGGTCGCGCGTCCGGCCGAGGACCGACTCGATCGCCTCCTGTGCGCGGCCGCAATACGGGCACTCGAAGTCGCCGTACTCGACGAGCGTCACCGTCGCGTCCGCGGGGCCCCGGACGTGGTCGCGCTCGTCGTCGACGGGGACCGCGAGGTCGACGGTCGACTCGGCCCGGCCGAACAGGCCGCGGAGCTTCATGTCGACGGACAGCATCGATCCGCCGCGGGCGAGCAGCCACGAGGCGGCCGCAGCGGCGAGCGCAGCCGCGAGCACCGCGACCTTCGCAGACGCGAGGTCGCGGCCGTGCAGCGCGATCGCCGCGATGAGCAGCGAGAGCGTGAAGGGCGAGGCGGCAGCTGCGCTGCCGACGAGGACGCTCAGCCAGCCGACCGGCGGGCGGAGCCGGGGCGCGATCCGCGCGACGACCGTCGTGGCGACGCAGATCCCGACCGGCTTGCCGACGAGGTAGCCGACGAAGATCCCGAGCGCGACGCGCGAGTGGACCGCCGAGCCGAGCGTCCCGCTCCTCAGCGGAACGCCGGCGTTCACCAGGGCGAAGAGCGGCACGACCGCATAGGTCGTGAGCGGCAGCCAGGTCGCCTGCAGGCGCTCGTTCGGGGGCACAGCGAGGCGAACCCCGGTCCCGGCCGCGCGCGCGAGCTGCGGGGTCGGCTGCTCGCGGAAACGACGGAACAGCTCCGACGCGCGCTGCAACTCGCTGCGGGGCCGAGGGTCGGACGGCGCGAGCAGCCCGAAGAGAAGCCCGACGACGACCGGCTCGATCCCACCGTGGTGAACCGCGACCCACGCGACGGTGCCGACGGCGAAGTACACGATCCCGACTTGGACGTGCAGGCGTACGAGCAGCCACGCGAACGCGCATGCGGCCGCAGCGATCAGCAGCGCGGGCGTGTGCAGATGCGAGCTGTACGCGGTGACGAGCACGAGCAACGCGATCAGGTCGTCGAACACGAGCACGGTGACGACGAAGGCGCGGAGCCGATCCGGAACCTTCTTCCCGACGAGCGCGAGCACGCCGAGCGTCAGCGCCGTGTCGCTCGACATTGCGACGCCCCAGCCGTGTGCGCCCGGACGGCCGTGTGTGAGCGCGAGGTAGACGGCGATCGGCAGGAGCATCCCGGCCGCGGCGGCAGCCAGCGGCAGGACGAGCCGGCGCCGGTCGCGCAATTCCCCGAGGTCGAGCTCGCGGCGCGCTTCGAGCCCGACGACGAAGAAGAAGAACGTCATCAGCCCGGCGTTGACCCAGTCGCGCAGGGTCAGGTCGAGCGAGTGGCCGCCGATGCGAACCGAGGCTGTCGTCGCCCACACGCGCTCGTAGTCGCCGAGGTCGATCGTCGCCCAGACGACGGCGGTGACCACCGCGACCGCGAGGAACGCGGCGCTCGCGCTCTCCGCCCGGAGATACGCGCGCAGCGGCGCGGCGAGGTTCCGCGCCCAGGCGGTGCGGCCGACGGCCGGCTCGGCGCTCAACGCGTGCGGTACACGTAGCCCTCGAGCCTGCGCCCGAGGAGCCCCTCGAGCCACTGCGAGACGTCGATCAGGGCGTCGAGGTCGACGCCGGTCTCGATCCCCTCGCCGTCGAGCAGGTAGACGAGATCCTCGGTCGCGACGTTCCCGGTCGCGCGCGGCGCGTACGGGCAGCCGCCGAGGCCGCCGACCGACGCGTCGAGCACCGTCGCGCCGGCCTCGAGCGCGGCGAGGCAGTTCGCATACCCCGTGTTGCGCGTGTTGTGCCCGTGGAACCCGTCGGCGCGGGTGCGCTCGATGAGCGAGCTGACCGCGCGCGGCGTCGCGACGCCGATCGTGTCGGCCAGGACGACCTCGGCCCGCCCGGCGAAGCGCTCCGCCAGCTCGGCGACGCGCCCGGGATCGACCGCACCCTCGAACGGGCAGCCGAAGCTGACGGAGATCGTCACCGAGCGCGGATATGCATCCGCAGCCGTGACGATCGCCTCCGCGTTCCCGACGGCGTCTGCGAGGCCCATGTTCCCGTTCGCGCGGTTGAAGCCCTCTGTCGCCCCGAAGGTCACGTTGACCCGGTCGAGCGTCGTCTCGCGAAAGCGCTCGAAGCCGCGCTCGTTCAGGACGAGGCCCGAGTACTCCGTCCCGTCGCCGCGCTCGATCGCGGCGACGACCTCTTCCGCCCGGGCCATGCGCGGGACGCGGTCGTCGCGGACGAAGCTCACCGCCTCGATGCGCGGGAGCCCGGCGGCCGCGAGCCGGTTCACGAGCTCGGCGCGCAGCGCCGGGGCGAGCGTCTCCGGCTCGTTCTGCAGGCCGTCGCGCGGCCCGACGTCGCAGAGGATCGCCCTCACGCCGGGAGCGTAGTGGCGTCGTGGCGCTAGATGTTCTTCAGCCGGCGCGCCCGCCGTGTCTGGAACACGACGTTCAGCAGCATGACGAGCATTGCCACTGCGAAGATCGCAGTGCCGACGACGTTGATCTGCGGGAAGACGGCAGCCCGCGCGGCGCCCCAGACGAAGAGCGGGAACGTCACGGTCGTGCCGGCGTTGAAGTTCGTGATCACGAAGTCGTCGACCGACAGCGCGAACGCGAGCAGCAGCGCCGAGAGGATTCCCGGCGCGATCAGCGGCAGAGTGACGCGCGTGAACGTCGTCCATTCATTCGCGCCGAGGTCCATCGCCGCCTCTTCCAGATGACGATCGAATCCGACGAGTCGCGCCTTCACCGTCACCACGACGTAGCTGATGTTGAACATCACGTGCGCGATCACGATCGTCCAGAAGCCCGTCGCGACGTTCATCGCGAGGAACAGCGTGAGCAGCGAGGCGCCGAGCACGATCTCCGGCGTCGACATCGGCAGGAAGATGAGGAAGTTCGTCGCGCCGCGGCCGCGGAAGCCGTAGCGGACGAGCGCGAGCGCGATCAGCGTGCCGAGGATCGTCGCCGAGACGCTCGAGATCGCGGCGATCTCGAGCGACACCTCGACCGCGCTGCGGAGGCCTGGAATCGCGTCCCAGTGCACCCAGTTGTCGAATGTGAAGCCCTGCCACGTGTAGTTGAACCGGCCCGCCGGGTTGTTGAACGAGAACATCACGACGACCGCGACGGGGACGAGCAGGTACGTGAACGCGAGCAGTGCGTACAGCGTCAGGATGTGCCGGCGCACGAACGCGAAGACGCGGGACGCACTGCTGCGCCGCGTCGCGACGGCAAACGGCTCGGCGACGGCGCTCATCCCGTGAGCTTCTCCGTCCCGAGCGCCCGCGCGTAGATGCCGACCAGCACGAGGATCGTCACCATCAGGATGAACGACAGCGCCGCCGCCGCCGGGTAGTCGGTCAGCTCGAGGAACTTCGACTGGATGACGTTGCCGATCATCGCCTGGTTCGGCGTGCCGAGCAGCTGCGCGTTGATGAAGTCGCCGGCCGCCGGGATGAATGTGAGCAGCGTGCCGGCGAAGATGCCCGGTAGCGACAGCGGCAGCGTCACGCGCAGGAACGCCCACGCCTTGTTCGCATAGAGGTCCTGCGCCGCCGAGACGAGCCGCTGGTCGATCTGCTCCAGCGAGACGTAGAGCGGCAGCGCCATGAAGGGCAGGAAGTTGTAGGTGATGCCCGCGACGACCGCCGTCGTCGTCGCGAGCAGCCGGTCGTTGGCGCCGAGCAGATGCAGATCGCGCAGCCGGTCGGCGACGAAGCCGTTGTCCGCGAGGATCGTCTCCCACGCGAGCGTCCGGATCAGGTACGTGACGAAGAACGGCCCGACGATGCAGAGGAGCAGGGCGTTCTTCCACCGCCCGCCGCGGAACGCGATCCAGTACGCCAGCGGGTAGCTGATGAAGAGCGCCAGCAGCGTCGCCAGCCCGGCGTACTCGAACGACCGCACCAGCTGCGTGTGGTACCCGGTGATCGCGTCGGCGTAGTTGTGCCAGGCCCACTGGAACGTGTACGTCAGGTCGAGCGGGTTCTGGGTCTCGAGCGACTGGTGCCCGAGGAAGCCCAGCGGCGCCAGGAAGAACAGGATGAGCCAGGCGAGGCCCGGCCCCAGCAGCAGGTACGGCGTCAGCCGCCGGTTGCGAACCAGGAAGCTCAATCAGCGCCCTGTCAGGCGATGCTGTCGAGGTTCCGGGTCGCGAGCACCAAGCAGCGCAGGGACACAGGGAGCACCCAGGGCGGCGGCTACAGGCGCGACCGAGGACGCGGCGAGGCGCCGCGTGATCGGGCGCCGGAGCCGGGCGTGTATTGCCTGACGGGGCACGAGGTTACGCGCCCAGCAGGTGCTGCCACTGCGTCTTGAAGTCCGTGTTGAAGAGGGACGTCGGGTCGATCTGGTGCAGCTGCTTCTGCCACGACGGCGGCGGGAAGATGAGCGGGTTCTTCGCGACCGACGGATCCTTCTTCAGCAGCACCTTGTCGGCGCCCTTGACCGGGCAGATGTAGTTGACGTAGTCCTCGACCATCGCCGCCACGGACGGCTGGTAGTAGAAGTTCATGTACGTGGACGCGAGCTCGACGTTCCCGCCCTTCGGGATGAGCATGTTGTCCGTCCAGATCCCGCCACCCGACTTCGGCAGCACGAACTTCAGGTGCTTGTTGTCGGCCTGCAGCTGGACGACGTCGCCGGACCACGCGATCGCGGCGATGATGTCGCCCTTCGCGAGCATGCCGGCGTAGTCGTTGCCGGTGAACTGCCGGATCTGCCCCGACTTCTTCGCCTTCTGCAGCTTGTCGAGGACCCGCTTGAAGACGGCGTCGGTGATCTTCCCAGGGTTGTCGCCGTTCGCGAGCGCGATCACGGGGACCGTGTCGCCGAAGCCTTCGAGGACGGTGACCTTCCCCTTCAGCTTCGGGTCGGTCAGCAGCTGGTCGACGCTCGTGATCGGCTTCGTCAGCTTTTCGTTGTAGGCGATGCCCGTCATGCCCGACTGCCAGGGCAGGCTGTACTCGCGGTGCGGATCCCACGCCGGGTGCTGCTGGAGCGGCAGGAGATTCTTGATGTTCGGCAGCAGCTTCTTGTCGAGCTTCTCGACCCAGCCCTTCTTGATCAGCAGGGCCGGGTACGGCGAGTTGTCGGTCATGACGATGATGTCGCGCCCCGTCGACTTGCCCCCTGCGAGCTGCGCCTGGATCTTCCCGAAGAACTCGGCGTTGTCGTTGATGTCCTCGATGTACTTGACCTTGATTCCGGTCTTCTTCGTGAACAGGTCGAGCGACGGATGGCGCTTCGTCTTCTCGTTGATGTCGATGTACAGCGGCCAGTTCGAGAAGACGAGCGTCCCGGTCGCGTCTGTCGCGCCGCGCGCGAGCGACGGCAGGAAGCCGGGCATCGACAGGGCGGCGCCGCCGACAAGCGCGCGGCGGAGCAGGTCTTGGCGGGTGAGCGTGTCGGTCATTCGGATCGACCCTCCATGGGCTCGAGGACGAAGGTGGAGGCTGGGTCCCAGCTGACGGTGAGGCTCCGGCCGGGCTCGGTGCTGCCGTCACTCTCTTGGACGTTCTGGACGTAGACGTTGATGGTCCCGGCCGGCGTCTCGAGGAGGTACTGGGTCGAGACCCCGATGTATGCGCGCTCCGAGACGGTCCCCGTGAGCGTGTTGACGCCGACGCCGTCGAGGCGGAGCTTCTCCGGCCGCACGCCGATCGAGACGCGCGTCCCCTCGGCCGGAAGCGGTGCGCTGACGCGGGCCTCGCCCGCGCCGTCGAGGCGGACGGTGCCCGCGCCGGCCACGACGCCATCGAGGAGATTCGAGACACCGAGGAAGCCGGCGACGAACGCCGTGCGGGGATGCTCGTAGAGCTCCCGGGGCTCGCCGAGCTGCTCGATCCTCCCCGCGTTCATCACGGCGATGCCGTCGGCCATCGTCATCGCCTCTTCCTGGTCGTGCGTGACGTGGACGAACGTGATCCCGACCTCGTGCTGGATGCGCTTCAGCTCGAGCTGCATCTGCTTGCGGAGCTTGAGGTCGAGCGCTCCCAGCGGCTCGTCGAGGAGCAGGACGCGCGGATGGTTGACGAGCGCGCGGGCGAGTGCGACCCGCTGCTGCTGTCCACCGGACAGCTGTGCCGGCTTCCGGCCGCCGACGTGTCCGAGGCCGACGAGCTCGAGCATCTCGTTCGCGCGCCGGCGGAGCTCGTCGCCGCGGATGCGCCGGCGGCGCAGCCCGAACGCGACGTTCTCGAAGATCGTCAGATGCGGGAAGAGCGCGTACGACTGGAACACCGTGTTGACGTCGCGCTTGTGCGGCGGGAGCGGGCTGACGTCGCGGTCGCCGAGCATGATGCTGCCCGACGTGGGCTCCTCGAAGCCGCCGATCATGCGGAGCGTCGTCGTCTTCCCGCAGCCGGACGGCCCGAGCAGGGCGAAGAAGCTGCCGCGCGGGATCTCGAGGTCGATCGCGTCGACGGCGACGACGTCGTCGCAGCGCTTCGTCAGCTTCTCGAGGCGGACGTCGGCGACGGCGGTGCCGGCCTTCTCGGTCGGGGTCAGTGCATCCGTTGCCACGCCTCGCTCAGCACCTCCCCGAGAATGCCGACGATCTCGTCGAACTCCTGCCTGCCGGCGATGAGCGGCGGCGAGATCTGCACGACCGGGTCGCCGCGGTCGTCGGCGCGGCAGATCAGGCCGCGCTCGAAGAGCCGGGTGGAGAGGAAGCCGCGGAGCAGCGACTCCGACTCGTCGTCGCTGAAGCTCTCGCGCGTCTCCTTGTCCTTCACGAGCTCGAGCGCGAACAGGTACCCGGCTCCGCGCACGTCCCCGACGATCGGCAGGTCGAGGAGCTGCTCGAGCGAGGCGCGCAGCACGGGCTCGTTCTCGCGAACGTTCTCGATGATCCCGTCGCGCTTCATGATCTCGATGTTCTTCAGCGCCACCGCGCACGCGACCGGATGGCCGCCGAACGTGATCCCGTGCGACCACATGCCGGTGTCGGTGAGGAACGGCTCCATCACGCGGTCGGTCGCGATGACGGCGCCGATCGAGGCGTACGACGAGGAGAGCCCCTTGGCCGAGGTGATGATGTCCGGCCGGATGTCGTAGCGCTCGGAGCCGAACCAGTGGCCGAGCCGTCCGAAGCCGGTGATCACCTCGTCGGCGGAGAGCAGGATGTCGTACTTCGTGCAGAGCTCGCGCACGCCGCGCCAGTATCCCTCGGGCGCGACGAACGAGCCGCCCGCGTTCTGCACCGGCTCCATGTGGACGAGGCACACGGTCTCCGGGCCCATCGAGAGGATCGTCTGCTCGAGGTCCTCGAGCAGGAAGGCGGTGAACTGCTCGTCCGTCTCGTCGGGCGGCCGGTGGAAGCGGTTCGTGTTGTGGACGTGCCGCACCTCCGGGACGAGCGGCTCGAACGGCTGGCGCAGCGCCGGGATGCCGTTGATCGAGAGCGCGCCCATCGTCGTCCCGTGGTAGGCGATCTGGCGCGCGATCGCCTTGTACTTGTGTCCGGGCGGCGCACCCGCGAGCTCGTCGCGCCGCGTCTCGCCCTCGAGCCCTTCGCGCGGGGCGCGCTTGGTCCCGCGGGCGAGGTAGTACTGCCGCGCGAGCTTCCACGCGGACTCGACGGCCTCGGAGCCGCCCGAGACGAAGAAGACACGGTTGAGGTCGCCCGGCGCGAGCTCGGCGATTTCGGCGGCGAGCTCGATCGCGCGCGGATGCGCATACGACCAGTTCGTGTAGAACGGCAGCTCGCGCATCTGGGCGAGCGCCGCCCGCCCGATCTCCTCGCCGTAGCCGTAGCCGATGTTGACGGAGAAGAGGCCGGCGAGCGCGTCCAGGTACCGCTTCCCGTGCGCATCCCACAGGTAGCAGCCGTCGCCGCGCACGATGACTGGCACCTCGGCCTCCGCATAGCCGCCCATGCGCGTGAAGTGCAGCCAGAGGTGCTCCTTCGCGGCCTGCGCGAGGTCGAGCGTCGTCGTCGTGTCCGGCGTGGTCGTCGTCACTTGCGTGTCCCCCAGTCGTAGAGCTGCTTCCACATCTCGAGGTAGAAGAAGGTCTCGGTTGCCGCGACGCCGTCGAGCGCGCGGATTCTGTTGGTCAGCTCGAGGAGCTCCTGCCGGTCGGCCGTGACGACCTCGACGACGATGTCGAAGCGCCCGGCGGTCACGATGACGTAGTCGGCCTCCGGCCAGCGCGAGATCTCGTCGGCGACGAGGCTCGGCGGGCCGCTCGTCTTCAGCCCGATCAGCGCCTGGTCGAAGCCGAGGCCCAGCGGGTTCGTCACCGCGACGACCTGGAGGATCCCCTCGCTCGTCAACCGCGCGTAGCGCGCCCGGACCGTGCCTTCGGAGACCTTGAGCCGCGACGCGATCCGCCGGAACGACTCGCGTCCGTTCTCCTGAAGCGACTCGATGATCGCGCGGTCGAGGTCGTCGACCCGGTGCGCGGGAGCGACCGGGCCGCGGGGCGACGACTGGAGCGGACTGCGCAAACCGTGGGATTCGTAGCACTGAACTACGCATTTCGTCAATCCTCTTGACGACGGGCCGCGGATTGCGAGAATCCGACCCATGCCGAGGACACCTCTACTCCGTGCGCTGCGCCGGCTCGCCGACGACCATCGGGCAGCCGACCAGCTGGGCCTCCCTGTCGAGGAGGCCGCGTACACCCGCCGCGAGATTCTCAAGCGCGGCGCCGTCGCCGGCGCGGGCATCGTCGCCGGCTCCGCCTACCTGGCCGACCACGCCCACGCCGCCCGCGGTGCGAGCCCGCCGCGGATCGCGATCATCGGCGGCGGCATCGCCGGCCTCGCGTGCGCGCTCGCCCTGCAGGACAAGGGCGTTGCCGCCGACATCTACGAGTCGTCGAGCCGCGTCGGCGGCCGCATGCACTCCGACTGGCAGGAGTTCGGGACGAACTTCTGGGACAACGGCCAGCAGGCCGAGCTCTGCGGCGAGCTGATCGACTCGAACCACAAGACGATCCTCCAGCTCTCACAGCGCTTCGGCCTCTCCGTGGTCGACCTGCTGCAGGCGCAGCCGAACGGCACCGAGGACACGTACTGGATCTTCGGCGCCGACTACCCGTATGCGCAGGCGAGCATCGACTTCAAGCCGGTGCACAACACGCTCCAGGGCCAGGTGCAGGCGACGAGCTACCCGACGACGTGGAACATCGGCACCGACGCGGGGAAGCTGTTCGACAAGATGACGCTGTCCGACTGGATCACCCAGTACGTCCCCGGCGGGCACGGCTCGCAGCTGGGTGCGCTCCTGAACGCCGCCTACAACGAGGAGTACGGCGCCGAGACGACCGATCAGTCGGCGCTCAACCTGATCTACCTCCTCGGCTACAAGGCGGGGCCGGGAACCTGGTCGATCTACGGCGCGTCGGACGAGCGCTACCACATCGTCGGCGGCAACTCGAATCTGCCGGTGGCGATCGCGAACGCGCTGCCGAGCGGGAGCATTCACTTCGGCTACCGGATGACGGCGATCGCGACGAACGTCGACGGCACGATCACCGTCTCGTTCGACAACCGGCAGACGATCACGGCCGACCACGTCGTGCTCTGCATGAGCTTCCCGGTGCTGCGGACGCTCAACTACAAGAAGGCGGGCTTCGACGACCGCAAGCAGGCGGCGATCAGCCAGCTCGGGGCGGGGCGAAACGTGAAGCTGAACGTCCAGCTCAACTCGCGGCCCTGGTACGCGCTCGGCAACGACGGCTCGATGTACTCCGACCTCGACTTCCAGAGCGCCTGGGAGGTCACGCGCGCACAGGCCGGCGCGACCGGCATCCTCGTCGAGTACCCCGGCGCGAACGTGTCCGGCTCGATGGGCCAGTCCAACCCGTACACGACGACGGCGAACAATCCCAACGTCGCGAAGTTCGCGACGCAGTTCCTCGCGCAGCTCGAGCCGATCATCCCCGGCATCTCGAAGCAATGGAACGGGAAGGCGATGCTCTCGACGCCGGTCACCGACCCGAACTTCCTCTGCTCGTACTCGTACTGGAAGCCCGGGCAGTACAAGGCGTTCAGCGGCTACGAGGGGATGCGGCAGGGGAACATCCACTTCGCCGGCGAGCACTGCTCGATCAACTTCCAGGGCTTCATGGAAGGCGGCGCGCAGGAGGGCCAGCGTGCGGCAAGCGAGATCCTCGGCGACCTGAAGTAGCTCTCAGGAGGGTCTGGCGGGCTGGAGATCATGTCGCGCGGCCGCTCGACGGACACCATCCCGCCAGACCCACCTACCGATACGTGGAAATGTGCTCGGGCAGGATGCGGACCTTGATCCGCTCCTGCCCTGGCTTGTACGTCCACGGCTCGCCGTCGTACTTCCTGCTGAGCGCGTCGATCTGCTCCTCCGCACCGTCCGTCGTGACCTCGACGCGGCCGTCGACCGACACCCAGTCGTAGAAGTCGTTGTCGCGGACGACGAGCATCGCTGCGCGGCCGTTGTGCTCGAGATTCGACGGCTTGACGCGACCACGGGCCGTGTTGAACGTCGGGATGCCGTCTTCGTCGGCGTCGACCCAGACGACGGTGCTGTGCGGCGACCCGTCCGGGCGGACGGTCGTCACGATGCCGTAGTTCGGCTCGCGCAACAGCGCGAGCTGGTCGTCCGTCAACCGCTTCACGAGACGGTCGTCGGGATGTTCTTGATCTTCCCGTCGGCAATCCGCTTCGCGACCTTCTGCACCTTCTGCACGTCGGACTGCGGCACCTTCGAGCTGATCTTGCCCAGACGCACACCGTTGTTCGAGAGGCTGAAGACGGCGTTCGTCCCGCCCTTGAACTTCCCGGCGAGCACCTGCTGGACGGTCGAGTAGACGGAGGTGTCCACGCCCTTCTCGGCGCTCGTCAGCACCTGCGCGCCGAGATACGACTGGTCGGCGTCGACGCCGATCCCCCACACCTTGTTCTGCTTCGCGGCGTCGAGCACGCCGAGGCCGCAGCCGCCCGCCACCTGGAAGACGATGTTCGCGCCGGCGTCGATCTGGTTCTGCGCGATCGTCTTGCACTTCGCCTGGTCGACCCATTCCTGGCTGTAGCCGTTCAGCAGCTTCACGCCCGGGTCGGCGGCGCGCGCGCCGGCCTGGTAGCCGGCGATGTACCGGTCGACCGGCGGCTGCTTCTGGCCGCCGACGGAGCCGATGACGCCCTTGCTCCCCGGCGTCGCCTTCTCGACGAGCCCGGCGAGGTAGCCGGCGAGATAGCCGACCTCCTGCTCCTTGAAGATCAGCCCTTCGACGTTCTTCGGGTGACCGGGGAGATCGCCCCAGTCGACATCGATGATCGCGAAGTGCGTGTTCGGGAACTGCTTCGCGACCTTCGCGATCGAGTTGGCCTGGTCGAAGCCGACCGAGATCACGAGGTCCGCGCCCTTGCGGGCCGCGGTCGCGAGGTTGGGGACGTAGTCCGCGCTCGACGGCGACTGGTAGACGTCGCCGCGGATCCCGAGCTCCCGCTGTGCGCGCTTCAGGCCCTGGTACGCGAGCTGGTTGAAGCCGTGGTCGTTGAGCTGGCCGATGTCGGTGACGAGGACGACGTACTGCTTCTTCCCGCCCGTGTTGCTGCTCGTCGTCGCGCCGCTGCTGCTGCTCTTCGAGCCGCCGCCGCACGCGGCGAGAAGCACTGCGGCGAGGGCCAGGAAGCCGAGTCTTTTCATGTGCTGGAGTATGCCCACGCTCGCGTTTCTCACAGCACTCGTGGTCGCGCTCCCGGTCGGACACTCGGTTCAGGGGCGGCCGATTCGCCCGATCGTCCTCGGCGACGGCCCGCGCACGTTGCTCGTCGTCGGCTGCATCCACGGCGACGAGCCGGCGGGGATGGCGATCACGTCGGCGCTCGTGCGCGCCGGTGCGCTGCCCGGCACCGAGATCGTCGTCGTGCCGGCCGTGAACCCGGACGCCTGCCTCGTCCGGCACACGCGGCAGAACGCGCACGGCGTCGACCTGAACCGGAACTTCCCCTCGAACTGGGCGCGGATCGGACGTCGTGGGTCGTTTCAGTGGTCGGGACCGCGGCCGCTCTCGGAGCCCGAGTCACGCTACGTCGTCGCGCTCGTGCGCGCACTTCGGCCGGCGGTGACGGTCGTCTTCCACCAGCACGAGGACGTCGTGCGTGCGTGGGGCCGGTCGCGTGCGACCGGGCGGCGGTTCGCGCAGCTGCTCGGCGGGCTCCTGCCGTACCGGGACGAGCGCTGGCCGTACGGGACGGAGGCGAACTGGCAGAACCACGCCTTCGCCGACGAGGCGTCGTTCGTCGTCGAGCTTCCGGCCGGGCCGGTGCCCGCGGCGGCGGTGCCGCGATACGTCCGGGCGCTGCGCCGGCTGGCGCGCGTCGGGCTCGTCCGCTAACCTGCTGCGCGTCCGGTTCCCCGCGAGAGGAGGTCGTTCTCATGATGACTGCGCTTGCCGCCTCCTCGGTCGCTTCGTCGACCGACTAGTTCGCGCGGCGGACATAGCTCCCACTTCGGGAGGCGGCCTCGCCGCGCCGTCCCGTTCCCCCGTCCCGAAGAAGGAGTCCTGCGTTGTCCGAGTTGGATCTCGACCTCGGCGCGCTCGGTTGGTCGGACGAGCTCGCCGCGTCGCTGGAGCCCGGGTGCATTCCCGGGCGAGTGATCGCCGCGCACCGCGCGGCCTACGACGTCGCCTGTGACGGCGCCGTCGTGCGGACCCGGCTGCCCGGCCGGCTTGCGCATTTCGAGGTGACGGACGTCGCCGTCGGCGACTGGGTCGGCCTGCGTGACGGGCTGATCCGGAGCGTCCTCCCGCGGCGGTCGGCGCTCGTCCGCTCGGCCGCCGGCCTGACGTCCGACTCCCAGACGCTCGCGGCGAACGTCGACACCGCGTTCGTCGTCACGTCGTTCGGCCCGGATCTCGAGCCGCGGCGGCTCGAGCGGTATCTCGTCGCTGTATGGGAGAGCGGCGCGTCGCCCGAGATCGTGCTCACGAAGGCCGATCGGTTCCCCGACCTGGCCGACATGGTCGCGGAGGTCGAGGCGGTCGCGGTCGGCGTCCCCGTCTGGATCGTCTCGGCGGTCACGGGCGAAGGCGTCGACGAGGTCCGCGCGCGGGTCGGCCCCGGCCGGACGGCGGTGCTCGTCGGCTCGTCCGGCGTCGGGAAGTCGACGCTCGTCAACCGCTGGCTCGGCGAGGAGCTGCTCGCGACGAGCGAGACGCGTGAGGACGACGACGAGGGGCGCCACACGACGACCCGCCGCGAGCTGCTGCTGCTGCCGGGCGGCGGGATCGTGATCGACACGCCGGGCATCCGCGAGCTGCAGCTCTGGGATGCGGCGGCGTCCGGCGCGCTCGAGGAGGCGTTCGCCGACGTCGAGGAGCTCGCAGCGACATGTCGCTTCCACGACTGCGCCCACGGGGTCGAGCCCGGGTGCGCCGTCCAGGCGGCGCTTTCGGACGGCTCGCTGCCGCGGGAGCGCTACGCGTCCTGGCAGAAGCTCCAGCGCGAGCTGCGCTCGATCGCGATCCGCGCCGACGCGCGGCTGCGGAAGGAGGAGCGGAAGCGGTGGAACCAGGTGACGAGGGAGGCGCGAACGCGGACCAGATACCGCTGAGAGGCTCCAAGAGTGTGGCTACCCGTATGGCCTCGGCGCCGTACGTCTTCGGCTTCGTCCTGCTCTTCGTGCTCAACTTCCGCTCGAACGGCGGCATCGCGATCTGGCTCCCGATCTTCATGTTCGTGATGCTGTTCGGGCTCTCGATGGACTACCACGTGTCCATCCTGAGCCGGGTGCGCGAGGCGTTCGATCGCGGGCCCTCGACCGAGGAGGCAGTCGAGCACGGCATCAAGACGACTGCCGGCACCGTCACGAGCGCGGCCGTCGTGATGGTCGGCGCGTTCGGGATCTTCGCGACGCTCCCGTTCCTCGACTTCAAGGAGATGGGGATCGGGCTTGCCGCGGCGGTGCTGATCGACGCGACGATCGTCCGCGCTGTGTTGCTCCCCGCGACGATGAAGCTGCTCGGCGACTGGAACTGGTACCTGCCGCGCTGGCTCCAGTGGCTGCCGCGGCTCGAGCACGGCGAGCCGACCCCGATTCCGGCTCCGGCAGCGGCGTAGCGCAACGCCCGACCTGCGAACGCCCGGGCTCGTCCCGGGCGTTCGCGCGCTGCCCGTGCAAGGATGCACGATCGTGCAGGAGCTGAGGCCCGGCGTCTGGCATTGGCAGTCGCCCCACCCCGAGTGGGAGAAGGAGCAGTGGTGGCCTCAGCTCGTTTCGTCGTACGCCGTCGCGCTGGGCGACGAGCTCGTCCTGTTCGACCCGCTCACCGTGCCGGACGAGCTCCGCGAACGGGCCACCGCCGTCGTTCTCACTGCGCCCTACCACGAGCGCGACGCCCGTGGCCTCGGCCTCCCGGTGCACACACCGCCCGCGGACACCTGGCAGGACTGGGTCGAGAAGTTCGGCGTCGACCCCGACCGGGTGCGCGGCATGGAGAGCGAGGATCTCGCGTGGCTGCGCGCCGGCGAAGGCGAGGGAGAGTTCCACGGCCCGGGCCCGTGGCCGTACGGCATCACCGCGTACGCGGGCCGCGAGAACAACGACCTCGTTCTCTGGCTCCCGGCGATCAACGCGATCGTCAGCGGCGACTCGCTCTCCGACTTCGGCGACGGGCTCGACATCCAGCTCGGCGGCCGGACGCACGTGACGCGCGACGACGTCGCCCTGCGGCTCCGGCCGCTGCTCGACCTCCCTGTCGAGCTCGTGCTGCCCGCGCACGGCGAGCCGACGGATCGCGCGGCACTCGAGCGCGCGCTCTCGTAGCCGCCTCAGACCATTCCGTCGTCGTGCTTGCTGGCGATCACGGGGACCGGCGGCGACGCGGTTCGGCGCGAGTCGAACTCGATCAGCGTGAGGCTCACCGACGCATGGCACGTGACGTCCACGCACTCGCAGATGAAGTCCCACGTCTGGCTCTCCGGCCCCTCGTAGGCAAGCTCGCGGATCGAGTTGTTGACGTGCGCGAAGAGCTCCGCCTGCTCCATAGCTCCAATTCCCCTGCTAAACTCGTACGACCATCAAAGCGTGACAATTAATACACGATTCTGATAGCGTATGTCAAGCACGAACTGGACCTTCCTCACCAACCACGCCCAGGTCCTGCTCTGCCTCGCGGAGACGCCGGACATCCGGCTGCGGGACGTGGCCGAGCGCGTGGGCATCACCGAACGGGCGACCCAGCGCATCCTCGCCGAGCTCGTCGACGCCGGCTACGTCAAGACCGAGCGCGTCGGGCGCCGCAACAGGTACACCGTCGACCGCCAGCACGCGATGCGGCACTCCGCGCAGCTCGGCCACGAGATCGGCGCCCTGCTCCAGGCGCTCACCTAGCCTGCGCCGCTACGCCTCGCCGACGACCTCGCAGACGTCGACGCTGATGAAGCTCGCCGGTGCATCCGGCATCTCGCGAAGCGTCTGGGCCGTCGCCTCCGCGACGCGGGCTCCCTCTTCGTCGTCGAAGAGCCAGAACAGGTGCTGAATGAGGTCGTCGCCGTCGACGGTGCGCGCCCAGTACCCGCCGCGCGAGCCGGGAAAGCCCCGAACCATCGCGACGCCGCGCTGCTCGATCATCGCGAGCGTCTCCTGCTCGTGCCCCGGTTTGATCTTGACTCGTCCGATCACCGCGTACATGGTCCGCCCTCCTCTCCGCCTCCCAGCACAGCGCGACGATAACGCGGTTCCTGCGCCCGACGCCGCAGGCCTCACCTGAGAGCCCGGGCGAAAGCCGCGAGCTCCCGGCTGAAGCGCGCCGGGTCCTCCCAGCGCGGCGTGTGCGCGGCGCCGTCGTAGACGAGGAGGGACGCATCGGGGATCGACCGCACGAGCTGGTCCTGCATCTCCCGCGAGACGAGCGGGTCGGCGTCGCCCCACACGAGGAGCGTCGGCGCCTCGATCCGCCCCAGCTCCGTCTGTCCCCGTACCGGAGCAGGCCGGAGAAGGCACCGCGCCACACGTGCGCCGGAACCTTGAGGAGCTCCTCCAGCAGCAGATCGACGAGCTCTGGAGCGATCCCCGCCGACGTGTCGGCGATGAGCGAGCGTGCGACGTCGATGCTGATCGGGTCATCAAGATCGGCGACGACGCCGTCGACGAAGTCGATCAGTCGCGCGTCGTCACGCAGCGTGGTGGGCGACGCCTCGAGCACCAGCCCGGCGACCCGATCCGGATGATCGAGTGCGACCCTCCGCGCAACGAGACACGAGCCGAGTGGCCGGCAAGGACGGCCCGCTCGATCCTGCAGGCGTCGAGCAGCGGAACCACGTCGGCCGCGAAGTCCTCGACGCGGTAGCCGCCGTCCGGCTTGTCGGAGTCGCCGTGGGCCGCGCTGGGACACGGAGACGGCCCGTAGCTCGCGGGGTAAACGGTCGAGGACGTGCTGATAGGACCGCCACGAGTCGGTCGGCCCCTGCAGCAGCACCAGTGCCGGATCGGCGCCAGCGCCCTGATCCGCGTATGACAACGTCAGGCCGGAAGCCAGCGTGACTGCCGGCACGCGCGCTACGCGAAGGTGACGAGCGGGTCGCGCTCGCGCTTCGCACCCGCGAGACACGCGGTGCGCGCGTCGCCGCGAAGCATCTTGCAGCCGAGCGACGCGAAGCGCCCGTCCGAGAGCACGGTCAGCGAGACGCCGAACCACTCGTAACAGCCCGACCGGGCCGCGGCCGCGAGCTTCCCGCAGCCCGCGATCAGCTTCTGCCCCGCGACGATCGGCTCGGGCAGGTTCTGCGTCCCGACGCCGCGCAGACAGCTGTCGATGTCACCGACGGGGAGCTTCGCGCAGATCGAGAACTGCCGCGTCGGATCGAGGTCGGAGACGAGCGACGCAGACGCGATACAGCCCTCGCGCTGGAGGCCGGCGAGCCCGCGGCAGAGCGCCTCGATGCGCGCCGGCGTCGACGGCGGCCGCTTCGGCGGCAGCGAGAGGTAGTACCGGTACCAGCACGCAACCACCACGAGCCCCTTCTGCCGCGCGCAGAGCTGCCGCGCGGTGGCCGGCGCGTTCTTGTCGAAGCGGGCGCCGTCCTCGCCGCTGCGCGCGAGCCAGTAATCGTGGAACGAGCCCTGCTCGCAGTCGAGCGCCTGCGCCCCGAGCGCGCGACACGCATCGAGCGCGTACGTCAAGCCGCCGTGGAAGAAGCGCATGTATGCGTGGCCGAGCGAGTGATAGCAGGTGTAGTTCCGCATCCGCGTCGGCGCCTTGTCGCAGAGCGCATTCGCACCCTTCGGGCCGTCGTCGAAGATCTGCTTGCTCAGGCCCATCACGAGCCCCATGCCGAAGCCGGCGGAGCAGCCGGGGTCGTTCGACAGCGGCAGGTACTGCTGCAGCGTCTGCAGCGTGACGTGGTGCGCACGGGCGTAGTCCCGGCCGACGACATGCATGAGCATGTGGCAGTTGCCCGCCAGGAAGCCGCCGCTGCGCTCGACGACGACGTCGAGTTGGGGGAGCTGCCGCGCCGGGTCGCGATACTTGAGCACCGCGCTCCGTAGGTGCGTGAGGTAGCACGACCACTCCTGCTGGCCCTTGTACTTCAGGCACATGCTGAAGTACCCGTTCATCCCGCCGATGTCCGGGATCTGGCCGATGATCGGCCCTGCGGCGGCCGGCGTCGCGACCGCCGCCGCGACGAGCAGCGCCGCGACGAGCGTCCGGACGCGCATCAGGCGCTGACGAGATCGAGCGGCTTGACGATCTCGGCGAAGTGGCATGCGCTCGGGTGGCCCTGGCCGCGGTCGATGAGCGCCGGTTCCTCCTCGGCGCAGATCGGCTGCGCCTTCCAGCAACGCGTGCGGAAGCGGCACCCTGACGGCGGGTTGGCCGGGCTCGGCACGTCGCCCTCGAGAACGATCCGCTGCCGGCGGCCGCGCTGTCCCGGCTCCTCGATCGGCACCGCCGAGAGCAGTGCCTGCGTGTAGGGGTGCGACGGCTCGTCGTAGATCTGATGCTTCGTCCCGATCTCGACGACCTTGCCGAGGTACATGACGGCGACGCGATCCGAGACGTGACGGACGACCGACAGGTCGTGCGCGACGAAGATATACGTCAGCCCGAAGTCCCGCTGCAGCGACTCGAGCAGGTTGACGACTTGCGCGCGGATCGACACGTCGAGCGCCGAGACGGGCTCGTCGAGAATGATCAGCTGCGGGTTGAGCGCGAGCGCACGCGCGACGCCGATCCGCTGGCGCTGGCCGCCCGAGAACTCGTGAGGGAACCGGTTCGCGTGCTCGGGCGAGAGGCCGACCGTGCGCAGCAGCTCGCGCACGCGCTGCTTCCCCTGGTCGCCGCCGCGGTATGCGTGATGGATGCGGAGCGGCTCGCTGACGATGTCGCTGACCGTCATGCGCGGGTTGAGCGACGCGTACGGATCCTGGAAGACGATCTGCATCTCGCGCCTGACGTCCCGCATCTGGCGCCGGCTCAGCTTCGTGATGTCGCGGCCGTTGAAGATGAGCTTGCCGTCGGTCGGCTCGGTGAGCTTGATGATCGTGCGCGAGAGCGTCGTCTTGCCGCAGCCGGACTCGCCCACGAGCCCGAGCGTCTCGCCCGCGACGATCGAGAGGTCGACGCCGTCGACGGCGTGGACGTGGCCGACGGTGCGCTTGAGGATGCCGGCCCGGATCGGGAAGTGCTTGAACAGACCCTCGATGCGAAGGATCTCCTGCCCCTCGTTCGCGCGCTCGTGGATCACCTCGGTGACCTTCGCCTCTTCGGCGCTCATGCGACACCCCCAGTCGCGGCCGCCTCGGCGAACTTCGACGCGCGGCCGGCGAGCTCCTCGGAGAAATGGCACGCCGCGGCATGCGCCTCGCCTTCGGCCTTGCGCAGCTCGGGCACTTCTTCGCGGCAGCGCAGCCGCCCCTGCGAGAGGAAGCAGCGCGGGTGGAACGCGCAGCCGCTCGGCCGGTTGATGAGCGACGGGGGCGCCCCCGGAATCGGGCGGAGCCACTCCTCGTCCTCGGTGAGCTTCGGCAGGCTGTCCATGAGCCCGATCGTGTACGGGTGCCGCGGCTTCTGGAAGATCGTGTGCACGTCGCCGGACTCGACGATCTTGCCGCCGTACATGACGAGCACGCGCTCGCAGAGCTCGGCGACGATGCCGAGGTCGTGTGTGATCATGATCGTCGCGGCGTTCGTCTCCGCCTGCACGCGCTTCAGCACCTCGAGCACCTGCGCCTGGATCGTGACGTCGAGCGCGGTGGTGGGCTCGTCGGCGATCAGCAGCGACGGATTGTTGGCGATCGACATCGCGATCATCGCGCGCTGGCGCATGCCGCCCGAGAACTCGTGCGGGTACTGGTCGAACCGCGTCTCGGGCTCCGGGACGCCGACGAGGCGGAGGAGGTCGAGGACGCGTGACTTGACCTTCTCGTCCGGCTCCTTCGGATGGTGCGTCTTCACGGCCTCGCCGATCTGGTAGCCGACCTTCAGCACCGGGTTCAGCGACGTCATCGGGTCCTGGAAGACCATCGCCACCTCTTCCCCGCGCAGTGCGCGCAGCTGGCGGCGCTTCAGCTTGAGCAGGTCCCGCCCCTGAAACGTCGCGGTGCCGCTGACGATCCGCCCCGGCGGCTGCGGGATCAGCCCGAGCAGCGCGAGCGTCCCGACGCTCTTGCCCGAGCCGGATTCGCCGACGATGCCGAGGGTCTCGCCCGGGAACACGTCATAGGTGATCCCGTCGACCGCGTGCACGATCCCGTCCTCGGTCTTGAACTCGACGACGAGATCCTTGACGGAGAGCAGCGCGTCAGGCACGGACCCTCCGCTGCGACGGGTCGAGCGCGTCGCGCAGGCCGTCGCCGAGGAAGTTGACGCAGAGCGTGATCAGCACGATCGTCAGGCCCGGGAAGATGGTCAGCCACCACTGCTGCGGGTTTGCCTGCGCCTGGGAGAGCAGGCCGCCGAGCGACGGCGTCGTCAGCGGGTTGACGCCGAAGCCGAGGAACGAGAGCGCCGCCTCGGTGATGATCGCCGCCGCGACCGAGATCGTCGCGTTCACGACGATCGGTCCGAGCGTGTTCGGGAGGATGTGCCTGAACATGATCCGGGCGTCGCCGGCGCCGGAGGCCTTCGCCGCCTCGACGTACTCCTTCTCGCGCAGCGACAGGAACACGCCTCGGACGACGCGGGCGATCCCCGTCCAGAAGAACCCGGCGAGGATGAACGTCAGCCGCCACTGGCTCCCCTGCCCGAGCAGTGCGGCCGCCGTCAGCAGGACGGCGAGCGCCGGGAGCGTGAGCACGAGGTCGGTCAGGCGCATCAGCAGGTTGTCGATGACCCCGCCGTAGTAGCCGGCGACCGCGCCGATGATCAGGCCGACGATCGACGACACGACGGCGACGGTGACGCCGACCTCGAGCGAGGTGCGGATGCCGAAGATGACGCGGCTGAGGTAGTCGCGGCCCGTGTCGTCCGTGCCGAAGTAGTGATGCCCCGCGACGGACGGCGCGTGGAGGATGTTGTTGAGGTCGATCTCGGTCGGGAGATACGGCGCCACCCAGTTCGCGAAGATGCCGGCGCCGAAGATGATCACGAGGCCGACGAAGCCGATCATCGCGAGCCGGTGGCGGACGAAGCGCCGGCGCGCATAGTCCCACTGGCTGCGAACGGCGACCTCGAGCCCGGCCGCGACCGTTGCGTCTTCGCCGAACGTCGCCGGCGCAACGACCATCCCGTCGATCGTCTGCTCCGGCGGCGCGACCTGCCTCGCCGGCGGCACCGGCGTCGGGACCGACGGCTCAGTCATAGCGGATACGCGGATCGAGGTATCCGTAGACGACGTCGGCGATGAGATTGAAGAGGATGATGATCACCGACGTGACGACGAGATACGCCATCACCGCGTAGAAATCGGAGTTCTGCAGGGCCTGGATGAAGTAGTAGCCAAAGCCGTCGAGCGTGAAGATCGTCTCGGTGACGATCGCGCCGCCGAGCAGGCCGCCGAGGTTCAGAGCCGCGACGGTGACGACGGGGATGAGCGCGTTCCGCACGACATGGCGCGTGATCACGCGCCATTCGGCGACGCCCTTGGCGCGCGCCGTTCGGACGTAGTCGCTGTTGATCACGTCGAGCATCGACGCGCGCATGTACCGGCTGTAGAGGGCGAAGCTGACGACGCAGAGCGTCACGACCGGCAGAGCGATGTGCTGCAGACGGTCGAGCGTCCACGTCCCCTCGCCGATGTTGTTCAGGCCCGAGGTGTAGAAGATCCGCACGTGCCACTTGAGGTAGATGTCGACGAAGAGGATCTGCAGGAGCAGACCGAGCCAGAACGTCGGCATCGCATACCCGAGGAAGCTCAAAGACGTGAAGGTGTAGTCGAAGACCGAGTACTGCCGGATCGCCGAGAAGATGCCGACCGCGACGCCGAGGATGATCGCGAGCGTCTCCGCGATGATCACGACCTGCGCCGTGTGCAGGATCGTGCGGTGGACGTCGGGCCAGATCGGCTGGAACGTCAGCAGCGACTTGCCCATCTTGTCGGTGATGAAGTCCTTCAGCCAGTAGAAGTAGCGCAGCACCACCGGGTCGTTCAGGTGGTTGCGCTCGGCGACGAGCCGGAGCGTGTTCGCGGGGATGCGCGGGTTGGCACGGAGGTTGCCGAGCGGATTGCCCGCGTATGAGACGAAGACGAAGCTCAGGAACGACGACAGAAACAGCACCGGGATGCTGTAGAGGATCCTGCGCGCGATGTACGTGAGCATTGGAGTCGATCCTTCGAGCCAAGGGATCCGCGCCTGCCCCGGGGGGCAGGCGCGGATCCTAGCGGTTGTACGGTTTCGGTTCTAGACCCTTATGAGGTCCAGTGCCACTGCTCTGCGTTCCACGCCGGACCCGTGGAAAGCGAGGCGTTGCTGTGCTCCGCACCCGCGAGCGCCTTCCGATACACGAGGATCGACGGGTACGTGTACAGCGGGATGATCGGCAGGTCGTTCGCGAGGAGCTGGTCGACCTGCTCGTACAGGGCCTGCCGCTTGGCCTGATCGAACGTGATCCCGGCCTGCGCCATGAGCTTGTCGGCCTTCGCGTTCTTCCACTGCGTGTAGTTCTGGCCGCCCGTGCTCTTGAAGATGCTGTCGTTGTTCGACGGATCCGGGGAGCCTGCGACGAACGCGTACTCCGACAGATCGTAGTCGTGCGACGGCAGGATCTTGCCGAACAGCACCGCCGGGCCCGGGAAGAACTGCGGGTTGATCTTGATGCCGACCGCCGCCAGCTGCTGCTGGAAGATCGCCGCGCTGGTCGAGCGGCGGTCGTTGCCGACCGTCGTGAACCAGCGGAACGACGCCGGCTGGCCGCCGCAGCTGAAGAAGTTGCTGTTGCCGCGGGTCGGCACCGAGGGGCCGCCCGTGCAACCGTGCGCCTTCAGCAACGCGATGGCCTTTCTCTGCGACGTCGCCCACTTGCCGAAGTGCGGCAGCGCCGCCTTGCCGAGGATGTACTCGAGGCTGTTCAGCGGCTTCACGCCGGGGGCGTAGGAGCTGAAGATCGCCTTGATCAGCGAGACGCGGTTGATGGCGAGGAAGATCGCCTGCCGCATCCACGGGTTCTTCAGCAGCGGGTTGCCCTGCGGGCCGAGCTGAACGTCGATGTGCTCGAAGATGTACGCCCGGTTCGTGTTGTAGACGAGGCCGGGCTGGTTCACGAGCTGCGACAGCGCGGTCTGAGGCGACGGATAGATCATGTCGTACTCGCCGCCGCGCATGCCCTGGATCTCGGAGCTCGTGTCGGCCACGAACTTCCACTGGATCGTCTTGATCGCGGGCTTCTTGCCGTACCACATCGGGTTCGAGGCCAGCGTGGTGCCGTTGCCCTTCGTCCAGTTGGTGAGGATGTACGGGCCGTCCGAGATCGGCTTGCCGTTGTTCCCGCACACGCAGTCGCTCCACAGCGTGTTCCAGTCGAGGCCGGCCAGCGCCTTCGACGGGTAGACGATGCCGAACAGGTCGCGGTAGTCCGCAAACGGACCGACGGCGCACGTGCCGGCGGAGAGCTGGTCGGCGGGGCACGAGGTCCGCCAGTGGAACACCGCGGTCTTCGTGCCGACGAGCTGCGTCTTCGCCGGGTCGATGTTGATGTAGCCCGTGTTCGACGCGACCTGGTTGTTCGGGTTCAGGAACTGCTCGAGCGTGTACTTGAGGTCGGCGTTCGTGACCGGCGACTTCACGCCGCCCCAGTTCCAGTTCGCGTCGGGCCGCAGCGTGATCGTCAGGCTCGTCTTCGTCGCCTTGACCGACTTCGCCAGGTCGAGGTTGTACCCGCCCTGGTCGGTGATGATGTACGCGCCGCGGATGACCGGGGTGATCATGTAGCCGGCCCATGCGGACGACTGCGTCGCCTGATAGACGTTGAAGCCGGACGGATCCTGCTCGTCGGCGATGACGACCACGTCCTTCGCCTTGCGGCCGGCGACCGTCCGCGGCGTCTGCGCCCACGACTCAGCGAACGGCGCCGCCTTGAGGCTTGCGGCGTGCACCGAGCCGCTGCTCGTGGTCCTTGCGGTGGCCGACGCCGCGAGCAGAAGCACCGCGACGGCCGCAACCGCAAGCAGCCAGAGACGTTTGTGCATCGATTCCCTCCATTTGTTTGCGCCGGGAGCCCGTCCGGTTCGGCGGCGCCTGCTCAGCTCCACGCCCCACAGGGGCGTCCCGTTACGTCGTGAGACGACGGCGCCGTAGCTTAGTTAGCGGTCTGAGACGTTGCCAGGGGGCGGTTAAATCGCGACGACGCGCCGGTCGGCGCGGGCCCGGAAGAGGCCGCGCTGGAGCATCGCGATCAGGCCCGGATCGAGCCGGGTCGAGCTCGAAAACGCCGTGGTCGCCGCGATTGGCCGACCGCTGCTCCGTTCCCCGAGCTGCTGGCCGACGAAGAAGGACGTCGCCGCCGTGACGGCGATGGCGAGCGAGGCCGCGACGGCCGCCACGGGGACGGCCACGCGCCGGCGGCCGCGGACGAAGAGGCCCGCCGGGGCCGGGTCGAGCGGCGCGGCGCGGAGGACGGCCGCGGTGGCCGCGACCTGCCCTGCGAATGCGCTGCAGGCGGCGCAGCGGCTCAGGTGCCCGTCGAGCCAGACCGACTCGAGCTCGCCGAGCGCGCCGTCGAGGCGCGCCGACGCACCCTCACGGGCCCGCATGCAGTCGGTGGGTGGGACGGGGGTCAGCATGTCCTTCTCTATACCGTCAGACGACAGCCTTAGGCGCTGGTTAGCTCCACTATCGGCAGATTCCGGTCGATGATGGACCGGGAATCGAGCCCCGGCGGCAGCGTGCCGTAGGCCGACCCGGC
Organism: Gaiellaceae bacterium; assembly: GCA_036562845.1. Lineage (GTDB taxonomy): Bacteria > Actinomycetota > Thermoleophilia > Gaiellales > Gaiellaceae > Palsa-739. The sequence continues at coordinate 8,196 of DATCJJ010000078.1, read as the reverse complement.
CCGCGCCCCGAAGGCGTCGGCGACCGGATGCGGTGCGTGGCGGGCGAGGAGCGAGCCCTGGAGCGCCACCGCGAGCCGCTCGACGAGGCGCCGCGCGCCGGGCTCGTCGGCCCCGCGGAGCGCTCGCTCGGCGTCGGCGCGGAAGGGTTGCTCGAGCTCGGCGAGGAACGCGTCGGCGGTCTCCGGCTCGCGGTCGAGCGCCCGGAGCACGTCGAGGCACTGGACGTTCCCCGACCCTTCCCAGATCGACTGGAGCGGCTGCTGCCGGTACAGCCGCGGCAGCCCGGACTCCTCGATGTAGCCGTTGCCGCCGATGCACTCGAGCGCCTCCGCCGCGTGGGCGGGGCCGCGCTTGCAGACCCAGTACTTCGCGACCGGCGTCGCGATCCGCGCGAAGGCAGTCTCGCCCTGTTCGAAGGCCCGCGCGAGACGGAGCGCGGTCACGGTCGCCGCCTCCGACTCGACGCAGAGGTCGGCGAGGACGTTGGCCATCAGCGGCTGGTCGACCAGGGGCTTCCCGAATGCGCTGCGGTGCGCCGCGTGGTGCGTCGCGTGCTCGACGGCCTGCCGCATCCCCGCCGCCGTCCCGACGACGCAGTCGAGGCGCGTCGCGACGATCATCTGCACGATCGTCCGGATGCCGCGCCCCTCCTCGCCGACGAGCGTCGCCCACGCGCCGTGCAGCTCGATCTCGCTCGATGCGTTCGAGCGGTCGCCGAGCTTGTCCTTGAGCCGCTGGATGTGGAAGCCGTTGCGCGTGCCGTCCGGGAGGACGCGCGGGAGGAGAAAACAGGAGAGGCCTGCGGGCGCCTGCGCGAGGACGAGGAATGCGTCGCTCATCGGTGCAGAGCAGAACCACTTGTGCCCGTCGAGCACGTAGCCGCCGTCGGCGGGCGTCGCGGTCGTCGTGTTGGCCCGCACGTCCGAGCCGCCCTGCCGCTCCGTCATCGCCATCCCGAAGCCGAGCGACTCCTTCTCTGCGAGCGGCCTGAGCTCGGGGTCGTAGCCCGGCGAGCGGAGCTGCCACTCCCACTCCGGCGCGAGCGGGATCGCGGCATGCGTCATCGACAGCGGACAGCCGTGCCCGGCCTCGACCTGGGACGCGAGATAGAAGAGGACGGCACGTGCGACCTCCGACCGCTCCGCATGCACGTCGTAGGAACGCGACATGCGCATCAGCGCGTGCCACGCCGGATGGAACTCGACCTCGTCGCCGTGCAGCGTGGGCGGATGCTCGTTCGCGAGGCGCGCCCACTCGAGCGGCTCGCCCGACAGCTCGCGGCCGAACGTCGAGCACCGCTCCGCCGCCCAGCCCGCGCCCTCCCGCTCGAGCGCTTCGGCGAGGGGCCGGTTCTGCACGAACAGGTCGTGTCCCGCGAGCGGCGGCGGCTGGTTGGCCGCAGACGTCTGTGGGAAGGTGGCGATGTCGATGAGGTTACGCCTTCACGACGTCGGCGGCGGCTCGCGCGCCAGGCTGCTCGTCGTCCTCGACGGGCCCGAGTACCAGCGGCGGATGCGGCTGCTGACGCTCCTCGGCCGCCTCGCCGAGCGCGGCGCCGTCCGCCCGCATCGCGTCGCGCTCGTCGTCCCGGAGGACCGCCTCGAGACCTATTCGGCGTCGGCGCGTTTCGCGCGCTCGCTCGCCGACGAGCTCTCCTCGCTGCCGGGCCGGCGCGTCGGCATCGGCGCCAGCCTCGGCGCACTCGCGCTCCTGCACGTCCACCGGACGCACGCCGACGCCCTCTCCGGGCTGTTCCTCCAGTCCGGCAGCTATTTCCGGCGGCGCACCGACCGCCAGGAGGCCGGGTTCGCGCGCTTCGGCCGGGTCGACCGGTTCGTGGGCACCGTCCTGCGCGGCGCGCACGGAGTGGAGCCCGTGCCGACGACGCTCACGTGCGCGCTCGACGAGGAGAACTACGTCAACAATGCAGCCGTGGCGCGCGCACTCGCCGAGCAGGGCTACGCGGTCGACTTCCACGCCGCACGGGGCGGCCACGACTGGCCGACGTGGCGGCGCGCGCTCGAGCTCCACCTGCCGCCGCTGCTGCGGAGGGCGTGGCGATGAACACGCACCCGATCGGGCTCGTGCTCGGCGCCGAGGACGACTGGCCGCGCGCCTTCGAGGCGCTGACGGCGCGGCTCGGCCCGTTCGAGTGGCGCGGCGAGCGGCACGCGCTGGATGTCAACCGCGTCACGTACGAGCCGTTCGACCTGCGCATCCGGCCGCGCTACGCGCTCGTGCTCGATCGCGTCGGCTGGTGGTACCTCCTGCCGCGCGAGTGGCTGAAGAAGATCGCGCTGATGGACGACGTCTACCTTCTGAACAACCCGTTCACGTTCCAGTCGATGGAGAAGCACAGCGCGTACTGCGCGATGATGCGGCTCGGCCTCAAGGTGCCGGAGACGTGGTTGATCCCGCACAAGCAGCCGCCGGCGAACGAGCGCTTCGCGACGACGTCGGAGCGATACAACCTGCCGTTCGACCTCGCCGACGTCGGCGGGCGCGTCGGCTTTCCGGTCTTCATGAAGCCGTTCGACGGCGGCCAGTGGCGCGGCGTGACGCGCGCGCGCGACGCGGAGGAGCTCCGACGCGTGTACGACGCGTCCGGCGAGCAGCTGATGCACATCCAGAAGGCGATCGACGGCTTCGACGTCTTCTCGCGCTGCCTGTCCATCGGCGCGGAGACGATGGTGATGTTCTTCGATCCCGAGCGGCCGATCCACGACCGCTACCAGGTGCGGCACGACTTCCTGGCGCCGGAGCAGGGGTTCGAGGTCGTGACGATCTCCAAGCTCGTGAACGCGTTCTTCCGCTGGGAGTTCAACTCGTGCGAGTCGCTCGTGCGCGGCGACGACGTCTTCCCGATCGATTACGCGAACGCTTCGCCCGACGTCGCGCTGACGAGCCTCCATTACTACTTCCCGTGGGCGATGTGCGCGCTCGTGCGCTGGTGCGCGTTCTGCGTCGCACAGGGACGGAAGATGCGGATCGACGTCGACACGCGCCCGTGGTTCGAGATCGGCGACCGCGACGACCTGTCGTACGAGGAGAAGCTCCGCGAGTACCGCGGCCTTGCGGACGAGCATTTCGAGACCGAGGCGTACGCCGAGTTCAGCACCGGCCCGATGAAGCATGTCGACGAGGCGGCGCACGACTGGTTCACGAGCGACGAGTTCGACCGCGTGCTCGTCGAGACGGTCCAGACGACCTTTCCCGCGCACGAGCACGAGCACTTCGTCGCGCACTACCGCGGCCTGCTCGAGGCCTGGGCGGCCGCGTGAGCCCGGGCGTGGCCACCTTCGCGCCCGGGCTCGGCGACGTGGAAGGACCTGCGTGGGAACCTTCGGCCCCGGGATTAAGAAAGAGGTGACAGCTTTCTAAGAGCTGTCAGGCGGCGGCCGCGGCCTGCCGCGCGAACCCGGCGGCGCGGTACTCGGCGAAGTACGTCGGCCAGACCTGGAGCACGCGGGCGCACTCCTCCATCAGCTCGAGCGTGGGCGCCCGCTCGCCGCGCGCCGTCCGGCGGAGCACGTCGTAGCTGACGCCGTGGAGGACGTGCGCGAACGTGCCCCACTTCACGTTGCCGCTCTCGGAGACGTAGATATCGCCGTCGTTGAGCAGGAGCTCGCGCAGCGCGACGCCGAACGGCTCGTCGGACGGCTCGACCATGTCGCGAACTCTCGCGCCCGGGCCGGACGGCGCCGGAGAGGAAGGAGATTGCGCCCGGGCGTCGCACCTATCTCGTCGTAGCCGCGCGGCGCCTCCGGCGGCGGCCATCGAGGCGCCCGCGAGCTCATCCGGACAGAAAAAAGGCCCGCGCAAAGCGGGCCTTTCCATGGAGCTAGGCGGACTCGAACCGCCGACCTCCTGGGTGCGATCCAGGCGCTCTCCCAACTGAGCTATAGCCCCGGGGATCGCCCCCAGTCTAGCCGGGACCCGCGCGCAACCGCCCTTCGCGGATGCGCCGTTCCATGTCCTTCGACTCCTCGCGGTACCAGCTGCCGTCCTCGAACTGGATCGCGGGATACCTCTGCTGGCCGGTGCCGTCGATGACCGCCTTCCGCTCGGCCCGCTTGCCCGGCCCGGGCACGCGCTCGTAGTCGACCCCCATGTCGATGAGCGCCTTCTCGACGCGCCAGCAGGGGTGCCCCTTGATCTTGACCCACTGGCCCTTGCAGCGGTGAAGTTTGATCGCCATAGCCCTCGTACGATACGCCGCGTGCGAGCGGTTTTCGACGTGCGCCCGGTCGAGTGGGCCGAGACGCTCGCCGTCCTCCAGTCCGTCAGCCTCGCGGACGTGCAGTCCGAGGTGCGCGCGCAGGTCGTCGCGGTCGACGGCACGCTCGCGACGCTCGACCTGCCGGCCCTCGACGGCGAGACGTCGGCCGAGCAGCTGCTCGCCGCGTGCGTCGCCGGCGAGTGGGCCGATCGCGGCGACGTCGAATCGTGCCGCCTGGTGTCGGTCGAGTGGCCGGCGGGACTCCCGGGGCCCGCGTTCGGCGCCGCCCCCGGCGTACAGGTCGGTGCGATCCTCAAGCCGGCGCTCGGGCTGACGGCCGACGACGCCGCTCGCGTCGCGGCGCGGCTCGTCGCGACGACGGGAGCGGTGCTCGTGAAGGACGACGAGCTGCAGCGCTCGTCATCGGAACGCGTGCGCGCGGTCAACGCGGCGATCCCGGACGACGTGCTCTATGCGGCGAACGCCACCGGCGCCGACGCCGAGGCGCTCGTCGAGGCAGGCGCACGCGCGCTCATGATCAATGCCTTCATCGCCGGCCTCGGCTCGATCACGCGACTGCGCGGGCTCGGTGTGCCCGTGTTCGTGCATCGCGTCGGCTCCGCCTTCCTCCGCCGCAGCGACCGCGTATCGGTCGGCGCGCGCGTGCTCGCAGAGCTCACGCGGCTGCTCGGCGCCGACTACGTGCAGGTCGGCTCCTTCTCGCCGCGGATGTTCGACACCGACGCCGAGGTGCGCGAGCAGATCGCCGCCTGTCACGACGAGCTGCACGGGGTGCGGCGTGCGACCGCGGTGGTCGGCGGCGGCGTCGGGCCGGCGAACGCGGACGAGCACCTCGAGCGCGCGGGGGCACGCGACGGCGTGATGCTGCTCTACGGCTCCGCCGCTTACTGAAAAAGCGTCAAGTCCGGCTCGCGCTCGCCGCGCAGCACGGCGAGGTCGACCTCGACGCAGCGGATGCCGCGCGACTCGGCGAGCGCGACCGCCTGCGGCTTCAGCTTCTGTGCCGCAAGGATGCCGCGGCACGCCGCCTTCGCCGGGTCCTCACGGATGAAGCCGAGGTAGCGCGTCAGCTGCTCGACGGCGTCGATCGTCCCGATCCGCTTGATCTCGACCGCGACCCACTCGCCGCTCTCGTCGCGGCACATCAGGTCGACGGGCCCGATCTCGGTGAACCACTCGCGCTTCACGAGCGTCAGCTCTTCGCCGAGCGCGTCGGGCGCGGCGGCGAGCTCGAGCTGCAGGTCGCGCTCGACGCCGTCCTTCTGCAGCGCCGCCGACTCGCCCATGTCGTGCGAGACGTCGCTCAGGACCTCCGCGAGCCGGATCTCGAGCACGTCCTCCGTCTTCGGCTTGCGGACCACGAGCACCTCGCCGAGCTCCTCGATGTGCGTCGGGCCGGTCATCCAGTTGAGCGGCTTGTAGCCGCCCGCGTCGTCGTGCACGAGCACCGAGCCGTCGTCCTTGAGGATCAGCAACCGCACCGCTTCTGGCAGCACGGCGGTCAGGCGGCCGGTGTAGCGGACCTCGCAGCGGGCGACGAGCAGGCGCACGCCCGAGACCCTACTGGCCGTCTCAGACGTGTCAGAAAGTGGCCGGTGCCTGTGAGAAGACGACCTGCCGGCGGCCGGTCACGGCGCTCGTGGGAGTCGGTGAGCGAGCACCGGAACTACTGTCCCCGAGGACGATGCGCTGGAGCGACTTCGCAGCCGCCTGTCCGGAGCTCGCGCAGCTCGGTGAGGAGCGCTTCCGGCGGCACGAGGTGATGCTGCTCGGCACGCTCCGGAAGAACGGCTGGCCGCGGATCACCCCGGTCGAGCAGGACTTCGTGGACGGCGAGCTGATGGTCGGGATGATGTGGCGCTCGCCGAAGGCGCTCGACCTGCTCCGCGACGCGCGGTACGTCGCGCACAGCGTCGTGACGAACCGGAGCGGCGAGGAGGGCGACTTCAAGCTCTACGGCCGCGCGCTCGCGGTCGACGATCCCGAGCGGCGCGCCGCCTACCGCGCCGCGATCAAGGCGCGGATCGACTGGGAGCCGGCCGAGCCGAACTACCACCTGTTCGCACTCGACGTCGAGTCGGCCGGGTTCGTGATCTTCGGCGCGGACCGCTACAGCCTCGCGTGGGATCCGGCGCGCGGGCTCAGGCGATCCTCGCAGCGCGACGCGTGACCGCGTCGATCTCGGCGAGCTCCTCCGCGGCGAATTCGAGGTTGTCGAGCGCCGCGACGTTCTCCTCGAGCTGCTCGATGGAGCTCGCGCCCGGCAGCGCCGACGTCACGCGCGCGTCGCGGAGCGTCCAGGCGAGCGCCATTTGCGCGAGCGACTGACCGCGCCGCTGCGCCAGCTCGTCGAGCGCACGCACCTGCGCGAGCTTCTCCTCCGTGATGTCGTCCCGACGGAAGTACGCGCTGTGCGTCACACGCGAGCCCTCGGGGATGCCGTCGAGGTAGCGGTTCGACAGCAGCCCCTGCGCGAGCGGCGAGAAGACGATCACTCCGAGCCCGTTCCGCCCGCACGCGGCGAGCACGCCCTCGTCCTCGAGCCAGCGGTTGAAGATCGAGTAGACGGGCTGGTGGATGATGAGCGGCTCGCGCGCGAGCGCGGCCGCCTGGTCGGTCGACTCCGCGCCGTACATCGAGATGCCCGCGTAGAGCGCCTTCCCTTGGTGGACCGCGGTGTCGAGTGCGCCGATCGTCTCCTCGAGCGGCGTGTCGTGGTCTCGGCGGTGCGAATAAAAGATGTCGACGTATTCGAGCCCCAACCGCTGCAGGCTCTGGTCGAGCGACGCGAGCAGATACTTCCGCGAGCCACCGTCGCCGTACGGCCCCGGCCACATGTCCCAGCCGGCCTTCGTCGCGACGACGATCTCGTCGCGATGCCCGGCGAGGTCCTTGCGGAGGATCGTCCCGAACGTCTCCTCGGCCGAGCCGTACGGCGGGCCGTAGTTGTTGGCGAGGTCGAAATGCGTGATCCCGAGCTCGAACGCGCGGCGCACGATCTCGCGCGAGCGCTCGAGCGGCGCGGTGCCGCCGAAGTTCTGCCAAAGGCCGAGCGACAGCTGCGGCAGCTGCAGCCCCCACTTCCCGCAGGGACGGTAGTTCATCGCTCGACGCGCGAGCCGCCGACGATCGCGTCCGTCCCGTCGTCGGCAAACCGAACCCAGGCCTTGCCCTTGCCGTCGTAGTCGGGTGACCACACGACGAGCGTTGCATCGCGGCCGTTCACGCGCACGCGGTCTGTTCCCTCGGGCTCGGCGCCGCGCCAGACGCGGACGAACGGGTTGTGCTCGCGCTCGCGGCCGACGGTCGTCTCGTCGGTGTGGCCCGGCAGGACCCGCGTCTCGTCCGGCAGCCCCATGAAGACGTCCATCACCGACGCGCGGATCTGCTCGAGGTCCCCGCCGCCGACCGCGTCCTTGAACAGCGTGTCGCCGCTGAAGACGAGGTCGCCGACGTGAAAGGCGACCATGTCGTCGGAGTGGCCGGGAGTCGCAAGCCCGCGCACGCGAAGGTCGCCGAACGACCACGCGCCCGGCTCGGCGATCACGTCGACCCCGTAGCGCTTGCGAAGGTCGTCCTCGTGGACGACGTGATCGTGGTGGGAGTGCGTCCGCAGGATCGCCGCGACCGTCGCACCCCAGTGCTCGATCGCGTCGACGAGCGGCTGCGGGTCGGGACCGGAGTCGACGATCAGCGCCGTCCCCCGCTCCCCGTCCGCGACGGCGAAGGCGTTCGAGAGCCAGTCCGGATGCATCGTGCGTTCGACGAGCACAGCGCTACCCTACGCGTGAACCCGATCAGGAGGACGGATGGCCGGTCTCTGGCAGCGCTTCATGCTGATCTTCAAGTCGAAGGCCTCGCGCGCGCTCGACCGCGCCGAGAACCCGACGGAGACGCTCGACTACTCGTACGAGCAGATGCTCGAGCAGCTCCAGAACGTGAAGCGCGGCGTCGC
>DATCJJ010000065.1:0-18030 GCA_036562845.1 Gaiellaceae bacterium | reverse complement strand
GGCCGAGATCGAGTGGGTCAATCGGCAGGTAGGGAACGTCCCACTGGTCGGAGCGCGAACGCTGTTGCGCGTACATGCCCTTCTTGATCGCGTCCTGATGTGAGCCCGAGAACGCGGTGTACACGAGCTCGCCGACCCATGGATGGCGCGGGTGCACCGGCAACTCGTTGCACTCCTCGACGATCCGCCTCGCCTCGTCGATCTGCGACAGGTCGAGCCGCGGATCGACGCTCTGCGTCAGCAGGTTGAGCGCCAGCGTGACGATGTCGACGTTGCCCGTCCGCTCGCCGTTGCCGAAGAGCGTCCCCTCGACGCGCTCGGCGCCTGCCATCAGTCCCAGCTCTGCCGTCGCGACCGCCGTGCCCCGGTCGTTGTGGGGATGGACGGAGAGGATCGCCGCGTCGCGCCGCGTGAAGTTCCGTCCGAACCACTCGATGCGGTCGGCGTAGACGTTCGGTGGGAACTGCTCGACCGTCGTCGGCAGGTTGACGATCATCTTCCGGTCCGGCGTCGGCCCCCATTCCGCCGCGACCGCCTCGCAGATCTCGAGCGCGTAGTCGAGCTCGGTGTGGTGGAAGCTCTCGGGCGAGTACTCGAAGACGATCTCCGTCGACGTCTGGTCCGCGAGGCGCCGGCAGAGCTCGGTCCCGCGGACGGCGAGCTCGGTGATGCCGTCGCGGTCGAGCTTGAAGACGACGCGACGCTGCGTCACCGAGGTGGAGTTGTAGAGGTGGACGATCGCGCGCGGCGCGCCCTCGATCGCCTCGAACGTGCGCTCGATCAGCTCGGGCCGAGCCTGCGTCAGCACCGCGAGCGTGACGTCGCTCGGGACAACGCCCTCGTCGATCAGCTCGCGCACGAAACCGAAGTCGGTGGCCGACGCCGCCGGGAACCCGACCTCGAGCTCCTTGAAGCCGAGCGCGACGAGCAGGTCGAAGAACCGGCGCTTGCGCGGGCTGTCCATCGGGTTCACGAGCGCCTGGTTGCCGTCCCGAAGGTCGGTCGAGCACCAGGTCGGCGCTCTCTGGATGACCGAGCTCGGCCAGGTCCGGTCAGGGAGATCAACGGTGTCGTAGGGGCGGTATTTGTGGAACGGCATGGTCACGGCGGGTTCCTCCTCAGGGCGCACATCGGCAACGGCGACGGGGGACGGGTATGTCGGCGCACGCTTCCCCTACCGGGGAAGGGCGAGGAGCAGCGCGCGGAGGAGGCTGAGATCGCGACGGGCTGCCATGCCCACACCGTAGACCTCGCGGCGGCCGAAGAAAACGGACAACTCACTTTACTAAGTGAAGTAATGGACCGCAGACTGCCGGGATGGAGGCCACCTGGGAGTCGGTCTACGAGCGCAACTCGGTCGAGCGGATCAAGCGCGACAAGGCGCCGCTCGGGATCCGCGACGAGCTGCCGGCGCTGATCGCGGCCGGCTACGAGCGGATGCCCGAGGAGGACATCGTCCGGCTCCAGTGGTGGGGCCTCTACCACGACAAGCCGAAGATCGGGACGTTCATGCTCCGCGTCAAGATCCCCAGCGGGATCCTCACTCCCGCGAAGCTGCGCGCGATCGGCGAGGTCGCCAACCGGTACGGGCGCGGCGACGCCGAGCTGACGACGCGCCAGTGCATCCAGCTCCACTGGCTCGAGCTCGCGGCGCTGCCCGACGTCTTCGCCGACCTCGAGGCCGCGGGCATCACGAGCGCGGGCGGCTGCGGCGACACCGTCCGCAACATCACGGGCTGCCCGGTCGCGGGCCTCGCAGCCGACGAGCTCTTCGACTCGACGCCGGTGCTCGACGCGGCCGTGGCCGAGTTCTACGGCAACCCCGCCTGGGCGAACCTGCCGCGCAAGCACAAGTACTCGATCGCCAGCTGCCCCGACCGGTGCAACGCGCCGGAGATCAACTGCGTCTCGCTCGTCGGCGTCGTCCACGAGGGACGGGACGGCTACGCAGTGCAGGTCGGCGGCGGCCTCTCGTCGGTGCCGCGCATCGCGCGCGACCTCGGCGTGTTCGTGGCGAAGGACGAGGCGAACGAGATCCTCGGCGCGGTCACGTCGGTCTGGTCGGAGGACCTGAAGTATCGGATGTCGCGCGTCAAGGCGCGGCTCAAGTTCATGGTCGACGACATCGGCCCCGAGGGAATCCTCGAGCGCGTCGAGGCGAAGCTCGGCCGCACGCTCGAGCGGCTCGACCTTCCAGAGCCGGACGTTCAGCCGCACGGGCACATCGGCGTGCACGAGCAGAAGGACGGGCTCCACTACATCGGCGTTCCGGTCCGGCTCGGGCTCTCGAGCGGCGACCAGCTGATCGCCGTCGCCGACCTCGTCGAGTCCTTCGGCGGCGACGTTCGACTGACGCGGCGCCAGAACCTCATCGTCACCGGCGTGCGCGACGTGCCTGCGACCCTCGCCGCGCTCGGCGAGCTCGGGCTGCCGCTCGAGACGAACGAGGTCTGGGCGAACTCGATCGCGTGCACCGGCGAGCCGCACTGCAACTTCTCCGTCGGCGAGACGAAGGAGCGGCTGCGCGAGCTCGTGGAGCACCTCGAGACGACCTTCGGCGAGGCGGTCGCAGAGCTGCGGCTGCACCTCGACGGCTGCCCGCACGCCTGCGCGCAGCATTGGGTCGGAGACCTCGGCTTCCAGGCGACGACCGGCAAGGACGGCGACGGCAACCGGATCGGCGCCTACGACATCTTCGTGCGCGGCGCGCTCGGTCCCGGCGCGCAGATCGGGACGTCGCTCTTCCGGCGCGTCCCGAACGATGCGCTCGACGGCGCCGTCGAGGGGCTCGTCCGCGGCTGGCTCGACGGACGGCTCGACGGCGAGTCGTTCACGGCGTTCCAGCGACGGCTTTCCGACGAGGAGCTCGGCGGGCTCGCCGGGCTCGAACCTGCAGTGAAGAGAAAGGTGGCCGCATGACGGTTTGGCTCGACGAGCTCGATGCCGGCGAGCTCTCGATTCGCTTCGAGGGCGAGGAGCCGCAGGCGCTCCTCGAGTGGGCGCTCGAGGAGTTCGAGGACATCGCGATCTCGGCCGCCTTCCAGGCGGACGACGTCGCGCTCATCGACATGGCGTATTCGCTCGACCCGGACGTCCGGGTCTTCACCGTCGACACGGGCCGCCTGCCGCAGGAGACGCACGACCTTGTCGCGGCGCTGCGCGAGCGCTATCCGGGGTTGAACCTCGAGGTGCTCGAGCCCGATCCGGGCCAGGTCGGAAGGCTCGTCTCGACGAAGGGGCTCGACCTGATGAAGGAGTCGGTCGAGAACCGGCTCCTCTGCTGCAACGTCCGCAAGGTACAGCCCCTGACGAAGCATCTCGACGGCCTCGACGCGTGGGTCACGGGGCTGCGGCGCGACCAGTGGGCGACGCGGACGAACATCCGCAAGGTCGAGATCGACCACGACCACGGCGCGATCGTCAAGCTCAACCCGCTCGCCGAGTGGACGAAGCGCGAGGTGTGGGAGTACCTGCGCGAGAACGACGTGCCGGTGCACGCGCTCTACGCGAAGGGCTACACGTCGATCGGCTGCGCGCCGTGCACGCGTGCGATCGGGCCCGGTGAGGACGACCGCGCCGGGCGCTGGTGGTGGGAGACGAACGCGCCGAAGGAGTGCGGGATGCACTGCTCGATCGAGCACGGCGGGTTCGAGCACGAGCTGAAGGCGATCCTCGGCAAGTGATCCTGCGCGGGGACGCAGCGGACGTCGCGCTCGGCGAGGCCCAGGCGGTTCTCGCCCTCGTTCACGATCCCGAGCGGCGCGGGCGACTCGCCGACCTCGTTGCGGCCGTCCAGGACGGCGAGCTCGGAGACGAGGATGCGCAGTCGCTCGAGGAGCTGCTCGAGCTCGGCCTCCAGAGTGGGCGGATCCGCGGCGTCTACGGCCCGGAAGGCGAGCAGGCGGCGTTGAAGACGTACCGGCGGCTCCCCGGCGGCCGCGCCCTGGCGGACAGTGCAGCCGACGTGAGCGAGGCGTTGTCCGCGCTCTCCGGCAAGACCCTCGACGACGTCAAGGTGCAGTCCACCGGCCCGGGCGCATACCTGATCACGCTGGCGGTCGACGGCCTCGAGCTGTCCGTCCGTCTCGACCGCGCCGGCGCGCGCCTCCACTCGGTCGGTGTCTGAGCAGGAGCACTACGTCGCCTGTCTCGACCTGACAGGCCGCCGCGTCGTCGTGATCGGCGACGGCGAGGCGAAGGCGAAGGCGCTGCGCGCGGCCGGCGCGGACGTGCTTGTGACAGATCGTTACGAGCCGGAGCTGCTCGACGATGCGTGGCTCGTGGTCGTCGTCGACACGTCTCAGGGCGAGCGCGTCTTCGCGGACGCGAGCGAGCGCCGGATCTTCTGCAACGTCGAAGACGTGCCCGAGCGGTGCACGTTCATCCTCCCCGCGCTGCACCGCCGCGGGCCGATCACACTTGCGGTGTCGACGGGCGGCGCCTCGCCCGCGCTCGCGCAATGGCTGCGCGACCGCTTCGCGTCGCAGATCGGGTTCGAGCACGAGCAGCTCGCCTACGAGCTGCGGCGGATCCGACCGTGGGTGAAGCAAAACTTCCACACGTACGCCGAGCGCCGCGACTACTTCCGCGAACGCGTCCGCAAGGCACTCGCATGAGCGTCGCGCTCGTCGGGGCCGGCCCGGGCGATCCCGAGCTGATCACGGTGCGCGGCCTGGCGCGCGTCCGCGCCGCCGACGTTCTCGTCTACGACCGCCTCGTCGCGGCCCAGCTCGTCGACGAGGCCCCGGCCGGTGCGCTCCGCATCGCTCGTGACGCTTTGTCACAAGCGGAGGTGAACCGCACGCTGATCGACCACGGCCGCCGGAGCTTCGTCGTGCGCCTGAAAGGCGGCGACCCGTTCGTCTTCGGCCGCGGCGGCGAGGAGGCACTCGCGCTCGCCGATGCGGGCGTCCCCTTCGAGCTCGTGCCCGGCGTGTCGTCGATCGCGGCCGTGCCCGAGTCGGCGCTGATCCCGGTGACGCACCGCGGTGTCTCGCAGGCCGTGACGGCGTTCGCCGCGCACGACGTCGAGCAGCTCGACGTGGCCTCGCTCGCGCGTCTGCCCGGAACGCTCGTCGCCTTCATGGGGGGCGCGCGTGCCGAGCGGCTCGCGCAGCGGCTGATCGAGCACGGCAAGCCGGCTTCGACGCCGACGGCGGTCATCGCGCGCGGCACCACGGACGACGAAGAGGTCGTCATCGCGCCGCTCGGTGCGTTGCGCGCCGCGACTGCGACGCCCGCACTCGTCGTGATCGGCGACGTCGTCGCCGTCCGTGAGGCGCTTCAGCGCGCCGGCCAGCGCGGCGCGCCGAGGTCGCGCGAGATGCCGCGCGCCGCCTCGATGACCGCCCCCGACACGGCGCTCAGGCGGTTGGCGCGCACGAGGCGCTCCTTCGGACCCGCGACACCGACCGCGCCGATCGCCTCCGAGCGACGGTCGAAGATCGGCGCGGCCACGCCGCCCTCCCCGAGCAGCGCCTCCTCACGCTCGACGGCGTAGCCGAGCTCGCGCACGCTCGTGACGTCACGGCGCAACGCCGCCGCAGTCGTATGCGTCTGCCCCGTCAGCTTCGGCAGGCCGGACCTGACGAGGTCGTCGACGTCGTCGCCGTCCGTGAATGCGAGCAGCGCCTTGCCGAGCGCGGTTGCGTGCATCGGCAGCAGCGCTCCGACCTCGAGCAGCTGGAGGCTCGAGTCCGGTCGGAACACATGGTGGATGACGAGGACGCCGCCCGTGTGCGGCACGCCGACGCGGACCGCCTCGCCGACCCGCGACGCGAGCAGCTCCGACCACGCGAGCGAGCGCGAGCGCAGCTCGTTGAGATCGAGATAGCTGTTGCCGAGCTGCAGCAGCTCGGGGCCGAGCTGGTACTTGTCGGTGTCGAGGTGCTGTTCGACGAGGCCGTGCTCCTGCAGCGTCCGGAGCAGGCCGTGCACGGTCGTCTTGGCGAGCCCGACGCGGTCAGCGAGGTCGGCGAGGCCGAGCCGCCCCGGGTGCTCGCCGAGCGCCTTGAGGATGCGCACGGCACGGTCGACGGATTGAATTGTTTTCATGAGGCTATTGTCGAATCACGTTCGACATTGTAGAATGCCCGGGATGAGCGACAGGAACGGCCACGTCGGATTGATCCTCGTCTCGCACAGCGCGAAGCTCGCCGAGGGGCTGGCCGATCTCCTCTCGCAGGTGGCAGGCCCGACGGTGCCGATCGTAACGGCGGCGGGGGCGGTCGACGGCTCGCTCGGCACGAACGGCGGCGCTGTCCTCGAGGCGATGCAACGTGCAGCCGCCGACGGCGGCGCGGTCGTCCTCGTCGATCTCGGCAGCTCGATCCTCGCCGTCCGCGCGGCGCTCGCGGAGCTGAGCGACGAGGAGCTCGCGCGCGTCGCCCTCGCCGACGCGCCGCTCGTCGAGGGCGGGATGTCGGCGGCCGTGGCGGCGTCGACCGGGTGCACGCTCGAAGAGGCCGTCCGCGCGGCGGAGGAGGCACGTGTCGTCGCCAAGCTCTGAACTCGCCGAGCGCTCGGTCCGTCTTCCGGAGGGGGTCGCGCTGCACGCGCGGCCGGCAGGAATGCTCGTACGTGCCGCAGCGGCGTTCGCCGCCGAGGTGCACGTAAGCGCGAACGGCCGTCGTGCGAACGCCAAGAGCATCCTCGACGTCCTTGCCCTCGGAGCCGAGGGCGGCACCGAGCTTCGCATCGACGCCTCAGGCGAGGACGCCGCCGCGGCCGCCGAGCACCTCGTGCTGCTCGTTCCCGAGCTCGCCTGACAGCAGCCTGCGCGCAATCGCCAGTGCGGCGTCTTGCGACTCGGCGGCGAGTGCGCGTGTTGCGGCGGCCGCCGCCAGATCGGCGCGCAGCGCGCGCACGGTGGCGCGGACTTCGTCGATGCGCGCAGGTGCGACGCTGAGCTCGTCGACGCCGAGGCCGACGTAGAGCGCGGCGAGCTCGGGCAGCGACGCCGACTCGCCGCAAATCTCGACCGTAACGCCGGTCGCGTGCGCCGCTTCGGCCGTCGCCGCGATCAGCGCGAGCACGCGCGGGTCCGCCGCCGACGCCGCGGTCGCCAGTGGCTCGGTGCGGTCGTAGCCGAGCGTGTACTGGACGAGGTCGTTCGTGCCGAGCGACAGGAAGTCGGACTCGAGCGCGATCTCGCGCGCGCGCCGTGCCGCCTCGGGCGTCTCGATCATCGCGCCGAGCGGCGGCAGTGGGCGTGACCAGCCGGCGTCTGCCGCGGCGGTGCGCAGCAATGCCCGAACCGATCGCATCTGGTGCGCCGACTCGACGAGCGGCAGGAGCACCCGCAGCTCGGCGTCCCCGGCGGCGCGCAGCAGTGCGCGCAGCTGTGCGGCGAGGTGGTCGGGCCGATCGAGGAGCAGCGCGAGGCCGCGCTCCGTCGTGCCGGCGAGAAACGGCGGTGTCTTGTCCTCGCCGAAGTCGAGCACCCGCACGGTTGCGACCCGGCCCGGCACGAGCGCAAGCAGCGGTGCAAGCGCCCGTTCGTGTTCTGCTTCGGTGGGCCACGCAGTCGCCTCGAGGAAGGCGAGCTCCGTGCGGAGCAGGCCGACCCCGTCGGCCTCGGCGGCGAGGCCGGCGTCGATCTCCACCGTCGTGGACGCATTGCACAGCAGCGTCACCCACTGCCCGTCGTGCGTGACCGGCGGGAGCGCGCGCGATCGCGCCAGGCTGCGGCGCCGATCGGCGAGGCGTTCCATCTCGGCCACGGCCCACCGCCTGCGGCCCAGGCTCGGCTCGAGATAGACGACGCCGTCGTCGGCGTCGACGACCGCCCGGGCGGCTGGAGCGAGGAGATCGTCCCCGAGCGCGACGACCATCGGCAGTCCGAGCGAGCGCGCCACGATCGCTGCGTGCGACGTTGCCGCGCCGTGGGCGAGTGCGATCGCGACGACGGCTGCCTTCGACGTTCGCAGCTCGGCCACGTCCGCGGGGCCGAGATCCGATGCGACGACCACGAGCGGCCCCGAGGCGGGGGGCGACGCGACGCCTCCTGCCAGCGACCGCGCCGCGCGCCGGCCGAGCTCGCGGACGTCGGTTGCGCGCGCGGCGAGCAGCGGGTCTTCCAGCGCCGCGAGCAGCTCGGCATGCCGGGCTGCGGCCGTGCGCAGGGCCGCCGGCGCCGTGAGCTCGGCCGTCAGCCGGGCCACTTCGTCGCGCAGGAGGGGGTCGAGCGCCATCAGCTGGTTCGCGACGAGGATCTCCGCCTCATCCGCGAGGCCGTCCGCGCGGAGGCTCTCGGCCTGCGCGCCGAGCTCCGCGGCTTCGGCCGCGAGCGCGCCGACCGCCGCCGCCGCCTCCGCCTCGTGGCCCCGGTGCGGCTCGTCCGGCAGGTCGCGTGCGTCCAAGAGCCAGACCTCGCCGGCAGCCACGCCGGGTGACGCGGCCAATCCGTGCAGGTCGCGCTCGCTCACGGCTCGAGCGACTGCTCGAGCGCGGCGAGGATCAGCGCCGTCGACGTCGCCCCGGGATCCTGATGGCCGATGCTGCGTTCGCCGAGGTACGACGCTCGCCCCTTCAGCGCCTGCAGCCGCGTCGTCGCGCGCATCCCTTCCTCACCGGCCGCGCGTGCTGCAGCGACGGCCGAGGGGAGGTCGCTGCCGGCGTCGAGCTCCGACTGCAGCGCGCGGACGGCCGGCGCGAGCGCGTCGACCATCGTCTTGTCGCCCTCCTGAGCGGCGCCGAGCTCGACGACGCCCGCGAGCGCCGCCGCAAGTGCGTCGGCGAGCTCCCGGGCCCCGAAGTCGGGGGCGTCGCCGAGCGCCTTGCCCGCCCGGCGGAACGCTGTGCCCCAGAGCGGCCCGCTCGCGCCGCCGACGGTGGAGACGAGCGTGGAGCCGATGGTCGTCAGCAGCTTGCCCGGCGGGGCGTCCAGCCCGTCGAGCTTGGCGACGACGGCGGTGAAGCCCCGGTCCATGTTCGTTCCGTGGTCGGCGTCGCCGATCGCCGCATCGAGCTGCGTCAGGTAATCGCGTTGCTCGTGCAGCGACGCGGCTGCCGTCTCGACCCACCGCTTCACCGTTCCTGCGTCCACGCTCGTTCCACCCGCTTCCATGTGCGCGACCTCACGCCCCCCAGCGCAGCGCGGGGGTGTGCACAGGTGCATCCCACAGCTCGGTCAGCTCGTCGTCAAGCTCGAGCAGCGTGATCGAGACGCCCGCCATCTCGAGGCTCGTGATGTAGTTGCCGACGAGGCTGCGTGTCGCCGTGATGCCGTGCCGCTCGAGCTGCTTCGTCAGTTCCGCATACACGAGGTAGAGCTCGATCGCCGGCGTGCCGCCGAGCCCGTTCACGAACGCGAGCACGTTGGCCCCGTCGGCGGGCTGCAGGTCCCCGACGATCGCGTCCGCCATCTCCTCGACGATCTCCGCGGCCGCGCGGATCTTCTCGCGGCGGCGGCCCGGTTCGCCGTGGATGCCCACGCCGAACTCCATCTCGTCCACGCCGATGTCGAAGGTCGGAGCACCGGCCGCCGGCGTCGCGCACGATGTCAGGGCAACGCCGAAGCTCCGCCCGCGGGCGTTCACGCGGCGCGCGATCGCAGCCACCTCCGCGAGTGAGCCGCCCGCCTCTGCTTTCGCGCCGGCGATCTTCTCGACGAGCACGGTGACGCCCGTGCCGCGGCGACCGGCGGTGTAGAGCGAATCCTCGACGGCCACGTCGTCGTTCGTGAGGACGGATTCCACCTGGATGCCGTCGTCCTCCGCGAGCTCTGCGGCGAGCCTGAAGTTCATGACGTCGCCGGTGTAGTTCTTCACGATGTGGACGACGCCCGCGCCGCCGTCGACTGCTTTCGTCGCGGCGAGCATCTGATCGGGCACCGGTGAGGTGAACACTTCGCCCGGGCACGCTGCGTCGAGCATCCCCTTGCCGACGAAGCCGCCGTGCAGCGGCTCGTGACCGGACCCTCCGCCCGAGACGAGCGCGACCTTGCGGGCGACCGGCGTCCCCTTGCGGAGGACGAGCTGGTTCTCGAGGTCGATCCGCAGCAGATCGGCGTGCGCCTGCCCGAGCCCGGTCAGCGACTCCTTGACGACGTCGGCCGGGTCGTTGATGAACTTCTTCACCGTTGCAGCTACAACACTCACGTCCGTCTCTCCTTCCTACGCGGTGACCGCTTCGGCGCGATCCGGTTCGGTGACGGCGTCCTTGATCGGCCGCACGACTCGGCGCGGCGTCGCGATCGCGTCGTACGCGAACGCGGCAACGGCTGCGCCGATGAGGTCGGCCGGGATGTAGGCGCCGATGAACTTCAGCCAATTGTGCGTGTGCGAGCCGTCGACCGACTGCACGAAAAGCGGGCCGAAGACGCGCGCCGGGTTGATCGCCGCGTTCGTGACGGGGCCCACGACGATGATGATCGCGACGACGACGAGGCCGATCACGAGTCCGGCCCAGCCCTCGGGCGAGCGGGAGTCGACGATGCCGAGGATCGTGAACATGAGAATGCCGGTGCCGATTGCCTCCGCGAACATGGCGGAGCCCCAGCTGACGGTCGCGTGGTTGAAGTTCGTCAGACCGAAGCCGTAGCCGAGCGCAGTCGCACGGCCGGCGAACGTCGCCCAGATCGCGAACGCACCGAGCGTCGCTCCCAGCACCTGGCTGCCCCAGTACATCGGCACCTCACGCCACGGGAAACGCTTCGTCACCGCGAGCGCGAACGTGACGGCGGGGTTGATGTGACAGCCGGAGACCTTGCCGACGGTGTAGACCATCGCGGTCACGATGAGGCCGAAGGCGAACGAGATCATGCCCAGGTCGGCGCCGGAGAAGGGCGCCTTCGATCCTCCTTCGAGCAGCAGGATCGCTGGGACCGAGCCCGCGCCGACGAACACGAGCAGTGCAGTGCCGATCACCTCTGCCAGTGCGCGTTGGGCGGCTGAATGCTCCTCCATCGGGAACCCTCCTTCTTGCCCAATTGGTGAATGGCATTCGACATTGTCGAATACTGTTCGGCGGAAGCTACTCCACTCGCGGCGGGGCTGTCAAGGGATTTGCAACTAGGGTCGCCCAGTGGAGTTTCGCCGGATCGACGCGCTGCCGCCGTACGCGTTCGCCGAGGTCGAACGGCTGAAGCTGGAGCTGCGCCGAGCCGGCGAGGACGTGATCGACCTCGGCTTCGGCAACCCCGACGTCCCGCCCCCGGAGCTCGCGGTCGAGAAGCTGCGCGAGGCGGCGCTCCTGCCGCGCAACCACCGCTACTCGGCCAGTCGGGGCCTGCCGAACCTCCGGGCGGCGGTCGCGGAGCTCTACGCCGACCGCTACGGCGTCGCGCTCGACCCGGAGACGGAGATCACGATGTCGCTCGGCGCGAAGGAGGGGCTCGTTCACCTGCTCTGGGTCCTGCTCGCGCCCGGCGACGTCGCGCTCGTGCCGAGCCCCAGCTACCCGATCCACCTGTTCGCCCCGGGCTTCGCGGGCGCAGCCGTGCAGCGTGTCCCCGCACAGGACTTCGTCGACGGTGTGCACGAGGCGTGGGAGACGGCGCAGCCGCGGCCACGCGTCCTGCTCTGCTCGTTCCCGCACAACCCGACGACGACGTGTGCGGACCGGGAGGAGCTGCAACGGCTCGTCGACTTTGCGCGTGCGCGCGACCTCGTCCTCGTGCACGACTTCGCGTACGCCGACCTCGCATTCGACGGCTACCGGCCGCCGTCGATCTTCGAAGCGGACGGCGCGCGCGACGTCGCGGTCGAGCTCTACTCGCTGACGAAGGGCTTCTCGCTCGCCGGGTGGCGGATCGCCTTCGTGCTCGGCCGCGCCGACGTCGTCGGCGCGCTGGCGCGACTGAAGTCCTATCTCGACTACGGGAGCTTCCAGCCGCTCCAGATCGCCGCGACGGTCGCGCTGCGCGAGGCGCGCGAGCACCCCGCTGCGACGGCCTCCGTGTACGAGGGGCGCCGCAACGCACTTTGTGACGGACTGTCACGAATCGGATGGGCGCTGCCGCGCCCGCGCGCGACGATGTTCGCGTGGGCACGCATCCCGACCGAGGAGCGCGCGCACGACTTCGCCCTTCGGCTCCTGCGCGAGGCGCGCGTCGCCGTCAGTCCCGGCAGCGGCTTCGGCGCCGACGGGGAGGGCCACGTTCGATTCGCGCTCGTCGAGAACGAGCAGCGGATCGCGCAGGCGGTGCGCGGCATCAACAAGGCGCTCTTAGCCCGTTCTTAAGCGTGCGTAGGAAGGCTGGGTCCCGTCAACTCGAGGGAGAGGAGCTCGCATGAGGAAAGTCCTTGTGCTGGTTGTCCTGGTCGCAGGGCTGGCTGCGGTCACCGGTTTCACCGGCGCGAAGAACGCGCTCGCGTACGGCAAGGCCGACCAGCCGCTCGCGCAGCTGACGGTGTCGGCGAACTGCGACAACCCGTCGTTCCCGCTCTGCGCGCCGCCAGGGCCGGACGGCACCGGCGGCGTCGGGCTCGGCGGGATCTGGGCGTGGGTCGAGATCGACGCCGACGGCACCGGCGATATGACCGGCGCCGCCTGCGGTCACAGCGGCGCCGGCGGCGGCGGCGCGGGAGCCGGGCCGCTCGGTCCGACGGAGATCACCTGGACGATGGTTGCTGCAGGCGATCCGTCGCTGAACGGCCTGTTCGTGCTCGGCCAGGACAGCGAGTACTACGTCGTCAGCGGACTGCCCTTCGCGTTCCCGGTGACGCAGGGTCACTACTCGACCCGGCTCGCACCCGGCGTGCAGATCCAGTCCACGACCGCGCCGTAGGACGAACCGTCTCGGGGCCGGAGACGTCCGGCCCCGGGGAGATCACCCGACGTAGATCGGCGTGTGCAGCGGGACGCGGTTGTAGAGATCCTCGACGTCCCAGATGTGCATGCGGATGCAGCCGTGCGACGCCGCGTGTCCGATCGACCAGTCCTCCGTCGTCCCGTGGATGCCTGCGCCGTTGTAGAAACCCATCCACCGCGACTTGATCGGGTCGTCGGGCCCGGGCGGGATGATGCGCCCGGCGAGCGAGCCGGCCCACGCGCTGTTCGGGACGTGCCACGACGGATTGATCTGCTTGTCGTTGATGTCGTACAGGCCGGACGGCGTCTCCAGCCCCTGCATGCCGACGGCGATGCCGTAGGTCTTTACGAGCTTGAGTCCCTTGTAGAGGCGAAGCGTGTACGTCTCGCGGCTGACGAGCAGATACGTGCCGTAGCGCGCGTGCAGGTTGGCCGTCGTCCAATGGGGATGGACGGGACGCGTGGGAATCTCGATCTCGCGCGAGCCGTCGGTCCGCAGCAAGGCGTGCGTCAGCCGCTGCTCGAGCAGCGGCCGCTTGACGGCGAGCCCGGTCCTCTCCGGGATCACCTTCAGCCCGAGCGCGAGCGGCTTCGGGATGACGAGGGCGTTCTTCGGCGGCCGGTCGATCACACGGGCGACGCGGTCTGCGACGAGACCGATGCTCGTCGGCGAGACGGCGGCGCGGAGCGGGATCGCTTCCGGCAGCTGCCGCTTCCGAACGTCGCGCCAGAGCCGCCGCGCGAGCCCGCCCTGCCGGCTGAGCGTGACCGCGTCGTCGACCATGCGCGCGACGTCGACGCGGAGCCCGGCGTGCGTCGGCCGGATGGTGAACCGGTGCGTCCCGTACGAGAGCAGGACGGGCCGGCGGAGCTGCTCGCCGAGACGCGCCGCGACGAGCGTGCGGGCGTCGGCCGCGTGAAGGCCGCCGACGTCGATCCCGGCGACCGTCACGCCGCGGGCGATCACATCCACATTCGCCCGCGACCAGGAGTACGCATATGCGCCGACGGCCGTGAGGCCGAGGCCGATCACGGTGCAGAGAACGCCAGCAGCGACCAGGAGACGGCGGCGCATTGACCCAATGTTGTAATTCCCATGTGCCCGAGAGCGCAATCCCCCGGTATCAATTCGTCGACTGCCGCTGGGACCTCGCCGACCCCGCCGCGGGCCGCGCCGAGTACCTCGCGGGGCACATTCCCGGCGCGTCGTTCCTCGACGTCGACGCCGACCTCTCCGACCTCTCGATCCCGGATGCCGGCCGGCATCCGCTTCCCTCCGCCGAGCGATTCGCCGCCGCGGCCGGTCGCGCGGGCATCGGCGGCGGCGTCTTCGTCGTGGCGTACGGGACGATGGGCGGCGCCGAGCGGCTGTGGTGGCTGCTCCGTCACTTCGGCCACGACGACTGCGCCGTCCTGCTGGGCGGCATCGACGCGTGGGGCGGCCCGCTCCGTCCCGGGAACGAGGAGGTCGAGCCTGCGACGTTCGTCCCGCGCGAGCGAGACGACGACGTGATCGACGCGCCTGCGTTGGTGCGGCGGCTCGCCGACCCGTCGCTCGTGCTCGTCGACGCGCGCACGGAGGACCGCTGGCGCGGCGAGCCGAATCCGATCGACCGGCCGCCCGGCCGGATCCCCGGCGCACGCAACGCGCCGTGGCCGGACGCGCTGCCGCAGCTGCCCGAGGGCGACCTCGTCGCGTACTGCGGCTCCGGCGTCACGTCGTGCGTCGTCCTCCACCGCGCCGCGCTCGGCGGCCGCGACGGGAAGCTGTACCCGGGCTCGTGGAGCGAATGGTCGACGCGCGGCCTACCGATCGAGCGCGGCGAAGGTCACCGTCACTGAGGCGCCGACGGTCTGCGTGCCGGGCTCGAGCTTGGCGACGCCGTCCGCGACCGCTGAGGCGTACGGCAGCGGCTGCATGCCTCCGCCTTCGGTCACCGACGTGACCGTGCCGAGCGTGAGGCCCGCGCTGTCGGCGAGTGCCTGTGCCTTCGCCTTCGCGTCGGTGACGGCGTTCTGCAGCGCCTGCCGGTAGAGCGCGTTGGAGTCGGAGCGCGACCACGACGGGCCGGAGACACCCGTCGCGCCCGCGTCGACGGCGGCGTCGACCAGCGCGCCGGCCTTTGCGAGCTCAGACTCCGCGGTGACGGTCGTCGATGCCGTGTAGCCGAGGACGGCGGTGCCGTCGTCGTTCATCTGCGGCTGCAGCATGACCTCGCTCGTCTGGAGCTTCGCGCCCTGCAGCGCCGCCGCGACCGCATCCGCGGCCGTGCCGTTCTTCGCGAGCGCAGCCTTCGCAGTGTCGGCCTGCGTCGTGACGGTGAAGGAGAACGTCGCCCGGTCGGGGACCGTCTCGATCGTGCCGTTGCCCGTGACGCTGATCGTCTTCGCGTCCGCGGACGGCGAGGCCGCCGAACGGGCGAAATGGGGTTGCGCGACGCCGGCGATCGCCGCCGCGCCGAAGAGCGCGAGACCTGCCAGGAAGATTTTCATGCCTGTGATACGGCGCCGGTCGCGCCGGTGTCACACGCTCAGCGGTGGAGAACGACCGCGGCGAGCTCGTCGCTGCGGCCCACGCTGATCCCGCGCCGCTGCGCGTCCACGAGGTCGTGCGCGGCATCGGCGAGCTCGATCGCCGGCAGCTTGTCCGGCGCCGTCGCCCGCAGCGTGGCGTACAAGCCGAGCGTGTCCCGATACGGCTCGAGCTCGTTCGCGATCGCGCACTCGACCGCGTCGAACTGCTCGTCGTCGTGCCAGTGCCGCATCAGCTCCTGGAAGTCCTGCATCGAGACCTCGACCCAGCTCCCGTACGCGAAACGGTCGTCGATCCCGGGGATCGGCAGCTCGAGAAGTCCGCGGACGAAGAAGCGCTCGTCGTCGAGCACTGCGAAGTCGTCGGCCAGCCACGCGCGGCGTGTGCGTGCGTCGACGTCGAGCAGATGGATTGCGTGCGGGAGTGCGAGCCGGACGTCGAGCAGCCGCTGGTCGTGGTGTTCGCCGCAGACGCTGCAGACGAACGGCATCTACGCCGCCGTGGCCTCGCCGAGGTAGGTCGTCCAGCGCTCCGGGATCCGCGGCGCGGCGAGCTTGATGAAGAGCACCGGCTGTGGCGGACGCGGCTTCGTGTGGAGCACCATCCCGACCTGCTCGAGCGTCCGGTCGCCCTTGCGCAGGTTGCACGGCGCGCAGGCCGTGACGACGTTCTCCCAGACGGACTCGCCGCCCTTCGACCGCGGCACGACGTGGTCGAGCGTGAGCCGGCCGTTCGTCGTCCCGCAATAGACGCACCGCCAGCCGTCGCGGGCGAAGAGCGCCTTGCGGGAGATCTTCCGCTGGATCGCCCGCGGGACGCGGACGTAATGGAGCAGCCGGATCACGTGCGGCCAGACGAAGCTGCCGGTGGCCGAGCGGAGCGGCTGGTCGAGCTGCTCGACGATCTCCGCCTTGCCCTTGTAGAGGAGTACGTGGGCGCGCCGAACCGTGCACACATTCAGCGGCTCGTAACTGGCGTTCAAGACCAGAACTTGCTGCACCCTGGCCGTAAAGGTACCAGCGGCTTTACGGTTTCACGACGACATTGCCCGGTCGACGGCCTCCTGCTCCTCCGGTGAGAGCGCGACGGAGGCGCGGCCGCGGTCGAGCTCCTTCACGTAGATCCGGGCGTAGTCGCGGCCCTGGATCGCGCTGAGGACGACTCCGCTGCGCGACGCGTCGAGCAGCGCGACCGAGGCCGACTGGTGGCCACCGGAGTTCTCGTACGCGTCGTAGCGGACGATCGCGGTCTTCGAGACCGTGCCGTCAATCCGGGCGTCGATCCGCTCGAGGCCGCCCGAGACGGTGTGGACGGCGCGGTTGAGCTCGTCGATCCGGGCCTGCAGCGAGACGGCGAAGTCGACGAGGTCACCGGTCCCCCCGCCGAGCAGGACGCTCTGTGAGCTGCGGACGCGCTCGAGCGCGCGGCGATTCATCGTAAGAAGCACGAGCGAGACGACCGCGACGGCGGCCGCGCCGACCGCGATCCATCCCGCAGCCGTCGACGACAGGTGCATCTACGACAGGGTGAAGAAGGCGGTGTAGGTCGCCGAGTTGTTCGACAGGTTCGTCTCACCCGGCACCTTGCCGACCTTGACCGTGATCGTCGCCCGCTGCCCGAACGCCGACGGCGGCAGGTCGAAGTTCGTGAAGTCGAGTGTCGTCTGCTCCTTCGCCGAGATCGCCGTGATGTGCTCCGTCCGGACGATCGGCTTGCCGCCGGCGTCGATCGTCAGCGTCACCGGGACGTTCCCCTCCGGGAAGTCGCCGCTGTTCTCGACGGTGACGCGGAAGTCGAGGTCGGCGGAGACCTTGATCGTCGTCGCCGTCGAGGTCGACAGATCGGCTCCCTGCGGCGAGACGTGCACGCCGACGAGTCCGTCGCCGTGCAGGCCGCTCGGCGTCCCGCCGGTCGTCGCTCCCGACAGGCGCTGCTCGAGGATCGTGAACGCACGCGCGCTCACGAGGTCGGGATTCGAGAGGAACTGCGACTTCGGGATGGTGACGCCGGTCACTCCCTCCGTCTTCAACGCGTCCAGTGCGGGCTGCCGGTAGAGGTTCTCCCAGACGACGTCGCTCGACGTGAGCAGCTGTCCCTGCTCCGTCAGTGCGTTGACGGCGTCGGTCGTGCTCTTCGACGAGCCGGCCGCGGCGAGCGCGTTGCCGAGCCCGGCGAGGCCCTGGTACCGGAGCTGGATCGCATCGAGCAGCTGCTGATGTGTCGTCCGCAACGGCCCGGGCGCGCGGATCTGCTGCGCCTGCGCGAGCTCCTGCCGCTCCTGCTGCGCGAACCCCGCGAGCTTCGTCTCGAGGTCGGACGCCTTCAGGCCCGGGGAGATGAGCTCGTTGCCGAAGTCGCTGCCGAGCCTCTTGTCGGCCGCGGCGATGGCGTTGACCTGCTTCGCATACGTCGCGTATTCGTCGTGCTTGCTCTTGCCCTGGCACGACCCGACCCAGAAGACGAGCGCGACGACGACGACGATCGCGATCGCGATCAGGCCGACGAGACGCGCGAGCGGGAGGAGTCCGGTCGGCGGGCCGGGGCGCGGGCCGCGCGGCCGCTCGCCGTCGCCGCCACCGCCGCGGCCGCCCGGCATCTCGAGGCGCGGCAGCCGCCGCCGCTGTGTCGCCTCCACCGTCTCGGGCTCGTCGAAGAAGTCGAACTGGATGTCGTCGTCGTCGTACGTGCTCATCCGACGAGGACCTTAACGTCCGTTTCGGGCGTGGAGGAATCGACCGTGCCGC
>DATCJJ010000041.1:0-11088 GCA_036562845.1 Gaiellaceae bacterium | reverse complement strand
CGGACGCAGCTGCAGCGGCTCCGCGCGCTGGGCGGGCTCACCGTCTGGCCGAGCGTCACGTACCACGCGCTCCTCGACAAGACGCCGCAGCTGATCGGCGCGCCGCAGGTCTGGGGGCAGTCGCTCGCCACCGACGGGCAGGGGATCAAGATCGGGATCCTCGACGA
Source organism: Gaiellaceae bacterium (assembly GCA_036562845.1). Taxonomy (GTDB): domain Bacteria; phylum Actinomycetota; class Thermoleophilia; order Gaiellales; family Gaiellaceae; genus Palsa-739. Next base: position 10,921 of record DATCJJ010000041.1, on the reverse strand, counting down.
CGGCCTCGACCAGACGCACCCGTTCTTCAGCGCGACCGGCGCCGGCTTCGCGTATCCGCCGGGGTTCCCGAAGGGGAACACCGCGTACACGACGCCGAAGGTGATCGTCGCCCGCGCGTTCGCGGCGGCGTCGAACACGTGGAAGTACGCGCGCACGCCGTTCGATCCCGTCAACTCCGATCACGCGACGCACGTCGCCGGCATCGCCGCCGGCGACCACGGCACCGCGGCGTCGTGGAACGGCGCGAAGTACACCCTCTCCGGCATCGCCCCAGGCGCGTACATCGGCAACTACAAGGTGCTCACCGTTCCGACGACGGACTTCGGCCTCGACGGCAATTCACCCGAGATCGCCGCGGGCATCGAGCAGGCGGTCAAGGACGGCATGAACGTGATCAACCTGTCGCTCGGCGAGCCCGAGATCGAGCCGTCGCGCGACATCGTCGTGCAGGCGCTCGATGCCGCCGCCGACGCCGGCGTGATCCCCGTCGTTGCGGCCGGCAACTCGTTCGGCGAGGCCGGGCGCGGCGGCATGGGCTCGCCGGCGAACGCGCCGGAGGCGATCACCGTCGCCGCCTCGAGCGAGGGCGGCGCGAGCGGCCCGGCCGACGTGATCGCCGGCTTCTCCGACAGCGCCCCGACGCCGATCTCGCTGCAGTTCAAGCCGGACGTGACGGCGCCGGGCGAGGACGTCCTCTCCTCGCTCCCGCAGGACCAGTGGGATCGCTGGAGCGGGACGAGCATGTCGTCGCCGCACGTCGCCGGCGCCGCCGCGGTGCTGCTCCAACGCCACCCGACGTGGACCGTGCAGCAGATCAAGTCGGCGCTCGCGACGACGGGCGATCCGGTGCATCCCGCCGGCGGCGCCGGTGAGGTGGCCGCGCTGCGCGAAGGCGGCGGCCGGATCGACCTCCCCCGCGCCGACAATCCGCTGATCTTCGTCGCGCCGACGAACCTCTCGTTCGCGCTCGTTCAGCGCAACGCGAAGCTGAGCAAGACGATCACGCTGACCGACGCCGGCGGCGGGCTCGACGGTTGGACGCCGACGGTCGCGCCGCAGGCGAGCATCGACGGCGCAACGCTCTCGGTCGCGCAGCCGGTCGGCCCGGCTCCGAGCCCGGTCCTCTCCGTCGACCTCTCGGTGTCGGCAAACGCCGCCGAGGGCGACGGCTACGGCTTCATCGTCCTCACGCGCGGCACCGACCGGCGCCGCATCCCGTACTGGTTCCACGTCGAGGTCCCGCGGCTCGGCGGCGAGCCGCACCGGACGCTGACGAAGACCGGGATCTACACGGGCAACACGGCCGGCAAGAAGTCGCTCGTCTCGACGTACCGCTACCCGGAGCAGGGGCTCGCGTGCAACTGCAAGACCGGCGTGCCCCTCGACCTCTCAGGTCCGGAGCAGGTCTTTCGCTTCGTCTTGAAAAGGCCGGTGGCGAACTTCGGCGCGGCGGTCATCTCGCGCGCGAAGGGCGTGACCGTCGCGCCTCGCCTCGTCGTGGCCGGTGACGAGAACCGGCTCCTCGGCTTCTCGGCGCTCCCCGTCGACATCAACCCGTATCGCGACTACGGACGCGTCGTCGCATCGGTCGGCGCGATCCTCCCGAAGGCCGGCGCCTACGACTTCGTCTTCGACACGCCCGCCGGCGCGAGGCCCGGAGCGTTCACGTTCCGCTTCTGGGTCAACGACGGCACGCCGCCGCGCGTCCGCGTGCTGCGTGCGGTCGGGCGATTCATCCGACTCGGGATCACCGACGCCGGGGCCGGCGTCGATCCGGGCTCGATCTCGCTGCACGTCGACGGCCGCCGGATTCCGTATTCGTTCACGCGGAACGTCCTGCTCGTCCACACGACCCGGGGGACGCACCGCGTCTCGGTCGTCGTCTCCGACTTCCAGGAGCCGAAGAACATGGAAGACGTCGGCCCCGTCCTGCCCAACACGCGGACCTTCACGGCGCGCGTCCGCGTGCGCTGACGCCTAGAAGCGCCGGTCCGCGTCTTCGGTCGTCGGCAGGTTCGCGAGGTCGCGCTCGACGCTCGCGGCGAAGTCGTCCTGGTCGGTTGTCTGGACGACGCGCAGCGACGCCTTCCGGCGCTCGCGCTCGCGGCGGCGACGCGCCTCGCCTGAGATCTGCCCTCCGACACGCCGTTCGAGCCGCGGCCATTCGGCGGCGACGACGACTGCGACTGCCGCGGCGAGCAGGGCGATGTACAGCCAGCTCACGACCGGATCTTATCCAAGGGCCTTCTCGTGCCGATAGAAGCGATCGTGCAGGCGCCGCTCGCCTACTGCTTCCTCCTCTTCTGGGCCACGTTGATGCGGGCCCTCTTCGTCAAGGCCCGGATTCTCCCCGGAACCTGCGGGCGCTGCGGGCTGCCGTTCGAGCGGCGAGGCCTCGGCGAGCAGGTCTGCCGCTGCCGGGCCGAATCCTCCTAGAGGCCCGGGACGCCCCAGACGCCGACGGCGACGGAGGTGCCGGCTGCGGCGGCGAGGGCCGTGCTGCCGACCGCGATCCGGCGGCCCCGGGAGGCCGGCGTGACCCGCTCGGCGCGCCGCAGCACCCAGTCGCGGAGCCGGCGCGCCCAGTGGAACTCGAGCGAGAGCAGCGCGAGGCCCGCCACGAGGACCGGGATCCCCGGCCCGGGCAGGACGAGCAGGGCAGCTCCGACGAGGAGCAGTGCGAAGCCGCCGACGACGATCGCAACGCGACGGATCACGCGACCGCGGCCCCCTCGTCTTCCGGCCGGGCGTCGGCGGCTCCGCCGCCGACGCTTCCAGCCCCGAGCAGGTCGTTCAGCTTCCGCTCGAGGTAGCGCACATACGGCTCCGGGTTCATCGGGCCGCCGGCCGCCCGCTGCAGCAGCTCCTGCGGCGTGAACGTGCGACCCCAGCGGTAGATGTTCTCGGTCAACCAGTCGCGCAGCGTCGTGAAATCGCCGCGCTCGAACTGGTCGTCGAACGGCCCGACCGCGGCCTCCGCGCGCTCCCACAGCTGCACCGAGACGACATTGCCGAGCGCATACGTCGGGAAGTAGCCGAAGGTCAGGTCCGACCAGTGCGCGTCCTGCAGCACGCCGTTCGCGACGTCCGACGGCTGGATGCCGAGGTAGTCGCGCATCTTCGCGTCGAAGGCCTCCGGCAGCTCGCGCAGGTCGAGGTCGCCGCCGAGAACCGCGCGTTCCAGCTCGAAGCGCAGGATGATGTGCAGCGAGTACGTCACCTCGTCCGCGTCGACGCGCCGCATCGTGGGCTCGACCTTGTTGAGCGCGCGGTGGAACGTCTCGAGCGGCACGTGGGCGAAGTGGTCGGGGAACGCGTCCTGCAGCTGTGGATAGAAGAACCGCCACGTCGCGAGACTGCGTCCGACGAGGTTCTCCCACATCCGGCTCTGCGACTCGTGGAACGCGGACGAGACGCCCTCCGCGAGCGGCGTCCGCGTGTACCGCGGGTCGACGTTGCGCTCGTAGATGCCGTGGCCGAACTCATGGAGGCACGAGAGCAGCCCGTGCAGCGAGTCCTCGTGGAAGTTCGTCGTCAGCCGGATGTCCGACGGCGAGAAGCACGTCATGAACGGATGCACGGTCTTGTCGAGCCGCCAGGCCGCCCGGTCCATCCCCCACCGCTCGAGCACGAGCAGCGAGAAACGGCGCTGTGCGTCGCGCGGAAAGTGCCCGTGCACCGACGAGTCGTCGACGATGTCGGTCTCTGCGAACGAGCGGATCATCGGGACGAGCGCCTCCTTCAGCCGTTCGAAGATCGGCTCGACCTCGACGGTCTTCATCCCCGGCTCGTAGATGTCGAGCAGCGGGTCGTACGGATCGTCGTACGGGGCAAAGCACTCGACGTAGCGGCGGCGCAGCTCGAGGCTGCGCTCGAGGAACGGGAAGAGGACGCCGTAGTCATGCTGCTCGCGCGCCTTCAGCCAGGCGCGATAGCCGTGCGACGCGAGCCGGCTCAGATCGGCCCGCAGGTCGACCGGCACGCGGCTCGCTTTCTCGTAGTCGGTGCGGGCGACGCGGATGACGCTGGCCTCGAAGGATTCGGGGTCGTGCGCCTCCTCGAAGGGCCGCAGCTCCTCGAGGAGCTCGCCGAGCTCGGGCGCCGTCTGGAGCTCGTGCGCGATCCGCGCGACGGTCGCGCGCTGCTCCGCCCGCGCCTCGGCGCCGAGCGGTGGCATCTTCGTCTCTTCGTCCCACCCGAGGACGGACGCCGTCTTCTCGAGATCCTGCAGCTCGCCGAGCCGCCGGAGAAGCTCCTCGAACCCCTCGTTCACCCGCGTGAGGGTAGCGGGTCGCGAAACTCGTCTCCCACCGCAAACCACGTCGCGCGCGCCCACGCGAGCGGCTGCTCGCCGCGGAAGACGCAGGTCCCCGCGTACGAGCGCCGCTCGTCTCCGTCCGGGAGCGGCCAGGCGACGACACTCAGGATCTCGCCGTCCCGCGGCACCTCTGCGACGTGCGCCGCGAGGCGGCCGAGCACCGTGATGCCGCGCTCGAAGCCGGGGTTGACCGCAAAGGCGCCCGGGCAGTCGAGCGCCGCCCAGACGCGCTCGGTCGTCGGCTGCCGGACGTGCCACGCGGCGGCCACCCGCCCCTCGCCGACCGGCGTCGGGACGAGACCGAGGCCGTCGCTGCGCGCTGGGCCGCAGGTGAAGCAGTTGGGGAACGGATGCTCGGGATCCGGAGTGCCCGCTGCCGGCTTCAAAGCAGGCAGCAGGCGTGGGTCGGGCAGCTCGAGCTCGACCGCGGACCGCGTCGCCTCGGCGACGAGCGTGTCGCCGTCGTAGAGCGAGCCTCCGTCGATTCGCAGCGGGCGGTCGAGCGGCGGCGGGACCCGCAGCGTCACCTCGACGTCGCTGCCGCCGAGCAGGCCGGCGGCGAGGCCGCAGGTGTAGCCACCGTTTCCCGAACGGGCCGGGCCGCGGTAGCGCGAGGCGACGACGAGCTCGACGAGTCGGAACCGCACCGCGTCGATCGGCGTGTCGCCCGGAAGCTCGCGCTCGAAGAACGCCTCGTGCGCGCGGCGCCAGTCGTCGACCGACTCGAATCCTTCGCCCTCGTCGCGGGCGAAATCGACGTCGATCTCGCCGGCCGGCACGACGCGCGCCTCGGTGACCTCGACGATCGCGACGGGCTCGTCGTCGACGTCGTGCAGCGTGTGACGGGTGCCGGGCGACGGCGGGGGGACGCCGTCGCCCGGCAAGCCTGCGGTTGCCGTCTTCTCGCCGCGGAGCACTGCGTGAACGAGCTGCGTCCGCAGCTCCGTCCCCGGGCGGCCGAGCTCGAAGGGCGGCGGAAGATCGCTCAAGGCGCCGCAGCGTAGGCGCGCATCGCGTCGACGAGCGCGCCGAGCCTGCGCCCGGCGGTCGTCAGCCGGTACTCGACCCGCGGCGGCCGCGAGTCCGGGAGCACGCACCGCTCGAGCACGCCGGCTTCCTCGAGCTCGGCGAGCCGCTGCGCGAGCGTGCGTGGCGGGATGCCCTCGAGCGCCTGCTTGAACTCGTTCCACCGCACGGCGCCTTCCTCGGCCGCCGCCCAGACGATGGCGAGCATCCAGCGGCGACCGAGGAGATCCGCTGCGCGCGCGATCTCCTCGGGCACCGGGTTGCACTGCCTACACCGCATGGAGGTGCGACTGCTTGGACTCGAGTGCGAGCTCGAGCACCTCGCCGAGCGTCATCACCGGATGGAAGCTCATCGCCTCGCGCACGTCTGCCGGAACGTCGTCGAGATCCGCGCGGTTGCGCTCGGGGATGATCACGTCGGTCAGACCGGCCGCGTGGGCGGCGAGCACCTTCTGCTTGAGCCCGCCGATCGGCAGCACGCGTCCCTGCAACGTCACCTCGCCGGTCATCCCGACGGTGTGCTTGACGGGTCGCCCGGAGAGGAGCGACGCGAGCGCGGCCGTCATCGTGATGCCGGCGCTCGGGCCGTCCTTCGGGATCGCACCCGCGGGGACGTGCACGTGGAACGTCTTCTCCTTGAACGACTCCGCCTCGATCCCGAGCTCCTCGGAGTGCGAGCGCACGTAGGAGAGCGCGATGCGCGCCGACTCCTTCATCACGTCGCCGAGCTGGCCGGTCAGCACGAGGTCGCCGCCGCCGTCCATCGAGGTCGCCTCGACGAACAGGACGTCCCCGCCGGTGCCGGTGACGGCCAGTCCGGTCGCGACGCCCGGCACCGCCGTGCGCTCTGCGACCTCCTGGAACACCTTCTGGCGGCCGAGCGCGTCGCGGACGAACGGCACGTCGACCTGCACGGGCGGCTCGACCTGCACCGCGGCGACCTTCGTGGCCGTCTTGCGGAGGATCGTGCCGAGCTCGCGCTCGAGCTGGCGGACGCCCGCCTCGCGGGTGTACTCCGACACGACGAGCTGGATCACGTCGTCGTCGATCGCGACCTCGTCCTCGCGCAGGCCGTTCCGCTCGCGCTGCCGCGGCCAGAGATAGCCGCGCGCGATCGCCGTCTTCTCGTCGACCGTGTAGCCGTCGAAGCGGATCACTTCCATGCGGTCGAGGAGCGGGCCGGGGATCGTGTCGGCGACGTTGGCGGTCGCGATGAAGAACACCTCTGACAGGTCGAGCTCGACGTCGAGGTAGTGGTCACGAAACGAATGGTTCTGCGCAGGGTCCAGCACCTCGAGCAGCGCGGCCGACGGGTCGCCGCGCCAGTCGGCGCCGACCTTGTCGACCTCGTCGAGCAGGATGACCGGGTTCATCGTCCCCGCGTCGCGCAGCGCGCGCACGAGGCGGCCCGGGAGCGCGCCGATGTACGTACGGCGATGGCCGCGGATCTCCGCTTCGTCGCGGATGCCGCCGAGCGACATCCGCACGAACTCGCGGTTGAGCGCGCGTGCGACCGACTCGCCGATGGACGTCTTGCCGGTACCGGGCGGGCCGATCAGCGTGAGGATCGCGCCGCTCCGCTTGTCGTTCGGGATGCCGCGCTCCTGGCGCAGCTTCCGCACGGCGAGGTACTCGACGATCCGGTCCTTTACATCTTCGAGCCCGGCATGATCGGTGTCGAGCACCTCGCGCGCGTGCAGCGGGTCGAGACGCTCGTCCGAGCGCTTGGACCACGGCACGGAGACGAGCCAGTCGAGGTACGTGCGGATCATCGACGCCTCTCCGGAAGCGTCGCCCATCGACTCGAGCCTGCGCAGCTCGCGCTCCGCCTGCTCGCGCACGCCGTCCGGCATGCCGGCGTCCTCGATCTTCTGGTGGTACTCGCCGACGACGGACGCGCCGTCCTCGCCGAGCTCGCGGCGGATCGACTCCATCTGCTTGCGCAGGACGTATTCGCGCTGCTGCTTCTGCGCGTCGGACTCGACGTCCTCGCGAATGCGGCGGCGCACCTGCAGCTCGGCGAGCCGCTCGCGCTGGAGCTCGAGCGCGTACTCGAGCCGCTCGACCACGTCGAGCTTCTCGAGCAGCTCGACGCGCTGCGCGAAGGTGATGTCTGGCGCGTAGGCGCACGTGTCGGCGAGCGTGCCCGCGTCGGTGATCGCGCGCAGGAACGCGGAGATGCGCTCGTCCGCCTCGCGCAGCTCGAGGATCTCCTCGACGACGGCGCGGTACTCGCGCTCGAGCTCCCGCGTCTTCACCGGGGGCGGGTTCTCGTCGGGGCGCTCGTCGACCTCGACGCGCAGCCGGCCCTCGTTGTCGGTGCGCGCGGCGCCGATGATCGCGCGGTGGAGGCCGTTCAGCGTGACGGCGCGCAGCCCCCCGCGCAGGCGGACGCGATCCTCCACGTCGGCCACGAGGCCGACGCTCGAGTACTCGCCCTCGTGCTTCGGCACGAGGAGGACACGCGCCTCGTCGCCGACGTCCACCGTCAGCGTCACGTTCATGCCCGGGAACACGACGGTGTCCTCGAGCGGGACGAGCAGCAATTCGCTCAAAGCCTGTTCACTCTCCTATCTCCGTACTAGGTATCGGAATTGTACCTAGTCGAACGGCCGCTGCGGGCCGGGCATTCCCGGCAAGATCAGCCGTCGTGCGGTCGTCGCGGCTCCTCGTCACCATCCGCCTGGCCTACCTCGTCGGCGTCGCCGCGACCCTGCTCTGGGCGCCGGTGCGCGGCGGGCCCGGCGGCAACCTCTTCCTTCGGACGTTCGACCGCTGGGACAGCGCGTGGTTCCACCGGATCGTCGAGCACGGCTATTCGACACGGCAGTCGGCGGCCTTCCTCCCCGTCTATCCGCTCGTCGTCCGAGGCGTCGCCTGGGTCGTGCGGAACGACGTCGCCGCCGGGATGCTCGTCTCGCTCGCCGCCGCGGCGGCCGCCGTCGTCCTCCTCGAGCGGATCGCCCGCCGGCATCTCCCGCCGGGCGGCGCGCGCACGGCGACCGTCCTCTTCGCGCTCTATCCGCTCGCCTTCGTCTTCACCGCCTTCTACTCGGACGCGCTCTTCATCCTCTTCGTCGCGGTTGCGCTCGACGCCGCCGAGCGCGGCCGCGCGGTCCTGGCCGGCCTCGCCGGCGCGCTCGCCGTCGACACCCGGCTGCTCGGGCTCGCGCTCGTCCCCGCGCTCGTCATCCTCTTCTGGCCGTCGTGGCGGCGCCTCGCCGCCGTCCTGCTGCTGCCGCTCGGGCTCGGGTTGTGGTTGCTCTACTGCCACATCCACTTCGGCGACGCCTTCGCGACGTCCCACGCCGAGGAGCAGTACTGGCAGCGGCTGGCGCCGTCGCCGCATGCCTACTGGCACGAGCTCCGGGCGTGGGAGGCGTCGTTCTCGAACCTCCTCTTCCACCTACCCGCGCACGGGCCCTACCCGGACTACGTCGTGCTCGCGGTCAAGAACCTCTTCGATCTCGCCTTCCTCGTCGCCGGGATCTGCCTCTCCGTGCTCGCGTGGCGACGGGTCGGCCCTGCGCTCGCGTCCTTCTCCTGGGCGACGCTCGTCCTGGTCGTCGGCGCGCCGGCGACGGACGAGGTGCTCGTCTCGCTGCCCCGCTTCCTGCTCGCGGACCTGCCGCTCTTCCTCGTGCTCGCGTCGCTGCTCGAGCGGCGGCCGCGGGAGCGCGAGCTCGTCTACGCCGGCTTCGCTGCGATCGGCGCTGCGACCGCGGTCGGTTTCGCGCGCGGGGTCGGGATCATCTGAAGCGCGGTCGGACGCGTCGGAATCATCGAGGAGATCCGCTACCGCTCGACGGCCGACCGGCCGGACTATCTCGTCGTTCGCGCCGGCCGAATCGGCCGCCGCCAGATCCTGATCCCCGTCCGCGAAATCGAGGAGATCATTCCGCGCCGGCAAATCGTCCGGCTCCGCGCCGACCACCCAGACGCCGCTTGAGCCAGCGCTGGAAGGGCCTACGAATCCCGCTGCCGACAGTCCCTCGTCGGGAAACGCAGGCCCCACCGTGATAGACGCAAACAGGCCGCGGATCTAACGGGCTGCGGCGATGCGAAGAAAGGGCCTACGTGCCATTCTCTCCCCGCCCCCACAGCGGGCGCTGTTTCAGGCAATGCGGCAGCTCAGTCACCGGATGTCGTTTGGATTTCGCACGTCCCGGCGACCGTGAATCTTGAGAATCCGGAGCGAGGAGAGGAGAGGAATGACAACCACCGACATCTGGGTGTACCGCGAGACGAGCTGGACACAGCGCGAGCTCGCCGGGTTCAGCGTCGAGGCAATCGACGGCTCGATCGGCAAGGTCGACGAAGCGTCGAACGACGTCTCCGCCAGCTACATCGTTGTCGACACCGGCCCGTGGATCTTCGGAAAGAAGGTCATGCTGCCGGCCGGCGTGATCCGCGACGTCGATCTGGATGCGGAGACGGTCTTCGTCAATCGGACGAAGGATCAGATCAAGAATGCGCCGGAGTTCGACGAGAAGCGGTACCGCGACGACAAGTACCGCAGCAGCCTCGGCAGCTACTACGGCCCCGGTGGCGCCGGCTACCGCGACTCCTAAGCCGCCAAAGAGGGGGCTCTACGGAGTCCCCTCTCGGCTCCACCACGCGATGGCGAACCAGACCCACGAACTGCTGTCGCGCGAGAGCCGCGCCCTGCACGTCAGCAACTGATCGAGAGCAAGCGTACGCCGATGGCAAAAGACGATCATGCGCTGCAGGAACCACTCGCCGCGATCCGCCGCGACCGCGAACGGCTCCTCCGACCCATGGTCGCAGGCGGCGTGGCTCGGCTCACACTCCCCGGCCGGATCTAACGCTCGGCGGCTCGAGCGGGAGCGGGAGTCCGCGGGCACCGCCTGCGCTGCCTAGGGCGGCGCGCTTTGGGGGCTTCCCTCGGGCAGAAACCCGCACCCACCGCACCTCGGACGATGACCCCCGCTGTTCCGCCTCGAGCTCTCGCAGCAGATCAGCGCGACCGCAAGCCGCGGCAACGCATACGCCGGAGCCTCACCAACAGCAACAGCAAGCCGACGCGCTGACTGCGCACGCGCAAGGCCTGCCGCCGACCGATCCGATGCCTCATGCTCGTCCAGAAACCGATCGACGCCATCGACGAGGGCGCTACAGGTCATCGAACATCCCCGGGTAGACACGCTTCAGCGTCGGGATGGTCACGCGTCCGAGTTCTTTTCGCCAGCCTCGGAGGGAGCGGGGACTGCCGAGGGGTCAGGCTGGTCGGCGCGCTCGTGGTGCTATCCCATCGCTGTCCGATGTTACGGGTGTGTAAGACGTTGCCGTTGCCGCTTTGGAGAAAGGCCGGGTCGGGAAATTTCGGCAAGACGAATCTTCGTTTCGAGAGGAGTGAGAGAAATGCGGCGTCTCTTGATGTGGCTTGCCGTCGGTTGTGTCGCTGCTATCGCGGCGGCGGCGCCGGCGGCGGCGAAGCACGGCGGCGTCATGTGCGTGTTGAACACGCAGCTGAACGCCAAAAACGAAACGACTGGATCGACGTCGGCCGCTACCGGCCACGTCCAGATCAAGGTCTGGAATGACGGCACGATCAC
>DATCJJ010000034.1:0-15845 GCA_036562845.1 Gaiellaceae bacterium | reverse complement strand
GACCGCGAGTACGTGCTCGTCTCGAGCGAGTGGTACCTCAACAGTGCAGGCCTCGGCAGCGCCGCGAGCCTCGACCTGACGAAGGCCGAGCAGATGACGCCGGACTGGGTCACCTGGAACGGATATGCCGGGCAGTACAAGACGCACCCGCTGACGGCCCAGCCCGGCGAGACCGTCCGCTTCTGGGTCGTCGACGCAGGGCCGAGCCTCAACACCGAGTTCCACGTCGTCGGCACCGTGCTCGCCCGCGCCTGGATCAACGCAGACCTCGTCGACGCGCCGCAACACGACATCCAGACGGCGGCCGTCCCGGCCGGCGGCGGCGGCGTCTTCGACGTCAAGATCGACAAGCCCGGCCTCTACCCGTTCGTCTCGCACAGCTTCGCAAGCGTGCAGATGGGCCAGGTCGGGATCCTCAACGTCGGGCACGTGCCCGGCACGATGAGCCACTGATTCACGCGGTTCGCCGCCGGAGCGTCGCCGCTCCGGCGGCGAGCGCGAGCAGCGCGCCGCCGATCGTCACCGCGAGGTCGGCGGCGAACCAGCCGCCGTACGGCCCGTCGCCGGCGACGCGGGCCAGTGCGTCATACGCATAGGACAGCGGCAGTGCATCCGAGATCGCCCGCAGCCAGCGCGCCATGTCGCCGCGTGCGACGAACAGGCCGCTCAGGAGCAGCTGGGGGAAGACGACCGCCGGCAGGAACTGCACCGCCTGGAACTCCGTCCGCGCGAACGCGCTGACGAAGAGGCCGAGCGCCATCCCGAGCGTCGCGTTCGCGACGGCGAGTGCGGCGACGGCCACGCGGGGCCCGCCGACGTGGAGGCCGAGCGCACCGAACGCGAGCGCCGAGACAGCGGCTGCCTGGACGAGCGCCGCGAGTGCGAACGCGAGCGCATACCCGGCGAGGAGATCGAGCTTCGCGAGCGGGAGCGACATCAGCCGCTCGAGCGTGCCGGACGTCCGCTCGCGCAGCATCGTCACCGACGTCACGACGAACATCGAGACGAACGGGAAGAGTCCGAGCAGCGGCGCCCCGACGTGCTGGAAGACTTCGGGCCGGCCGGCGAAGATCTCCTTCAGCAGGAACTCCAACAGGCATGGCACGCCGACGATCAGTGCGACGGTGCGCGGATCCCGCCTCAGCTGTGTCAGCACGCGGATCGCGGTCGCGATCACGCCGCCTCCACCAGTCGCAGGAAGACGTCCTCCAGCGCGTCGGCGCATGTTCGCGCGCGAAGCTCGGCGGGCGTGCCGGTCGCGAGCACCGCCCCGTCGCGGAGCAGGACGAGCCGGTCGCAGCGGTCGGCTTCGTCCATCACGTGGCTCGAGACGAGCAGGGTCGCGCCGTCGGCGGCCAGCGTATGGAAGGTGGTCCAGAGCTCGCGCCGCAGTACGGGATCGAGGCCGACGGTCGGCTCGTCGAGAACGAGCAGCTCCGGCTCGCCGAGCAACGCGGTCGCGAGCGAGACGCGGGCCCGTTGTCCGCCGGAGAGGCGCGAGACGACACGATCCGCGAACTCGCCGAGGAAGACGCGGAGAATCACGTCGTCGACGTCGCGCGGCCCGGCACCGAGGATGCGCGCGAAGTAGCGGAGGTTCTCGCACACGCTGAGGTCGGCGTAGACCGAGGGCGCCTGGGTGACGTAGGCGACACGCGAGCGAAGCGCGGGCGAGCCCGCGGGCAGGCCGAGCACCGCGACGGAGCCGGCCGCGACACGCTGCACGCCGACCACTGAGCGCAAGAGCGTCGTCTTGCCGGAGCCGCTCGGGCCGAGCAGGCCGGTGACGGATCCCGCCGCGACGCCGAGCGAGATTCCCTCGAGCACGCGGCGCCCGCCGCGGATCACCTGCAGCTCGCGGACGACGACCGAGTCCATCAGCTTCGGATCGTGCGGGATGTCCCAGACGGACTCGGTGGTTTCCCGGATTCCGCCGCGCCGCCGCTGCCCGACGATCGGGGCATGAAGATCAACGAGATCATGCGGCGCGACGTCGTCACGGTTGCGCCCCAAACTTCACTGAAGGACGTTGCGGCGCTGCTTGTCGCGCGTCGCATCTCCGGAATGCCGGTCTGCTCGGAGGACGGCCGCGTCGTCGGAGTGATCTCCGAGGCCGACATCGTTCAGAAGGAGCAGGCCGACGACTTCGCGTCGAGCGCGGTGCTCGGCCGGCTGCTCGACCAGGCGTACGGCGACGGGATCCGCTTTGCCGCCCGCACGGCCGGCGGTGCGATGACCTCACCGGCCGTAACCGTGCGTTCCCGCGACGAGGTCGCGGTGGCGGCACATCTGATGGTCACGAGACGCGTGAACCGCCTGCCGGTCGTCGACGGCTCGCGGCTCGTCGGGATCGTCACCCGCAGCGACCTCGTGCGAGCGTTCGACCGCGACGACACAGCGATCCTGCGCGAGATCGAAAAGAACGTGCTCACCACGATGTTGTGGATCGACCCGGCGACGCTCGACGTCTCGGTCGACGAGGGCGTCGTCACGCTCGACGGCTGCGTCGACACGAAGACGATCGCGGAGATCGTGCGATCGTGCGTGCGGCGAGTCCCCGGTGTCGTCGACGTCGAGTCGTCCCTGACGTGGCGGACAGACGACCTCGTGCGCCGCCGGCGCACGCTGTCCGGCCGCATCCCGCGGCGTCTCTGAGGCCGCGGCGGCGTGCGCCTGCCGGGGAGCAGGCGCACGCCGCTCGTTCCATCACGCGACCGCGACCTCGCGGCCGGCTTCGCGCTTCGCCTGCACCGGCTCGGCATCGAGCACGACCTTCAGCGCGTGCGAGCTCGCTGCATCGGCGAAGACGTCGTACGCCTTCTCGGCGTCCGCGAGCGCGAAGCGATGCGTCGCGAAGCGCCGCGGCTCGAGCCGGTGCTCCTCGATCAGCTTGAGGAGCTTCGGCGTGGTGAACGTGTCGACGAGCCCCGTCGTGATCGTGACGTCGCGGATCCAGAGCGTCTCGAGATGGAGCGTGGCCGAGTGGCCGTGGACGCCGACGTTCGCGACGCGGCCCCCGGGCCGGACGAGCGCGGTGCAGAGCTCGAACGTCTCCGGCACGCCGACCGCCTCGACTGCGACATCGGCACCGAGGCCGTCGGTCAGCTCGAGCACTCTCGCGACCGCGTCCTCGCGACCGTTGTTCACGATTACGTCCGCGCCGAACACGAGCGCCTGCTCGAGTCGGGAGTCGGCGAGATCGATCGCAACGATCCGCGCAGGTGTGAAGAGCTTCGCCGTCATGATCGTGGCGAGCCCGATCGGGCCTGCCCCGACGACGGCGAGCGTGTCGCCCGGCTCGAGCTTCGCCGCGAGCACACCGACCTCATACGCGGTCGGGAGGATGTCGGCGAGGAAGAGCACGTCCTCGTCGCTCAGCTGGTCCGGCACCTTGTACACCGAGGTCTCGGCGAACGGCACGCGGGCGTACTCCGCCTGGAGCCCGTCGATCAGGTGGCCGAAGATCCAGCCGCCGCCGCCCGTGCATTGTCCGTACCGGCCCTCGCGGCAGAAACGGCAGCGTCCGCACGAGGTGATGCACGAGACGAGCACGCGGTCGCCGACCTCGAGCGTGGTCACGGCGTCGCCGCGCTCGACGATCGTCCCGACCGCCTCGTGGCCGAGGATCGTCCCCGGCTTCACCTCCGGGACGTCGCCCTTGAGGATGTGCAGGTCGGTTCCGCAGATCGTGCTGCTGTCGATGCGCACGATCACATCCGTCGGGTCCTGGATCACAGGATCGGGGACATCGGTCCAGGTGCGGACGCCCGGGCCGCCGTAGACGAGCGCTTTCATGGTGCAGCCTCCCTTCGATGGCTGTGCACGACACCGATCTCGCAGGGACTCCGGCGCTGAATCAGGGAATTCGCCGATACGAGCCGGCGCGAGCGGAGCGATCGGAAGGTCGTGACCGAAGGGGTCCACAACCTCGCCGGCCGAGCCGGCCGTTGGAGCGCCGCACATTGGAAGACCGCGGCGTTCGGCTGGATCGCACTCGCGATCGCGGCCGTCCTTGCCGGCAATCTCGTCGGCGCGAAGCAGTTCAAGCCGTACGCATACGCGAACGGCGACTCGCGCCGTGCGGAGGAGATCCTCGACCGGGGCGATTTCAGGCTCCTCGCGCGCGAGAGCGTGCTCGTCGAGTCGCGCACGGCGAAGGTGGGCAGCGGTCTCTTCACGGCGGCCCTCGCCGACCTTGGGCATCAGCTTCAGGCGCAGCCGGACGTCACGAACATCGTCTCGCCGCTCGACCATCCGAGCGCCGGGCTGGTCTCCGCCGATCGGCATGCGGCTCTCGTCCAGTTCGAGATCCGCGGCAAGGCCGAGGACGCGAAGGACAAGGTTGCAGCGATCCTCGCCACGGTCGACCGCGTGCAGCTCGAGTTCCCGCAGCTGATCATCGGCGAGTTCGGCCAAGCATCGTCCGACCACGTCGTCGGGGAGCGCTTCACCCGGGACATGGACCGCGCCTGGTTCACATCGCTGCCATTGACGGTCGTCATCCTCGCCGTCGCCTTCGGCGCGCTCGTCGCCGCCGGACTGCCGGTCCTGCTCGCCTTCTCGGCGGTCCTGGCCGCCACCGGAATCAATGCCCTCGTCAGTCAGCTCGTCCCGACCGAGCCGCAGACGGTCGGCGCGATCATCCTCATGATCGGCATGGCCGTCGGGATCGACTACTCGCTCTTCTACCTGCGGCGCGAGCGCGAGGAGCGTCAGGCGGGGAACATGCCGCACGAGGCGCTCTTGAACGCCGCCCGTACGTCGGGCCAAGCGGTGCTCGTCTCGGGATCCACGGTGTTGATCGCCATGGCCGGCATGTTCGTCAGCGGAAACTCGCTGTTCGCGACGATCGGCATCGGGACGATGCTCGTGGTCTTCGCGGCGATGGTCGGCTCGCTCACCGTCCTCCCCGCCGCGCTCCGTCGCCTCGGGGACAACGTCGACCGCGGCCGGATCCGGCTCTTCAAAGGGCGCCCGCGGGACGACGGCGCCTGGTCACGCGTCATCGGCGGGGTCCTCCGCCGGCCCGCCCTCTGGGGCGGGCTCTCGGCGGCGTTCCTGCTCCTGCTCGCGCTCCCGGCCGCCGAGATGCACACGAAGCTGCCGAACTACACCGACCTGCCGAAGGATCTGAAGATCGTTCGGACATTCGACCGGATCCAGAAGGCGTTCCCAGGCTCGCAGACGCCGGTCGTGGTCGTCGTCAAGGCGCCGATCGTCGACACGCCGTCGATGCAGCGCGCGTACGCCACGTTCAGGACGCGCGCGGTCGCGACCGGCGAGTTCTTCAGACCGTTCACGTTGACGGTGAATCCGCTGGGCACGGTCGCCCGAATCGACTTCTCGATCGCAGGGAACGGAGACGACGGTCGATCGATCGCCGCATTGCACACGCTTCGCGACACGGTCATCCCGCCGATCGCCGCGCGCGTGCCCGACGCGCAGGTGTACGTGACCGGGATCACGGCGGGCACCTACGATTTCAACACGCAGATGCGGAATCGCCTGCCGTACGTGTTCCTGTTCGTGCTCGGGCTCGCATTCGCGCTGCTGCTGTGGACGTTTCGGTCGATCGTGATCGCCGCGACGGCGGTCGTTCTCAACCTGCTCTCGGTCGGCGCAGCGTACGGGCTCCTCGTCGCCGTGTTCCAGCACGGGTGGCTGGCCGGCCCGCTCGGCTTCCAGACGAACGGCGCGATCGTCAGCTGGCTCCCGCTCTTCCTCTTCGTCGTGCTCTTCGGCCTCTCGATGGACTACCACGTCTTCATCGTCAGCCGGATCAAGGAGCTCCACGACGCGGGCGCGACGACGGACGACGCGGTGCGGCTCGGCATCACCCGCACTGCCGGGACAGTGACGAGCGCGGCGATCATCATGGTCGCGGTGTTCGGCATCTTCGCGACACTCAGCATCCTGCAGTTCCAGCAGATGGGCTTCGGCCTCGCCGTCGCGGTGCTGATCGACGCGACGGTCATCCGCGCGGTGCTCGTCCCCGCCGCGATGAAGCTGCTCGGCGAGTGGAACTGGTACGCGCCTAGCGGCGCGCGTCGCTCCGCGCCGCGAGCTGCTCACCCAGCTCGCTGACGATGCCTGCGCCGCCGACGCTGGCGATCCGGAGGGTCGACCCGCCGGCCAGCTCGAGGACCAGCGTCGCCGCACCGCGGACGCGATCCGCCGCGCGGCGCGCGACGCGCACGGCATCGATGTCGCCGTACGCGACGTCGTGGTCGTGGCGGCCGCCGAAGCTCAGTCCGTCTTCGGCCAGCTCCAGCTTTCCGGCGAGGACGTCGCACCCCTCCTCGCTCCACAGCACCGCGTAGCTCGACATTGCCAACATCTTGCGTTCGGGCCGGCCCTCCGCCATCGGTGGTCTCCGCCTCCCGGTTGCGGCTTTCCCGCAAGCGGCGAGTACAGTCTCCTTGTGGCCCAGGACGTGCGCGACCGGTCGCGAGCACTCATCGAAATCGGGATCGCTCTCACGTCGGAGCTGTCCCTCGACGGTGTGCTCCAGCGCGTTCTCGAAGCCGCCGCGACCCTGACCGACGCGCAGTACGCCGCCCTGGGGGTGATCGACGCCTCCGGACGGTCACTCGAGCGGTTCCTGACGACGGGCGTCGACGAGGCGACGCGCACCGCCATCGGCGACCTGCCGCACGGCCGCGGCATTCTCGGCGTGTTGATCCGCGACGCCCAGCCGTTGCGCCTGCACGATCTCCACGAGGATCCGCGCTCCATCGGCTTCCCGCCTGGCCACCCACCGATGAAGACGTTCCTCGGCGTGCCGATCCTCCTGCGCGGTGTCGCCTACGGCAACCTCTATCTGACCGAGAAGGCGGACGGCGCGGACTTCACCGACGGGGACGAGGAGCTCGTACAGCTGTTGGCGGCGCAGGCAGCGGTGGCGATCGAGAACGCGCGGCTCTACGAGGCGTCGACTCGGTGGTCGGACCAGCTCGAGTCCTTGAACGAGGTCGCGAGCGCCCTCGTGTCGGAGATCGACCTGCAGCCGCTCCTCTCGCTCATCGCCGACCGGCTGCGCGACCTGATCGACGCGCGCCTCGTGACGATCTCGCTGCCCCAGGCCGACGGCGCGCTCCGGATCGAGGCGGCGTCCGGCGACGCGGCGGAGCAATTCGTCGGCCGAGAGCTCGGCACGCGCTCCAAGAACGCCCGCGTCCTGGCGCGCAAGCGGGTCGAGCGGGTGGACTCGGTGCTCGAGGATCCCGAGACCGACCAGGAAACGGCGCGCCTGATGCAGGCCCGGTCGGGCCTCTACGTCCCGCTGCTCGTCCGCGATCAGGCGATCGGGATCATCGCCGTGCACGACAAGCAGGGGCGCGACACGCGCTTCCGCGACGACGATCGCCGGCTGGGCGAGATGTTCGCGCAGCGCGCCGCAGTCGCCGTCGACCTCTCGCGCCGCGTCGCGCAGGATGCGCTCCGCCGCATCGTCGCCGCCCAGGAGCTCGAGCGCCGCCGCCTCGCGCGGGAGCTGCACGACGAGACGGGACAGGCCCTGACGTCGATCCTCCTCGGTCTGAGGACGATCGAGTCGGCAGAGACGCCGGACGACGTGAAAGGTGCCGCCGACGAGCTGCGCGAGCTCGTGCTCTCGACGCTGCACGACGTCCGCCGCCTCGCCGTCGAGCTTCGTCCGAAGGCGCTCGACGACTTCGGCCTCGAGCCTGCGCTCGAGCGTCTGACGACGACGTTCGCCGAGCAGACGGGGCTCATCGTCGACTACCACGCCCGGATCCCCGAGCGTCTGCCGACCGACGTCGAGACGGCGCTCTACCGGATCGTGCAGGAAGCGCTGACGAACATCGTCAAGCACGCGCAGGCGACCCGAGTGAGCGTCGTCGTGACACGTCAGCGAAACAGCGTCAAGGCGGTGATCGAAGACGACGGCGTCGGCTTCGAGCAGGAGGAGACCCGTGAGGACGGCCTCGGGCTGCTCGGGATGCGCGAGCGGCTGCAGCTCGTCGGCGGGCGCTTCACGATCGAGTCGGCTGCCGGCTCTGGGACGACGCTCGTCGCCGAGGTCCCAACGTGATGCGGGTCGTCATCGCCGACGACCACGCGCTCGTGCGAAGCGGCCTGCGGATGCTGCTCGAGAGCGAGGGCGACTTCGAGGTCGTGGCGGAGGCGGGCACGGCCGACGAGGCGGTCCGCGCGGCGCGACTCGAGAAGCCCGATGTCGTCTTGCTCGACGTCGTCATGCCCGGTCGCAGCGGCCTCGATGCCCTCGACGACGTCCTCGAAGCGGCACCCGACGCGAAGGTGCTCGTCCTGTCGATGCAAGACGACCCGCGGTACGTCCGCGAGGCGTTCGCGGCGGGAGCGAGCGGTTACCTGCTGAAGGAAGCCGCGGACGCGGAGCTCGTGGCGGCGCTGCGCGAGGTCGCCGCAGGGGGCCGCTACGTCCACCCCGCGCTCGGCGCCCGCATCGCCGCCGCCGATGCGGCCGCCGAGGCGAAGGCTGCCTCCGATCCGCTCTCCGACCGAGAGCGCGAGGTGCTGCGGCTGCTCGCGCTCGGGCACACGAACCAGGAGATCGCGCAGATGCTCTTCATCTCCGTCCGGACGGCGGAGACCCACCGCGCCCACATCATGCAGAAGCTCCGGCTCTCCACCCGCGCCGAGCTCGTGCGCTACGCCCTCGCCGAGGGCGTCCTCGAAGCCGCACCCGAATCCTGAGGGCTCGGTAGTTCGCCGCAGCACGTCGGCGGAGCATCCCCGATGGCGTCGCCCGCTCGCTGGGGCTGAATTGGGTCATCCCAAACCTCCAGCACAAAGGGAGCGAGTCATGAGCAGCACAGCCTTCAACACCCCGGTCGCAGCGCACTCGGCGGCGACCAAGCGGTTCCAGCTCTCCGCCGTCCTCGAGTGGGGCGGCATCGTCGCCGGCGCGATCCTCATCGTCTTCGGCGTCGTCGCAATCGCGATGGGCGTCAACGGGCGCTCGACCGTCCACAGCAGCCTCAGGGCCGAGCAGATCGCCGGATCGCCGGACATGACGCCGGCCGCGATCAAGGCCGAGGCCGCAAAGGCCGGGCTGAAGGACATCAGCATTCCGTCGAAGAGCGTCGCCGGGAAGCCGATCACGAGCGGCGACCGGGCCCGGACGTTCGCGCAGTACATGCGGATCCATACGCTCGAGGCGACGGGCGGCTTCACGTACGCACAGATGGGCCGCTTCACGGCGCTGCCCACCGCCCCGAAGTCGGAGCTCGCCGTCGGCGGCGGCACGGACAACCCGCAGTACGCCGTGACCGACCCGAAGACGAAGCAGCCGGTCGCGAACGGCGCCCGCAACCTCTGGGTAACCGAAACCGCCCTGACGACGGCGCTCAACACGTCGTACATGGCAGAGAACCTCGCGCTGTTCGGCATCGTCGTCGGCGTCGCGCTGCTGCTCAGCGGCGTCGGCTTCGAGGTCCTCGCACTCGCCGTCTTCCGGCGTCGGAAGTAAGACGAGGCAACAGCAGCGAGACCACGAGGGCGCCCGCGAGGGCGCCCTCGTCGTTCGTCAGCGGACGAGCTCCACCGGGACGTCGATCACGCGATCGACCACCGAGCCGGCGAAGTCCGGCAGCTGCGTCGAGCTCGGCAGCTTGCCGCCGACGACACGGAAGATCGTGACCGGCGTCGGCGTCATGTCGCCGTCGGAGGTGAAGCGGAAGCTGCCGAGGATTCCGCCGCGCACCTCGGCCGCGAACAGCTCCTTCGTGACGGAGGCGCGCGTCCCGTCCGAGCGGGCGATCGCGGAGAGCAGCACCTCTGTCGCCTGCGCGGCATACGCCGCTGCGTACGACGTCTGCCGCGAGCTCGTCTGCGTGCTGCCGAAGGTCCGAAGGAACGCACGCCCGACCGGAGGCAGCTGCGCGTTCGGGCGGCCGGCGAAGCTGACGTAGACGCCGTTCGCCGCCCGGCCCGCGACCTGGATCAGATCCTGCAGGCCGACGAAGCCGTCGCCGGCGATGAGGGCCTCCTTCGACCCGAGTCGCCGGCGCAGCTCACGAATCAGCTCGCCGGTGCCGGGGGACACGAAGCCGGCGATGAACACGGCGCGGGCGTGGGAGCGCGCGATGCCCTCGACGACGGCGTCGTACCGGTGCGCCTGCTCGCTCCACGCCGCGGTCCCGACGATGGGGACGTGGAGGACGCGCGCCGCGTGCACGAACCCGCCGATGAGACCGCTCGCGTACGAGCTGCCGTCGTCGAGCACGAACACGCTCGCGTCGAGCTCGTGCGCGAGGACGGCGTCGCCCGACCCCTGGGCGTCGTCGGGCGCGATGATCCGGACGAAGTTCCGCCGGCCTGTCGGATAGAGCAACTCGAGAAGCCCGCGGTGGTATCCGCCGGCGCGATGCGTGAGGTCGGGGAATGTGTCGAGCGGGCTGATCATCGCGAGCGGCCCCGTCGGCGTCCGACTCGTGATCGGCAGCTCGGCAATTGCACACGGCGAGGTGTACGTCCCGACGACGCCGAGCACGGCGGGGTCGACTGCGTATACACGCGCGTTCGCTCCGCACGTCGCAAAGTCGTAGTTCCCGACCTGCGCCGTCGAGTCGTCGCACGACTGGTAGCCCACGCTGTACTTGCCGGCGCGGAAGCCGTGTTGCTGCAGCACGAACGCGATCGCGCGCGTCATCGGGATCGTCGCGTCGGCCGAGCCGTGGAGCGGCAGGTCGGAGGCGATGAGGAAGCGGACGTCCCCGCCGCCCGAGACGACGGGCCGGCACGGCGGGGTGGGCAGCGCCTGCACGCCATGCTCGCGCGGACCGGTGGCCACGGGATTCACACTCGCCCACGCACCGTGGCGATCGGCGGCGAGGGCCGCCGGCGTTCCTTCGACGCTCACGGTCCGGACCGTCTGCGTCGCCGGGTCGACACGCGAGACGGAGCCGAGGAACGGGTTGGCGGCCCACACCGCGCCGCCCGCGAACGCGAGCGAGGTGACGCCGATTCCGACCTGGATCGTCCGCGCCACCACCGGCGGCCCCGGATCGATCTGCCAGATCGTCCCGTCCGCCGCGTCCGCGACCCACACGTAGCCCGCGCCGACCGCGATTCCGTCGAGCCCGCCTGCCGCGAGCGGGATGCGGGTCGCCACGCGGTTCGTGCGTGGATCGATGCGAACGACGTACCGTCCACCGTCGTCGATCCAGATCGCGCCCGCGCCCGCGGCGATCGCAGCCGCGCCGAGGCCTTTGACCAGAGCAGCGATCCCGCCTTCCGGATTGAGCCGGACGACATCTCCCTGCGCGTCGATCGCCCAGACGGCGCCGCCTCCGACGGCGATCGCAGGCACCCCGGGATCGCGATCGGTCTGGGAAGGCTGAGTCCGCCCGGGCAGGCGGGTCGTCCGCGTCGGGACGGCCGAGCGGAGGTCGAGCCGCGAGATGCTCGCCTGCTCCGTCGTTCCGATCAGACCGCCGCCGTTGCTCCGCCCGTTGACGACCCAGATCGCCCCCGCACCGACCGCGAGATCGGTCGGCAACCCAGGTGCCGTGAACCGCCCAAGCGTTCGGCCCGAGCGAGGGTCGATGCGCGTGATCGTCCCGCCGGCGGAGCTCAGCGCCCACAGCGAGCCTGCGCCGACGGCGAGGCTGCTCGGGGTTCCCGGCACGGCGAGCTTGCGAGCAGGCCCGACGCCGCGCGGGTCGATCATCGCGATGCCGCCGCGGCCCGCTTCGGCCGCCGCGGTGCCGTCGCCGCGCGTCAGCTGCCACGCCAGGAGGCCCGCGGCGGCTGCGACGGCGAGCACGCCGACGCCGGCCACGAGCCACGCGTGGCGTGCGATCCGCTCCAGCGCAACGGGTGTGCGTCGCGGCGCGGCGAGCTCGGCGTCGTGGCGCAGAATCTTGCCTTCGAGCCCGCGCAGGTCCGGACCGGGCTCGAGCCCGAGCTCTTCGTCGAGCCGTTGCTGCGCGCGCCGGTACACGGCGAGCGCGTCGGCCTGGCGGCCCGACCGGTAGAGCGCGAGCATCAGCTGCTCGACCGGCCGCTCACGCAGCGGGTGCTCGGTGACGAGCGCCTCGAGCTCCGGCACGACCTCGGCGTGACGGCCGCACGCGAGGTCGGCGTCGACGCGTGCCTCGATCGCAGCGAGGCGCGCTTCCTCGAGCCGGGCGATCTCGGTCTGCGCGAACCCGTCGTAGCGGAAGTCGGCGAGCGGCGGCCCGCGCCAAAGCCGCAGCGCGCTCCGCAGCTGCGCCGCCGCCTCGGCCGGCGGGCGCGACGCTGCGTCGTCGACCTGCGACGCGAACCGCGTCGCGTCCAGCTCGTCCGCGTCGAGCGCGAGCAGGTAGCCCGACGGGCGCGTGACGAGCACGCCGTCGCCGACCGCCTTCCGGAGCTGCGAGACGTAGCCCTGGATCATCTTCGCCGCCGTGGGCGGCGGCGTGCCGTCCCACAGGCTCTCGGCGAGGACGTCGACCGGAACCGGCTCGTTCGCGTGCAGCAGCAGGAGCGCGAGCAGCATCCGCGGCTTCGCCCCGCCGAGCGGCAGCGCCTGCCCGTCGGCGACGACCTCGAGCGGCCCGAGGATCCGGAACTCGCGCGCCACCGCCCGACGCTACCGCGCGCGGTTTCCCGCGACAACGGCCCGGACTTACCGGGCGCTTCCCGCGATTTACCGCGATTCGACCGGCCTGCGCGACCGTTGCGGCGTCCCGGCCACCCGAAGGAGGAACGTCATGAAGAAGCTGCTCCTCATCGCCGCCGCCGCAGTCGCCGCGCTCGTGCTCTCGGCGCAGGCCGTCGCGGCGCAGCCGAGGTTCATCACCGACACGCTCGCCCCGGGCGGCGGCACGGCCGCACCGCAGCAGGTCCAGGGCTACCGGTTCATCACCGACACGCTCGCGCCCGGCGGCGGCACCTCGACGGCCCCCGTCGACAGCCCCGGCTTCGATTGGTCGGACGCAGGCGTGGGCGCCCTCACCGCTGTCGGCGTCGTGCTCGTCCTCGCCGGCGCCGCGCTCACGGCCGTGCGCCGCCGGACGGTCGTCACGAGCTGATCAGGTCTCCAACCCGGAGAACGACGGCGCCGGCCTTCAGGCCGGCGCCGTTGCGTCACCGGTCAATGCATGCGTCTTCGCAGAGCGCGGTGACCCGCCGAAGGGCGGTCACGCAGCCGAGCAGCGCCTCGTCGAGCCCGCGCCTCTCGGCCGCATCGACGGCGTCGCGCGCGAGTGTGGCAGTGATCAGCAGCGCCGCCTCGCTCTCGACCGCGTCGACGGCGGTGTCGAGCGCGGCGGCGGCGAGCAGGAGCCCGCTGACGACGTCCGTGCCGACGTGGTCGCCGTGGCGCGCGACGTAGACCCCGGCCGCGTCTTCGCAGAGCCGGGCCGTCCGCTCGAGCTCGGCCGCGAGATCGCCCTTTGCCGTTCCCTGCACGGCTACTGCGCCACGCCGACGTAGATCACGATGGACGCACCGCCCGGCGCGCGCCCGGTCGGCGTCTCGGCGACGACGACGCCGTCGTTCGACGGGTCGCTCACCGGCCACTGCACCGTGATCACCGAGAAGCCGGCCGACGCGAGGTCGCCCTGCGCCGTCTCTGCATCCTGGCCCGTCTCGTCGGGAACGGAGGCCGACGGCTGCGGATGTGCACCGGCCGAGACCTGGAGCTCCACCTTGCCGCCGCTGCTCGAGTTCGCGACGACGACGCCGGCGGGCTGCGACGACGACACGTACTGGACGATGACCTGCTGCCGGCCGTCCGCGATCTTCTGCGCCGCAGCTGCGAGCCGCATGCCGCGGTAGTCGTTGCCGCCGGGAGTCTGCTGCACCGTCGTCGTGGTGGCTGTCCGCGACGTCGTCGTCGAGCTTTGCGTCGTCTGGCGCGGCGCACCGGCCGCGACGTTGATGCGGACCGTCCCGCCCTGCTGCACCTTGCTGTTCGCGGGCGGCCTCTGCGCGACGACGGTGCCTGCAGGCTGAGACGACGCAACGGTCACGGCGTTGACATTCAGACCGCGCTGCTGGAGGTCGTGCGCCGCGTCCTGCTGCGAATGGCCGACGACGTTCGGAACGACGATTGCGGCGGCGCCCTTCGCGACGGCGAGCGTCACGACGGCGCCGCGCTTGAGCCGCTTGCCCGGCTGCGGCGACTGCTGCACGACGCTCCCCGGCGCCGCGCCGGCGGCGGGAGTCTGCTGCAGCTTCGCAGTGAGACCGACCTTCTGCAGCTGCCTGACGGCGTCCGCGGCTGCGAGCCCCATGAGCTTCGGCACCTTCGCGCCCGGCGGGCCCTTCGAGGCGACGAGCGTGACGACGGTTCCCTGCACGACCTTCGCGTCCGCCCGCGGCGCCTGGCCGAGCACGATGTTCTTCGGCTTCTTCGCCTCCCGCCGGACGACCTTGACGCCGAGCTTCGCCTCTTTGAGCTGGAACTCCGCCGCCTGCAGCTTGATCCCCGTCACCTTGGGCACCGTCGACTTCGCCGCGACGACGACGGCCGACGTCTCGGCCGGCTTCGTGTCGTGGCGATAGACGAGCCACCACACGAGGAAGCCGGCGAGCGCGCCGAGCACCACGAGGCACAGGAGCCAGACGAGCCAGTCGTCGCGCGGCAGCGCAACGGCATCCGGATCGCCGCCGAGCCGTTCGACGGTCCGGACGATGCGGCGCCGCCGCTGCCCGGGGAAGCGCGAGCGCTCGACGTAGCCGACCCAGCGGTCGAGCTGGTTCGGCGGCAGCGACCAGAAGGCGTCGCGCGCGGCGGGACTTCCCGCGAGCGCGTTCTCGAGGTCCGCAGGTACGGGGCGGCGCGCCATTGTCCGTCGAGGAAACGTCCAGCGGCGCGCCGCAGATACGCGGTTCGGCTACTGCATCGCCGGTGCCGGCGCCGGTGCGGGCGCTTCGCCCTCACTCGCACCGAGGATCGAGCCGAACGCGCGCACGCGGTCCGGCTTCGTCAACGTCAGCCACGCGTCGATCGCAATCCCGAGCGCGAGCCAGATGATCGCCACCCACGGCGCCCACTTGACGATGCCCGTGTACGCCGGTGTCGGGTGAATCGACTTGTAGAGCGTGTAGCCGCAGATCGCGATCGCTCCCGCCGGGATGACGAGGTCGAGCAACGGGTTCCAGCCGCTGCGACCGCGCGCGAAGAACAGGATGCCGGCGAGCGCGATCATGATGTACGTGATCAGGATCCCGATCGTCGCGCACGTCGCCATCCAGATGAAGTACGTGATCGGGTCGTAGTGGTGTGCGAAGAAGACGCCGAGCAGGAGCGTCACGACGAGTGAGAACGCGATGCCCGTCCACGGCGTCTTGAACCGCGGATGCGTCCACGCGAATGCGCGCGGCAGCCCACCCTCGCGTCCCATCGCATATGCCGTGCGCGACGTCAGGTGCGTGCCGGCGAGCGCAGCGATGAAACCGGATGCGGCGATCGAGAAGTCGATGATCACCGCGAGCCAGTTGCCGACGTACCGCGTCGCGAGCGTGTCGAGCGCCGCCGGATCCTTCGCCCAAGCAGCGCCACTGCCGAAGCCGACGCCCATCATCCACGTGACGAAGACGTAGTAGACGACGGCGACGATGACGGCGGTGAGGATGGCCTTCGGGATCGCCCGCAGCGGGTCGACCGCCTCCTCGCCGAGCACGGCCGCCGCCTCGAAGCCGATGAACCCGGTAAAGGCGAGCACGACCGCAAGGAAGAGATTGTTGGTCGACGTCGCGTTGGCCGGGTTGAGCGGCGCGAGAGTCAGGCCGTGGTCGCCGCCCTCGAAGAGAATGTCGAGCGCGAGCAAGAGGATCGCCGCGACGCCGACGGCTGCGAGAATGAGCTGCAGGCGCGTCGAGATGCGGATGTCGAGGAACGCGATCAC
>DATCJJ010000181.1:0-1769 GCA_036562845.1 Gaiellaceae bacterium | reverse complement strand
GGAGGGCCTCGCGGCCGTCGTCTTCCCGTTCGTGCTCGGCTCCGACGAGCCGCTTCGCGAGACGCTGCAGGAGGCGGGATTCGCGTCGGCGTTCTACGAGGGCGACTTCTACCTCCCGATCGCGGGCGGCGACCTCGAGGGGTTCCTGCGCATGCTCACGCCGAGTGCGCGGAAGCGATTCCGGAACGACATGAACCGCTTTCGCCGGAGCGGCCTCACCCTGGAGACTCCCGCCGGAATCGCGGAGCACGCGGAGACGCTCGCGGAGCAGCATCGCCAGCTGATGGAGAAGTACCGGCGGCGGGGGCCGGAGCTGACCGAGGAGTCGTTCCGGAGGTTCGAGCGGCTCGTTCCCGACCGCACCTTCGCCGTCGCGCGCGACGGAGCGCAGGTGGTGGGATTCGCGCTCGGAATGTACGGCCACGGCGTGCTTCACGTGCTCCGCTACGCCCGCGATCCGGCCGCGGACGACGACGCCCGCCTCTACGGCAACCTCGTGTTCGCCGAGCCCGTCCGGCAGGCGCTCGCGCTCGGCTGCACGCGCGTCCACTTCGGCAAGGCTTCGCACCTCGCGAAGGCGCAGCGCGGATGCCTGTACGAGGAGGGCATCGTCTTCGCGCGTTGCACCGACGAGTCGGAGCAGCCCGTGCTCGAGGCGGTGTTCCAGGAGCTCGACGCCGCCAATCGTGAGCGTTTCGCCCGACTGATCGCCCCTCCGACCCCGGCCGCCGCCGGGGCGCGGTAGCGATGCCGGTCGACCCGTCGCTGCTCGAGCTCCTCGCGTGCCCGGCGCCCCACCACGGACGGCTCGTCCCGGTCGAGGACGCGGATGCGCTGAGGTGCACGGAGTGCGGCCGCGTCTACGAGGTCGTCGACGGGATCCCGAAGCTCGTTCTCGAACCGGACGAGCCGCCTCAGACCTGAGCTGGATCGGGCTCGACGAGCATCGGCTCTCGCTCGAGCGCCCGCACGCTGCGCGAGAGCAGCGGCAGCGAGATCAGCCCGAGCTGAGCGACGCCGGCCGCGACCAGCGTCGTCCCGACGCCGAGCGCCCCGGCGACCGGGCCGACGACGGCGTATCCGATCGGGTTGAGCGCGCTCGACCCGAACCAGTCGAAGGCCGAGATCCGCGAGAGCGCGTCGCGCGGGACGTTCCGCTGCAGGGTCGTCACCCAGAAGACGTTCCCCACCGACATGCCGGCACCGCCGACGAGCGCGGCGGCCGCGATCGCGGGAAGCGGCGCGTGCACGCCGAGGAGGACGAACTGGAGCGTGAACAGCGCCGTCGTGACGCACGTCCCGACGAGCGGGCGCCTCGTCGTCGTCCGCAGGGCGAGCGCGCCCCCGACGAGGTAGCCGGCCCCTCCGCACGCGACGATCGCGCCCCAGGCGGACGCGCCGCCGAGCGACTGCTTCGCGACGTA
This sequence comes from Gaiellaceae bacterium, assembly GCA_036562845.1. Classification (GTDB taxonomy): domain Bacteria; phylum Actinomycetota; class Thermoleophilia; order Gaiellales; family Gaiellaceae; genus Palsa-739. The sequence continues at coordinate 345 of DATCJJ010000181.1, read as the reverse complement.
GGGGCCGAGGACGATCAGCGGCGGATACGTCACGAGCTGGTACAGGCCGAAGGCGCCGATCATCGAGTAGACCCACGAGCGGGACAGGAGCTCGCGGAAGCCCTGGCGGAAGTCGTAGGCGAACGACGCCCGCACGACGCGTGCCGCACGCGGTATCCGCAGCCGGGTCAGGAGCGCCGCGCCGAGCGCGTAGCACGCGCCGCCCGCCGCGAGCGTCCAGCCGGCGCCGATCGCCACGACGAGCACGCCTCCGAGGGCCGGGCCGACGATGTAGCTGGCGCTGCGGACGAGCTCGACGAACGCGTTCGCCTGCTGCAAGCGGGGTGGCGAGACCGCCTCGGGCAT
>DATCJJ010000177.1:0-43192 GCA_036562845.1 Gaiellaceae bacterium | reverse complement strand
TCCAGACGGAAAAGACGTGTGCGCGTGGTGCGTCAAACGTCCGCTCGACGCGAATCTCGAGCTCGTTCGGGGTCGTGACACTGGTGTTCATCGTGCTCCTTTCGTGCGTTCGACAACCTGGGCGAAGCGGTCGAGCCGCTCCAGCCACGTGCTGATGCCCTCGAAGGCGTAGGGCACGAGCATGCACCAGCGGACACGGCCGACCTTCTGAGTCGTGACGAGCTGCGCCTCCTCGAGCAGCCGGACGTGCTTTTTCATTCCGGTCAGCGACATGCCGAATGGCGCGGCGAGCTCGCTGATCGTCGCGCTGCCGGCGCCGAGCCGTTCGAGGACGGCGCGGCGGGTCGGGTCGGCGAGGGCCGCGAAGGCGCGGTCGACGGTCATCGTATACTGAACCATTGGGTTCACTATAACACATCGGCGTAGCGTTGCTGATCGTGCCGAAGCTCCCGCTCACCGGCGGTTGCAACTGCGGTGCCGTTCGCTACGAGGTCTCGGCGCCGCTCCTCCGGGCGAGCTACTGCCACTGCACGCGCTGTCAGCGGCGGAGCGGGACGGCGGCGTCCGCCCAGGCGCACCCGGCGCCTGGAACGTTCCGGATCGTGGCCGGCGAGGAGGCGCTCCGCGTGTGGAAGCCCGCCGACGGCGGCGAGAAGTGGTTCTGCGGGGAATGCGGCTCGTCGATCTTCGGCTTGAACCCGAGCCATCCGGAGTCGATCGGCATCCGGCTCGGCACGTTCGACAACGACCCGGGCATCCGCCCGTCCGTACGGCAGTTCGTCGCCTATGCCGCGGCGTGGGAGCCCCTCCCCGACGACGGCCTCCCGAGATTTCCGGAGAGCCGGCACGCCGCGTCGTAGCGGCGTGCCGGCTTCCCGCTAGCCCATTACCTCGTTGAAGGCGTCGATGTACGCCTGCGCGTTCCCCGACGGCCCCTTGAGCGTCATCTTCACGGGGCGCTCCGGGTCGCTGTAGAAGAAGCGGTCCGCGCGCTCCTTGTGCCCGGTGTTCACGAGGATCTTGTAGGCCTTCTCGTTGAAGAGCGGGCGCCCGTTCGCGAGGAAATTCTTCGCGATCCACGGGGCCTGCTCCATCGTGTTGATGAACTGCTCGAACTTGCTCTGGTTGGGCGATTCCTTGAGCAGCATCTCGGCATCCATCCAGCCGTAGAGGCCTTCCTTCGGGTCCGCCGACAGGATCTGCGGCCCCTTCGCATCGGCCACACGCGCGTCCGTGCCGAGGTTCTCGATCGTCAGCCACGCCGACTCGTCGGTCAGCGCGCGGACGACCTCCGTGTTCTGCGACACGAGCTTGAGGATGTTCGGCTTCAGCTGCTTCAGGAACGCCTTCGCCCGCGAGATCTCGGCGGTCGTCATGTTGTACGGGTGCTTCGCGCCGGTCGCGAGCCCGCTCATCGCCATCAGGTCCGTCGGCTGGTTCTCGAGGACGATCTTCTTCTTGTATTTCGGGCTCAGCAGTGCGTGGTAGGAGTCCGGCTTCGTCGTGACGTGCTTCGGGTTGTAGTAGATCTGCAGGCTCGACCAGCCGAACGGGTAGCCCATCTGGTTCGAGCCGGCCTTCCAGAACGGAATGTCGAGCGCAACGGAATAGAGCTGCTTCGACACCGGGAAGGACTTGATGTCGAACGGGACGATCAGCCCTTCCTTGTAGAACTTCGGCACCCAGAGCGCGTCCTCGGACGAGATGTCCCACGCGCCGCCGCCGGCCTTCACCTTGATGTACGCGTCGGAGTCGTCGCTGATCAGCTGCACGCGGGCGCCGATGGACGTCGACTTCTTGACCTTCTGCACCTGGCTCGAGAAGTAGTGGTCGGACCACGTCAGCCAGTTGAGCGTGACGCCGGCGGTGCGAACCCGGGTCGCGCCGAACGCGCGCCCGACGGCACTCAGCTCGCGGGTCGCGGCGAGCCCGGCGGCGCCGACCGCGCCTGCAGCGAGGAAGCCCCGGCGAGTGACCGGACGATCCAGCTCCTCCATATCCCTTCCTCCTTAGGAGTTCACGAAGGCTGCCCCCTGCGCCGGCGGACACCGCTTGCCGGACCGCGCCGAACGTACCATGATGCGGACAGCGTGTCCAGCACTCGGAACGAGCGCGTGAACGTCGGCGTCGTCGGCGGCGGGATGATCGCCCAGGCGATGCACCTTCCCCATCTGAACGAGCTGCAGGATGGCTTCGCCGTGACGGCACTCGCCGAGCCGTCGGAACGCGTCCGGACGGCGCTCTGCGCCCGGTTCGGAATCGCTGGGAGCTTTCCCGACTGGCGCGCCTTGCTCGACGAGTCGTCGCTCGACGCGCTCGTCATCGCGTCGCCGGCGGGGACGCACGTCGAGATCGTGCTCGCCGCGCTCGAGCTGGGCCTGCACGTGTTCTGCGAGAAGCCGCTCGCGATCACGCTCGCGGACATCGACCGGATCGTCGAAGCGCGCGACCGCGCGGGCCGCGTCGTACAGGTCGGCTACATGAAGCGGCACGACCCCGCGTTCGAGCAGGCGCTCGCGGAGATGCCGGAGTCGGCCGAGCACCTGCGCTACGTGAACATCGTCGTCAACGACCCCGAGTGGGTGCCGTACTTCCTGCCCGGCGACATCCTCCGCTCGAGCGACGTGCCTCCCGAGGTGATCGACGCGACGCGCCGGGCCGAGAGCGAGCAGGTGGAGGAGGCCGTCGGCCGCGGCGACCCGGAGGCGTGCTTTGCGTTCTCCGACGGCTACCTCGGCTCGCTCGTCCATCACGTGAACATCGTCAACGGCTTCCTCGAGCGGATGGCCGAGCCTCTGCCGGCGCGTGTCGTCGGCGGCGCCTGGTGGAACGGCGGCCGCTCCGTTGCCGGCTACTGCGAGCTCGCGAACGGCGCGCGCTGGGACAGCGCGTGGATCCAGCTGCTCGAGACGCGCGAGTACCGCGAGTCGATCCAGCTCTTCTTCGACACCACGGTACGCTCGCTGACCTTTCCGTCGCCGTGGCTGAAGATGAGCCCGACGCTCTACGAGCGGCAGGACGCCGACGACTACGCGAACTCCGTCCGCCGCTACCGATCCTTCGAGGAGGCGTTCCGCCGGGAGCTCGTCCGCTTCCACGCATCGTGCGTCGATGGTGCGGCGTGCCTCACGCCGCCCGAACAGGCGCGCATCGACACCGAGCTGCTGACGGAGATGTTCCTCGCGGCAGAGCGGGCGACCGTCTAGGGCAGTCCGAGCGCGGCCTTCGCGCGAGTGGCCGCGTCGAGCGCCGCGATCGCATCCGCGAGGGTCGCCCCCTCGCCGCCGGCCCGCGCGAAGTCCTCGGCCTGCGCGCGCAGCGCGGCGGCGACCGTAGCGCCCCCGGCCGGCGGCGCGACGAAGGCGAACGCCTCCGCGCCCCGCAGCCCCACGACCTCGATCCGGCAGGTCTCCCCGGGCGGGTAGCGGCGGGCGAGCACGACGGTCGCCGCGATGCCCCCGTCGGTGCGAAGCGACAGCGACACGAGCTCCGGATCGCCGTCGACCGGCGGATCCCAGCCCACGGCGCCCACGGCGCCGGCGACGGCGACGATCTCCTGGCCGGTCAGCCAGCGCAGCTGGTCGAACTCGTGCACGCCCATGTCGACCACGATGCCGCCGCTCGAGCGGGGGTCCCGGAAGGCGGCGGCGGGCGGGAGCTCGTCGAGCTCGGCGGACGCGACGAGCACGAGCTGACCGAGCGCTCCCTGACGGATGCGCTCGCGCAGCTCCCGCAGCGCCGGGACGAAGCGCCGCCAGTACGCGACCTGGATCCGTACGCCGAGCGCCGCTATCGCCTTCGTCTCGTCCACGGTCAGCCCGCACGGCTTCTCGCACAGCACAGGGAGCCCGCGCTCGGCGAGACGCGTCACGACCTCGACGTGCAGCCGCGTGGGCACCGCGACGAGGGCACCGTCGACTTCCGGAAGGTCGTCGAGCGTCGCGCGCGGAGCGTCGACCTGGGCAGCGGCGGCGTCGGACGGGTCGACGACGCAGGCGATCTCGACGTCGGGCGACGACGCGAGCGCGCGCGCGTGCGTCTCCCCCATCCGACCGGCGCCGATGAGCGCGAGGCGGAAGCTCACGCGACGGCGACCGCAGTCAACTCGTCGAGCGTCGGCATCGCCTCCGAGCACGGGATGCGCTGTGCGACGTGCGCGCCGGCGAGGTTCCCGAGCCGCACGCCCTCGCGGAGGCCGAGCCCGCGCACGACCGCGTACCCGAGCGCCGCCGCGAACGCGTCGCCGGCACCGAGGCCGTTCACCACCTCGACCGCGATCCCCGGCACCTCGACGATCTCGCCGCCGGCGTAGAGGACCGCGCCGTCGCCGCCGCGCTTGACGATCAGGACGGGTGCGAGCGCGAGGAGCGCGTCGACCCCGCCCGCGGCCGCAACCTCGTCGGTGTTGCCGAGCACGATGTCCGCGACGCCCGCTGCGTCCTGTACAGCGTCCGTGTACTCGTCCGCGCGATCCCAGAGCGCCGGACGCCGGTCGAGGTCGAAGATCGTCGTCCCCGTGTGGTCTCGGAGCAGCTGCAGCGTGGTCTCGAAGCTCGGGGACTGCGCGAGACCGGTGCCGGTGGCGAAGAGGAGTGGGACATTCGCGAGCTCGCCGCCGTCGACGTCCGCGTACTCGATCTGCCAGTCGGGTGCCGTCGGACGCCGGTAGAACGTCAACGGAAACCGGTCCGGCGGCCAGATCTCGGCGAACGTCGGGGGCGTCGGCCACGACGGGTCGACCGCGAGGAACCGCGTGTCGATCCCCTCTCCTTCGAGGAAGGCTCGGACGAACTCGCCGTGGCCGTCGTCGCCGACGCGGGAGACGACGGCCGTCCGGACGCCGAGCCGTGCGAGACCGGTGCCGACGTTGCCGGCGAAGCCGCCGACGTACCGCGTGTACGTGCGCACGTCGCGCAGCGGCGTCCGCAGCTGGTTCGGGTAGAGGTCGATGCCGACCCGGCCGACGACGGCGGCCTCGATCACTCGAGCGCGTCCGCCACGAAGCGGTGATTCCGCTCGTCGGCCGCCCGGACTGCGGCCATGTCGTCGACGGTGACGGCGACCCGATCCTGCTCGATCACGGCGTAGCCGTCGAACGAGCGCACGTCCGGCAGCGCGAGGAACTCGCGAAGCGGCACGACGCCGGCGCCGAACTCGCAGAAGATTCCCTCCGGCCACGCTTCGTCCATGTCGAGCTCGCCGGCCTGTAGCCGCGACAGCACAGCGCCGTCGACGTCTTTCAGGTGGAGATGACGGAGGCGGCCGCCGTACCGGCGCACGAGGTCGCCGGGATCGCCGCCGCCGACGATCGTGTGACCCGTGTCGATGCAGAGGCCGATGTCGGTTCGCGAAAGCATCTGGTCGGTCTCCTCGGCGGACTCGACATGCGTCGCAGCGTGCGGATGGAGCGCAACGTCGAGCCCGCGGCCGCGCACGATCTCCGCCGCCGACTGCAGCCGCTCGGCCGCGCACTCCACGGTCTCCGCATCCCATGCGGTCGCGTGTCGCCGCTCGGCGCTGCCTGCGGCGCGCGCCCGCTCCGGCGTCTCCATGTCGGCGAGCAGCACGACGCCGCCGCCCGTCGCCTCGAGCACCTCGACCGTGCGGTCGAGCGCGCGGAGATCCTCCGCGAACCCGTCGGCGTCGTCGAGCCGGAGCGGCAGGAACGTCGCGATCAGCTCGACGCCGTGCCGGCCGGCGCGCTCCGCCGCGGCGGCGCCGTCCGCGGCGAAATAGCCGGGCGGCCCGGTCTCGGTCGCGGTATAGCCCATGTCGACGATCGTCTCGAGAAAGAGCTCGGCCGGGATCAGGTCGGGGCGGTCGATCGTCATCTCCCAGATCCCCCACGAGACCGGGGCGGTTGCGATGCGCATCGTCAAGCCGTCCTCGCGCGGACGACGAGGCGCCGCGTCCGGCGGACGAGCTGCGGCAGCGCAAACGCGATGCCGAGCAGGAGGAGCGACGCGCCGAGGAGCATCGAGGCGACGGCGTTCACCTCGGGCGTGATCCCGAACTTGACCTGCGTGTAGATGAAGATCGGCAACGTGTTGTGCCCTCCGATCAGGAAGTAGGTGATGATGAACTCGTCGAGCGAGAGCGTGAACGCGAAGAGCGCACCGGCGAAGATCGCCGGGAGGATCAGCGGCAGCACCACGCGGCGCAGACGCTGGAACGCATTCGCCCCGAGATCGGCGGCCGCACGCTCGAGCGCCGTGTCGAATCCCTGCAGCCGCGCTGCGACGAGCAGGATCACGAACGGCGTCGTGTAGACGGCCTGGCCGATCACCGCCGTCTCCGGCGACAGCGTCCAGTGGAACGTGCCGGTGAAGAGCACGAGCAGCGAGACCCCGATCAGCAGGCCCGGGATCATGATCGGGAGGATGAAGATGATGCGGATCCCCTCGCGGAACGGCAGTCGCGAGCGCACGAGCGGGAACGCGGCACACGTGCCGACGATCGTGGAGATCAGCGTCACCTGGAGGGCGACCTTGACGGTGGTCGCCACCGCGTCGTGCACCTGGTAGTCGTCGAACGCCTGGCGGTACCACGTCAGCGTCCAGCCGGTGATCGGGAACGTCCCGTACCGGTTCGCGTTGAAGCTGAACAGCACGAGGAGCACGATCGGGAAGAACAAGAAGACGTAGATCAGCACGGCGTACGTGCTCAGCAGCCCGCGCGCGACGCGGCCGCGCGTCGACAGCACCTCGACCTCAGGTGCCATAGGCGTCCCTCGACGAGAGCGACTTCCGGAAGACCGCGAGCAGGGCGACGATGAACAGCGCGATCAGGAGCGACGCCGCGGCGCCGCGCGTGTACTCGGCCGACTGGAAGAAGTTGACGATGAGGTTCCCGATCATCACGCCGCCGGTGCCGCCGACGATCTGCGGCGTCAGGTACTCGCCGAGGATCGGGATGAAGACGAAGATGATCGCCGTGATGATCCCGGGCCGGATCTGCGGCACGAGGATGCGGAAGATCGCCGTCAGCGGCGACGCGCCGAGATCCATCGCGGCGCGGAGCTGATTCCAGTCGAAGCGCTCGATCGACGAGTACAGCGTCAGCGCGCCGAACGGGAAATAGAGATAGACGAGCACGAGGATGACCGCCGGCCGGTCGTAGAGGAAGACGCCGAGCGGATGGCGGGTGATCCCGACCCAGTGCAGGAAGCGGTTCAGGACGCCGTGGTCGCCGAGGATCGTCAACCACGAATAGACCCGCAGCAGGTAGCTCGACCAGAACGGCACGATCACGAGCACGAGCAGCGGCGTGCGCAGGCGCTTCGGCACGTAGCGCGAGAGCCAGTACGCAAACGGGAACGCGAGCCCGATTGCGATCGCGGTCGCGGCGACGGCGACCCACAGCGTCGCCCACATCGTGCTGACATAGGCCGTGACGCTGAAGAAGTAGCGGTAGTTCTCGGTCGTCCAGTGGTGGACGACGGAGTAGTCGACCGTCTCCCAGAACGAGTAGCAGACGATGATCCCGAGCGGGACGAGAAAGAACAGTCCGAGCAGGACGATCGTCGGCACGAAGCCCGCGTACTCGAGCGCCGCGCGTCCGACGCGCGGGAGGCGCGCGCGGCGCGCGGGCTCGGCAGCGGCAACGGTCACGTGGACTCCAGCACTGCCGCATCCTCCGCCGACCACGACAGTGCAACCTTCGTGCCGGCCGCGGGCAGCGCCGACGGGTCGTAGAGCGCAACGATCACCGGCGCATCGGTGGCGGCGGTCTCGACGGCGACGCGGACGTGCTTCCCGAGGAACGACGTCTGCACGACGCGACCGGGCAGCGACGGGCCGGCCCCGTCGAGGCGAATCGCCTCCGGGCGCACCATCACCGTCGCCGAGCCGCGCCCGCCGCGGCACGGCATGCGCGAGCCGTCGGCCAGGGCCGCGACACTGCCGTCGACGGTGGCCGCGAAGAAGTTCGAATCGCCGATGAAATCCGCGACGAACCGCGTCGTCGGACGGCGGTAGACCTCCTCGGGCGAGCCGAGCTGCTCGATCCGGCCGTCGTTCATCACCGCGATCCGGTCGGCCATCGACATCGCCTCTTCCTGATCGTGCGTGACGTAGACGAACGTCGTGCCGACGTCGCGGTGGATCTGCGACAGCTCGATCTGCAGCCGCTGGCGGAGCTTCAGGTCGAGCGCCCCGAGCGGCTCGTCGAGGAGCAGGACGGCCGGCCGCTTGACGAGCGCGCGGGCGACGGCGACGCGCTGCTGCTGGCCGCCGGAGAGCTGCGCCGGCATCCGGTCCCCGAATCCCTCGAGGCCGACGAGCGCGAGCGCCTCCTCGACGCGCGCCGCCGACTCGCCCGCCGGCACGCGATCCATCTTCAGGCCGAAGCGGACGTTCTCGCGGACGTTCATGTGCGGGAACAGCGCATACGACTGGAAGACGGTGTTGACGGGGCGCTTGTGCGGCGGCAACTCGTCGATGCGGCGGCCCCGGATCCAGATCTCGCCCTCCGTCAACGGGACGAAGCCGCCGATCAGGTTGAGCGTCGTCGTCTTGCCGCAGCCCGACGGCCCGAGCAGGCAGAAGAACTCGCCGTCGCGAATCTCGAGGTCGAGGCCCCGCAACGCGATCTCCGTGCCGTACCGTTTCACGACGGCCCGAAGCTCGATGCCCGCGGCGGTCTCGACGGCAGGTGCGGATGGCGTCGGTGCGATCGTCGTCACGGCCTTCGGCGTGGCCGACCGTACCATGATGCGGACAACCTGTCTAGGATGCGAACAATGGCCGCTCGGCCGTCGGCATCCCGAAAGGATCAGGTGCGGGAGAACCCGGTCCGCGCGCTCGCGAAGGCTGTCCACCTCCTCGAGCAGCTGGCCGAGGCGCGGGAGGCGACGCCGCGGCAGCTGGCGGAGCTGCTCGACGAGCCGCGCACGACGACGTACCGGTTGCTGCGCAGCCTCGAGGCGCTCGATCTCGTCGAGCCGGGCTCGCAGCCCGGGTCGTTCCGCCTCGGCTGGAAGCTCATGCGCCTCGGCGCCGCCGTCGTCGAACGTCTCGACGAGCGTCAGGCGGCCCTGCCGGTGATGGAGCACGTCCACGAGCGGATCGGCGAGACGGTGTTCCTGCTGGTGCGTCGCGGATGGGACGCGGTATGCATCGAGCGTCTCGAGGGGTTGCGGGTGCAGTCGCTCGCGCTCCGGCTCGGCGGGTCGCTGCCGCTCCATGCCGGCGCCGGCCCGCGCGTGCTGCTCGCGTGGGAGCCGCGCGAGGTCTGGGAGGAATACGTGCAGTCCGGGCAGCTGGCCGCGCTGACCGATCGCACGCCGACGTCGCGCAAGGCGCTCCTCCGCGAGCTCGAGCAGACGGTCGCGCAGGGGTATGCGGTCAGCGACGAGGACGTGACGCCCGGCATCGCGTCGCTCGGCGCGCCGATCTTCGACTACACCGGCCGCGTCCGGGCGGCGCTCTCGATCGGCGGCCTGAAGTCGCTCCTCCTCGGCGACGACCGCGCCGCGTTCACGAAGCTCGTCGTCGAGGGTGCCCGCGAGATCTCCCTCGCCCTCGGGCACGAGGCTGCCTGAGCCGCAACGGCCGGGACCTGGTACCGATACGAAACCGTCAAAAGTTGTGCACAGGCCGCCGCCCGGGACTGACGCGGACCCGGGGCCCGATCTGTGGATCGTTTGTGACGGTACTAGGTCCCGGTCGTTGCTTTGTTACAGGGCCGGATCGAGCACGACCTTCATCGCTCCGTCGCGCTGGGCGATCTCGATCGCCTCGCGGGCGTCCTCGAGCGCGAGGCGATGCGTGACGATCCGGTCGAGCGGGAGCCGGTCGCGGCCGCGGTCGAGCAGCTCGAGCGACGGCGCGTACGACGTCGCGCGCTCGCCGCCGATGCCGATCACCGCCACGTTCCTCGTGCAGATGTCGCGGTTCGGATTGATCTCGACGGGGCCGAGGTCGACGAATGCCCCCGACTCGACGACGACGCCGCCGGGCCGCACCATGCGCAGCGCGGTCGCGAAGGTCTCCGGAACGCCGGAGCAGTCGTGCACGACGTCGGCGCCGCGGCCGGTGTGCTCCACGACGCGCGCGACGAGCTCGGCCGGCTCGAGGGCCGCCGCGTCCAAGGTGAGCGTCGCCCCGAGCAGCGACGCGAGCTCGAGGCGCGAGCCGAGCCGCTCGATCGCGATCAGCCTGCCGCAACCGAGCAGCCGCGACTTGACGAGATGGCAGAGACCGAGCGGCCCGACGCCGTAGACGACGACGCTTTCGCCGAACTCGAAGCCGCCGACGCGGCGCGCCGTCTCGACACCGTGCGTCACCGACATCACCTCGGTCAGGACGGCGAGCTCGTCCGGGAGACCGTCGGGCACACGGAAGATCGGCGTTCCCGGCAGGAGATACATCAGCTCCGCCCAGCCGCCGAAGAGGGACGGCGGCCGCGAGACGTTGAGCGAGTTGCCGTAGTCCTCGAGCTCCTCGCACAGGTAGTACGGCTGGTCGTTGAGGCAGTACCAGCACTCGCCGCACGGCACGTTCGCACCGGGAACGATCCGGTCGCCGGGACGCAGCGGCGTCCCGTCGTGCGCGAGCACCTCGCCGCCGACGGCCTCGACGACGCCGACGTTCTCGTGTCCGCAGATCAGCGGGTACTCGAGCCTGCGCTCGTGCGGCGTGCCCGCGTACTGGATCGTCTCGCCGCGGAAGGTGTGCTTGTCGGTCCCGCAGATGCCGGAGAGCCGGACGCGCATCACGACCGCCCCCTGCTCCGGATCGGGAACCGGGAACCGCTGCACCTCGAGCGCGCCGGGCGCGGTCATCACGGCCGCGCGAACCGCCGTCACCCCGTCACCTCGGCGACCTCGACCCAGCGACGCTCCACGGCCGCGCGCTCCATCGCCTCGCACACCGCCTGCACCCGCGCGCCCTGCAGCAGGTCCGGCTCCCACGGCCCGGCCGGCCAGCGCTCGAGCAGGTCGGCGGCCTGGTTCACGAACGACGTTCCGTAGCCGACGCCCTGCCCGATCGGCCACCAGTCGGCGGCATACGGATGCGTCGGAGCCTCCGCACGGATGCGGCGCGTGCCGTAGAGGCGGCCGTCCTCGCCCGCATCGCCGTACCAGAGCTCGTTGAGGCGGGCGTAGTCGAAGCGCAGCGTGCCGCGGCTGCCGTTCACCTCGACGGTGAAGTCGCACGGCCGACGGGGGCAGACGCGGGCCATCTCGAACGTCCCGCGCGCGCCGTCTGCGAAGCGCACGAGCGCCGACGACGCCTCGTCGACGTCGACAGCCCGGCCGCTCCGCACGTCCGTGAACGTCTCGGACTGCGCCGCGACCTCTGCGACGTCACCGACGATCCAGAGGGCGAGATCGACGAGATGCGCGCCGAGGTCGGCGATGCTCGTCCCGCCGAGCGCGCGCTCGAACCGCCAGTCGAACGGGACGTCCGGATCGAGAAACTCGTCGGAGAGCCAGCTGGCGCGCCAGAGCCGCACCTCGCCGATCGCCCCCTCCGCGACGAGCTCCTTCAGGAGCGAGACCGCCGGCAGCCGCCGATAGTTGAAGCCGACTGCGTTCGGTCGATTCGTCCGCTCCGCGAGGTCGGCCACCCGGCGCGCGGACGCATAGTCGACCGCGAGCGGCTTTTCACAGAGCACCGCCTTTCCCGCGCCGAGCGACGCCTCGACGATCTCGGCGTGCGTTCCCGGCGGCGTGCAGACGTCGACGATCTCGACGTCGTCGCGTGCGACGAGCTCGCGCCAGTCTGTCGTCCACGTCGCGACGCCGTACCGGCCGGCTGCCGCCGCGACGGCCCCTTCGTCGCGGCCGCTGATCGACTGGAGACGCGGGACGACCGGCAGGTCGCGCACGCGCGGCGCGAGCGTGTACCCGTAGGCGTGCGCGCGTCCCATCAGCCCGTACCCGACGATCCCGATCCCGACCTGGTCCGCCACACGGCGAGCTAATCAGAGGTGGACGTAGCGCGCACCGAGCGCCGTCGCGAGCGTGCGGTGCGAGGCGGCGTGGCCGATCACCGTCGAGCGCGCGAGAGCGACACCGTGCGACCGGGCGAAGACGAGGGGCAGGCCCGGCAGCGGCGGCCGGCACCAGCACGTCGGCGGCCCGCCCGGGTGCGGGCAGACGTCTGCGACCACCGGCCCGGCGACGACGGCTGCGACCTGCTCGACGGCCCTCGCGAGCGCGTCGACGGTGCCGCCCTCGCTCCAGTCGAAGACGAGATGCGGCGCCTCAGGAGCTGCCTGCGCAAGCGCCTGCTCCCACCCGGTCTGCTCGAGCGCGCCCGCCGTGACGAGCACGCCGGGGCGCGCGGACCCGTCCGGCTCGCGCACGAATTCGACGCGCTCGACCGACGCGAGCCCCTCGTCCGTGGACGGCGGCTCGAGCTCTCGCACGGCGCGCATCTGCGAGGTCGGCGCCAGCACGCCCTGCCGGCGGCGGGCGAGCTGCCGCAGCTCGTCCGGCGGAGGAAGGGCGCCGAACCGGTCGAGCAGCCGCTGCACGAGGTTGATCTGCGCCTGTGCGAGCGGCGCGTCGATCCACACGCAGCGCACGGTCAGCCCCGCGCGCGTCGCAACGTCGACCGGATGACTGCGCGACGCGCGTGTCAGGTACGTGTTGTCGAGAACGAGCTGCCGAGCTCCGTCGGCAACCGCGGCCTCGAGCGCCGCCGCGAGCTCGCGGAGCGTGCCGCCGCGCTCGTCGCGGTTGAGGCGCTCGTACCCACGCGACTCGTAGTCGCGCGCGACGCGGCTCTTCCCCGCTCCCGGTATGCCCATGACGAGGACGACCTCACCCGTGCGGGGACGCGCACGCCGAGCCGCTGCACGACGCAGGTCGAAGGCCTGACCGATCTCGCCGCGCTCCACTTCGTCGAGCTCGAGCGACGCCGCGCGCACCGCCGAACGCACCGTCTCCGGACGGCGGGCACCCGGGATTGCGACGACCGCCGGCGAGACGCCGAGCACCCAGGCGAGCGCGACCTCGGCGGCGCTCGCATCTCGTGCGCCCGCGATCGCCGTCAGCGTTCGATTCCGCGACACCGAGGGAGCCCGCCGCGGCCCGCCGAGCGGCGAGTGCGCCATCACCGTCATTCCGTGCTCCGCGCAACGCTCCACGACGCCGCCGCGCAACGCCCGCTCGTCGACGACGCTCAGCCCGACCTGAACGGCGGCGATCGGCGCGAGACCGAGGGCCTCGTCCAGCTGCGCCCGGTTGACGTTCGCGACGCCGATGCTCCGCACGAGCCCGTCGTCGAGCAGCTTCGCGAGCGCCTTCACCGTGGTGCGCCACGGCGTCCGCGGATCGGGAGCATGAACGAGATACAGGTCGATCGGCATACCGTCGAGCGCAGCGAGGCTCGCCTCGCAGTCGCTCCGAATCGTCTTTGCCCGCCCGTCTGGCAGCCAGCGCGCGTCGTCGCGCTGCATCCCGCCCTTGCTGACGATGCGGACGGGCCTGCCGCGGAGCGCGCGCGCGAGCAGCTGCTCGTTCGCCCCGTAGGCGCGTGCGGTGTCGAAGACCGTGATGCCCGCGCTCAGCGCGGCGTCGAGCGTCGCGAGCGCCTCGGGCTCGCCCGCGGGCAGGCGCATGCAACCGAGGCCCATGCGGAGCTCCGAGGGATCGAGCCAGCCCATCCCTCGAAGGATGACGCGCGGGGTCAGCCTGTCGGCGTCACCGCGAAGAGCCAGCTGCGCCAGGACGTCGTCGACGTCGTGCCGCCGCTGAGGTTGTACTGGTTCGCGAGCCAGACCTTGCCGACGGTGCCGGTGGCCGCCGGGTCCGGCGTCGCGCCGGAGTAGTCGCCCCAGCGGCACGGCGTCGTCGAACTGCAGCTGAAGTCGACGTTCGCACCGCCCGACTGGACGAGGGTCGTCAGCGCCGACTGCGCGCTCGCGCCCTTCTTCCAGACGAGCCCGATCGCCGGGTACGAGCTTCTCGACGACATGCTGACGCTCATCGCCATGTCGGCGCCGAACGCGCCGCTCGCGCCGGTGTTCGCACGGTCGGGAGAGACCGCACCGTTCCAGATGAACGACGTGCTGCTCGTGACGACGCCGGACTGGACGAGCGACGCCGTCGCCGGGTTGATCTCGTACCAGCGCTCCTCGGAGCCTGCGCCGCCGAAGACGGCGTGGGCCGTCCAGACCGCTGCGACGCCGCCGCGCGCGGGGTCGACGGCCGCGACCGACGCCTCGAAGCGGCCGTCGAGCGTGTCGAGCAGGTACGAGCTCCCGGACTGCGGTGCGCTGGCAGGCAGCGAATAGCTCGGCACCGGGACGGATGCAGGGCCGCTGACGACAGGCACCGGGATCCCGTTCGCATCGGTGCCGTTCGTCGACACCGAGTAGACGGAGATGAAGTTGGCCGACGGGACGGTCGTGAGGTCGGCGTTCGCGACGACGTACCCTGTCCCGTTGGCATCGTCGACGAGGTTCGCCGGCACGGGAGTCGCCGCAAGGCTCGTGTCGGCGTTGTGGAGCACGCCGGAGGCGTAGACGGCGAATGCGCTCGTCGGCGCACAGGTCGAGCCGGCCGGCGGCTTGTTGAGCATCGCGAACTCCGAGCCGTCGTAGGTCGTGGTGAAGTTCCCGAACTCGTTGTAGCCCAGCAGGAGGAAGTCCGACGAGTCGCCGAGCTTCGGATAGTCCGGCAGCTCGGCGCCGAACTGGATCGCGTACTGGCAGAAGTCGCTCGCACTCGCGGGCGTTGCGGTCTTGCTCCAGCCGATCGCGATCCCGTTGTCCGAGAAGAAGAGCGAGTCGAAGTAGACGGCCGAGTAGTAGAAGCGCTGCGTCTTCGCATCCCACATCACCTGCGGATCGCTCAGCGCATAGCCGAAGAGGCCGGTCGAGATGCCCGTGAGGTCGCTCAGCGGACCGCTCCCGATCAGCCCACCGGTCCGCGAGTAGATGGCGTACTGCGTGTTCACGGCCTCCATGTAGCGGTCGGGGCCGATCGAGCCTGTCGTATCCGGCGGCGTCCCGCTCGTGTCGAACACGCCGTTGAAGCTCGGCGTGACATTCGCGTAGCTCGAGACCGTCGTCCCGCCACCGCCGCCCGGCCTCGGCCGGCCGCCGCCGCCCTTCGTCGCGACACCGGCGCGGACGTTCGCGGCCTCCTTTGCCTGCAGGAACGCCTGCGCGTGCAACGGCATGTAGCCCGAGACCCCGCCCGGCCCGTGGCCGTGGGTCGGAAGCAGCGCGGAAGCCGGGAGGAGTGCCGGGGCGGGTCCGGCGTGTGCCGGGACGGCAGCGACGAATGCGGCGGCAACGCCTGCAAGACCGAGCACGAGACGCGTGTCCACGACGGGACTCCGATCCGACCCCTGCGGCAATTTCGGTTGGGAAAAGTGTCTCAGGCGGCGATCCGGGGCGTCAATCACTGACGCGAGGGGTTCACGCTATGGTCCGGTGACCCGAGGGGAGGGAGCCAGATGACCAAGCTTGTTCGCGTTCTTTCGGCGGCCGCCGTGCTCGCGGCCGCACTCGCACTCGTGGCGACGTCCGGCGGTGCGCCCGGCAAGCCCAAGCCGTGCCACCGCAACTGTCCGCCGCCTCCACCGCCGTCGACGGACTGCGGCACAAAGACCGGGCCGCCCGCCACGTACGCGCACGTGATCTGGATCTGGATGGAGAACCACTCCTACAGCGAGATCATCGGCAGCTCGGCTGCGCCGTATCTCAACTCGCTCGCGTCCGGTTGCGGCCTCGCGACGAACTACGCAGCGGTGACGCACCCGTCGCTGCCGAACTACATCGCAGCGACCTCCGGCGACACGTGGGGAGTCGCGGACGACAACCCGCCGTCCTCACATCCGCTCGCGGTCGACAGCATCTTCCAGCAAGCCGGCTCCGCCGGGAGCTACGAGGAGAGCATGCCGTCGAACTGCGCCCTCACGAGCTCGGGCACGTACGCCGTCAAGCACAACCCGGAGGCGTACTACACGAACATCCGCACGGCCTGCGGCATCGACAACGTCCCGATGGGCACGACCTCGAGCGGTGCCTTCGCGACCGCGCTGAGCAACGGCACCCTGCCGAAGTTCACCTTCGTCACCCCGAACCTCTGCAACGACATGCACGACTGCTCGGTGCAGACCGGCGATGCCTGGCTCCAGGGCTGGGTGCCGAAGATCATCGCCAGCCCGTCGTACCAGGCCGGGAACACGGTCGTCTTCATCACCTGGGACGAGGACGACAGC
Source organism: Gaiellaceae bacterium (assembly GCA_036562845.1). Classification (GTDB taxonomy): domain Bacteria; phylum Actinomycetota; class Thermoleophilia; order Gaiellales; family Gaiellaceae; genus Palsa-739. The sequence goes on along the minus strand of DATCJJ010000177.1, from coordinate 27,008 downwards.
TCGAGCGGGAATCACATCCCTCTGATCGTCGTCTCGCCGTACACCGCTGCCGGGACGCGGAGCGGCACGGCCTTCACGCATTACTCGCTGCTCCGAACGACCGAGCAGCTGCTCGGCATCACAAGCTTCCTCGGCAACGCGACCGCCGCGTCGAGCATGCGCGCGGCGTTCGGTCTCTAGGCGGCGAGCGCCGGCTCGTCGCTCTCCATCGCGGCGCTGCTCCCCTCACGGAGCAGCGCCGCGCCGACCGCGGCAGCGGCGAGCGCGAACACGGCGCCGAGCAGGAACGCGACGTGGTAGCCGCCGGTGAGCGCGGCGGCGGCGCTGTGCCCGGACGCCGTCAGGCTTCGCGTGTGCGCGGCGGCCGCGCTCGCCAGCACGGCGAGACCGAGTGCGCCGCCCATCATGAACGCGGTGTTCGTGATGCCGGACGCGAGCCCGGCGTCCTTCTGCTCGACGTCGCTCATCGCCGCCATCAGCACGGGATTGAACGCGAGGCCCCCGCCGATCCCGATCAGGACCATCGACGGGAGGATGTCGACGACGAACGAGCCGTGCACCGGGGCGCGCGCGAACCACAGCAGCGCCAGCGCGGCGACGCCCAGCCCGAACGCGAGGGGCTTCCGGAAGCCGAAGCGCATGACGAGCTTCGCGGAGAGGCCGAGCGAGAACGCCATCATGATCAGGTTCCCCGGCAGGAATGCGAGCCCGACCTGCAGCGGGCTGTAGTGCAGCACGAGCTGCAGATAGAGCGCCGAGAGGAAGAACAGCGCGAACATCGACGCCGCCCAGAGGACGCCGACGACGTTTGCAACCGAGAGGTTGCGGTGGCGGAAGATGCCGAGCGGCATCAGCGGCGCGGGGACGCGCGACTCCCACGCGAGGAACGCGGCGCCGACGACGAGGGCCGCGCCGAGGAGCCCGAGCGTCTGCGCGGACGTCCACCCGGCGCTGTTCCCGTTGACGATCGCGTAGACCGCGAGCACCATCGCCCCGGTGATCGCGATCGCGCCGGGCACGTCGAGCCGCGTGCGCTCGGCGCCCGTGTGCACCGCCGGCAGCAGCCGCAGTCCGACGACCGTGACAAGCACGCCGATCGGGAGATTGACGAGGAACACCCAGTGCCAGCCGGCGAGGTCGGTGAGCACGCCGCCCGCGAGGACGCCGATGCTGCCGCCGCCCGACATGACGAAGCCGAAGACGCCCATCGCCTTCGCCCGCTCGGACGGCTCGGTGAAGAGCACGACGATCAGCGAGAAGGCGACGGCCGAGACGACTGCTCCGCCGAGCCCCTGGACGGCGCGCGCGGCGACGAGCATCCCCTTCGTCGTCGAGATCCCGCACAGCAGGCTTGCGACCGTGAACGCAGCGGTGCCGCCGAGGAAGAGACGGCGGTGGCCGAAGAGATCGCCGAACCGGCCCGCAAGCAGCAGGAACCCGCCGAAGGTGAGCATGTATGCGTTCACGACCCACGCGAGGGAGGTCTGCGAGAAGCCGAGGTCGTTGCGGATCGACGGGAGCGCGACGTTCACGACGGTCGTGTCGACGACGATCATCAGGTCGCCGACGCAGAGGATGACGAGGGCGAGCCAGCGGGTCCGGGTGCTCAGGTGTGCGGTCATGTCTCTCAGACTGCCTGACGTCCGAGAAGTCATCGTTGTCTAGCGAATGACCCGGGATCCCTCCACGGGATCGAAGAGATGCGTCTCCTCGGCCTCGGGGCGCAGGCGGACCCGCTCGCCGGGGCTCGGTGCGCGGCGTGTCGGCGCCCGAGCGACGAGCTGGGTCTCGGCGCCGCCGAGCTCCGCCGTACAGAAGACGAAGGCATCGGCACCGACCTCCTCGACGACCTGGACCTCCGCCGGGATCCCGTCCGTCGCGAGCTCGAGCGACTCGGGACGCACGCCGACGACGAGCTCGCGCCAGCCGGCCGCCGACGCCGCCGAGCGTGCAGCGGCGGGCAGCTCGACCGACGCGCCGCCGATCGACACCGTGCCGTTCGAGCCGAGCGGGACGGTGATCAGGTTCATCGACGGCGAGCCGATGAAGCCGGCGACGAACGTGTTCGCCGGCTGCTCGTAGAGCTCGCGCGGCGCCGCGCACTGCTGCAGGCGGCCGTCGCGCAGGACCGCGACGCGATGACCGAGCGTCATCGCCTCGGACTGGTCGTGCGTCACGTAGACCGTCGTCACGCCGAAGTCGCGCTGCAGCGACGCGATGTCGGCGCGCATCTGCACGCGGAGCTTCGCGTCGAGGTTCGACAGCGGCTCGTCCATCAGGAAGACCTGCGGCAGGCGGACGATCGCGCGGCCCATTGCGACGCGCTGCCGCTGTCCGCCGGAGAGCTGCCCGGGCTTCCGCTCGAGGTACTCCTCGAGCCCGAGCATCTTCGCGACCTCCCGCACCCGTGCCTCGCGCACCGACTTCTTGACCCGCGCGATCTTCAGCGGGAAGCCGATGTTCGCCTCGACCGTGAGATACGGGTAGAGCGCGTAGTTCTGAAAGACCATCGAGATGTCCCGCTGCTTCGGCGGCAGGTCGGTGACATCGCGCTCACCGATGAAGATCGCTCCCGCGTCGACCTCCTCGAGCCCTGCGAGCATGCGCAGTGCCGTCGTCTTGCCCGAACCGGAAGGGCCGACGAGGACCATGAACTCGCCGTCCTCGATGTGCAGGTCGAACGCGTTGACCGCCGGCGCCTCGGTGCCGGGATAGATCCTCGTCGCCGATTCGTAGCGCACCTCAGCCACGGGTCACCTCCGCCAGTCGTCCGTCGTTTCTCAACCGTGAATGGGCCGACGGCGCCGCGCCGAGCGCGTCGAGCGCCCGCAGCGCCGCACCGACGACCGGCGGCGCATCGACGACGGTCAGCCTGTGCGGAACGATGTGCTCGAGCCCGGCGTCGATCGCGCCGAGCAGCAGCTCGTTCCGCGCCTGCAGCACGCCGCCGCCGAGCACGACGTCGGGCGGATCCGGAACCGGGCCGATCCGTTCGAGCGCGACGCGCACGAGGACGACGACCTCGTCCGCGAGCCGGCGGACGATCGCCGCCGCGACGTCGTCGGCTGCGGCCTCGGCGAGGACGATCGGCGCGAGCTCGATGAAACGGCGGCGCGCGATCGCGCCCGCGTGCACGGCCTGCGCGAGCTCGAGCGGCGTGCCGAGGCCGAAGTGCGCGGGAACGAGCTGCTCGAGCGACGTTTTCGGCCCGCGCCCGTCCTCCGACCGCGCCGCCGACCACACCGCGTCCGCGCCGAGATCCTGGCCGCCGCCCCAGTCGCCGGTGATATCGCCGAGCGCGGGGAACCGCGCCTCGCGCCCGTCCGGGCCGACGCCGAGGCAGTTGATGCCCGCACCGCAGACGACGGCGACGCCCCACCCGCGATCGGTGCCGGTGCGCAAGACGGCGAACGTGTCGTTCGCGACCTGGACGCGCTCGGCCCAGCCCCGCGCCTGTGCGCGCGCCTGGAGCGTCTGCACCTCGGCGGGAAAGTCGACGCCGGCGAGCAGGAGCTCGGCATGGTCGACCGGGCCGTCGGCGCCCGCCTCGATCACGAGCGCCTCGATGCGGTCGAGCGCACCGTCCACCCCGTGCTCGTGCGGCGAGCTGCCCGGGCCGCGCACGAGCCCGAGCACGTTGCCGTCGCGGTCGAAGAGCGCGACGTCCGTCTTCGCGTTTCCGCCGTCGACGGCGAGCAGCAGTCCGTTCATCTGAGCGCCTCGGCGAGGAGCGACTCGAGGAGCGAGTCGACCAGCTCGACCTGGCCGATCAGCGGATGCGCGAGCAGCGCTTTCCGCGCCGTGGCCGGATCGCGCGTGACCGCGGCCTCCGCGGTCAGCCGCTCGTACGCCGCGACGTGCTGGACGAGCCCGAGCAGCTCGGGCGCGAGCGGCCGCTGCGGCAACGGCTCGGGGCCGGCGGCGCCGACGCGCGCCGGCACCTCGACGACGTCGTCCCGGGCGAGGCCCGACAGTGTCCCGTTGTTGCGCGTGTCGACGACGTGGACTGCACCGTCGTCGGCGGAGAGCGAGCGGACGAGGCCGACTGCGGCCTCGCTGTAGAACGCGCCGCCGCGCTGCTCGAGGAGCGGCGGCTTCGTGTCGAGCGTCGGGTCTCGGTACAGCTCGAGCAGGCCGCGTTCGATCTCCGCGACCGTCTGCGCGCGCGGCACGCCGTGCTGCTGCTCCTCGAGCACGCGATCGTGCGCGTAGAAGTAGTGGAGGTAATAGGAGGGAATCGCGCCGAGGTCGTCGAGGACGCGGCGCGGCAGCTCGAGCTCCTCCGCAAGCTCGTCGCCGTGCTCGGCGAGCAGGGCCGGCAGCACGTCCTCGCCGTCCAGCAACACGCCGCGGATCCAGGTGAGGTGGTTGAGCCCGACCTGGTCGACGCGCACGCGCTCGGGAGCGACCTCGAGCAGGCGGGCGAACCGGCGCTGGAAGGTGATCGCGACGTTGCAGAGGCCGACTGCCCGGTGGCCCGCGTCGAGCAGCGCGCGTGTGACGATCCCGACGGGATTCGTGAAGTCCACGATCCAGGCGTCGGGCGCACGCTCGGCGACGCGCTCCGCCAGCTCGAGGATCACCGGCACCGTCCGCATCGCCTTCGCAAAGCCGCCTGCGCCCGTCGTCTCCTGACCGATGCAGCCGCAGCGCAACGGGATCGTCTCGTCCTGCAGCCGCGCCGCCTGACCGCCGACGCGGAGCTGGAACAGGACGAATGACGCGCCGTCGATCGCCGCGTCGACGTCGCCGGTCTCCACCAGCGCGCCGGTGTAGCCGGCGCGGGAGAGCATCCGCTGCGCGAGCCCGCCGACGACCTCGAGCCGCTCGGCGTCGATGTCGTGGAGCGCGACCTCGTCCACCGGAAGCTGGGACAGGTGCGAGACGAGCTCCGGCGTGTACGTCGAGCCCGCGCCGATCACGGCGAGCTTCATCCTTTGACTCCCGTGAGCGTCACGCCCTCGACGAACGCCTTCTGCGCAAGGAAGAAGATCACGATCACGGGAGCCATCACGAGGAGCGTCGCCGCCATCGTCAGGTTCCACTGCACCTGGTGGAGCGACCGAAATTGCGAGAGCCCGATCTGCAGGGGCCAGTGGTGCGGGTTCTCGCCCGTGTAGAGGAGCGGCAGGAAGAAGTCGTTGAACGTATAGAGGAAGGAGAAGAGCGCGACGGCTGCGATCGCAGGCTTCGCGAGGCGGACGACGACGGTGCTCAGCACGCGGAGCTCACCGAGGCCGTCGACGCGCGCGGCGTCGAGATACTCCTCGGGGATCGTCAGGAAGAACTGGCGGAGCAGGAAGATCGAGAACGCGTCGCCGAACCAGTTCGGGATGATCACCGGCCAGAGCGTCCCGACGAGGTGCAGCTTCGCCCACATCACATAGAGCGGCACGACCGAGACCTGCGGCGGCAGCATCAGCGCGACGAGGACGATCATGAACATCACGTTCCGGCCGCGGAAGCGCAGGCGGGCGAGCGCGTACGCGACCGGGATGCTCGAGAGCAGCAGGCCGAGCGTCCCGAGGACCGAGTATTCGAGCGTGTTGAACGTCCAGCGCCCGAGCGGTGCGGTGCGGAAGACGTCGACGAAGTTGTGCCAGGCGAACGGGTGCGGCCAGAAGCGCGCCGAGAGCGCCTGTTCGTTCGTCATCAGCGCGGTGAGCGTGATGAAGATGAACGGCGCGATGAACGCGATCGCAGCGGCGATGAGGAAGCTGTGATTGGCGACGGCGAGCAGAAAGCGCTTGCGCCGGACGCTCGCCGGCAGACGGCGCCGGACGATCGGCGCAGTGACAGGCACGGCGCTCATCGAACCGCTCCCGCCTGGTGGACCCAACGGCGCGAGTTGACGACGATGACGAGCGTGACGACGAACGACACGACGAGCAGCACGACCGACAGCGCCGACGCGTAGCCCATCTGGTAGTCGGAGAAGCCGTGCTGGTAAAGGAGCACGGGGTAGAAGAGCGTCGAGTCCTGCGGATAGCCGAGGCTCGCAGCGGTGACGTCGGCGGCCTGCGACGCCTGTCCGGACGCGATGTTCGCCGCGACGTACGCCTGCGTGAAGTACTGCAGCGCCTGGATCACGCCGAGCACGACCGCGAAGAGGATCACCGGGCTGATCGACGGCAGGGTCACCCAGCGCAGCCGCTGCCACGCATTCGCGCCGTCGATCTCGGCCGACTCGTAGAGGTGGCGCGGGACGTCGAGGACCGCCGCGAGGAAGATCACCATCGTGTTGCCGACCCCCCAGAGACCGAGGATCACGAGTGACGGCTTCGCCCAGGACGGATCCTGGAACCAGAGCGGCTCGCCGATGCCGAGACGGCCGAGCGCCGAGTTCACCGGGCCGGTCGCCGGGTTGAGGATGTAGACGAACCCGAGCGTCGCGGCGACCGGCGGGGCCAGCGCGGGGAGATAGAAGATCGTGCGGAAGATGCCGACGCCGCGTCGCGCGCGCGCGAGCATCATCGCGATCCCGAGCGCGAAGAGCACCTGTGCGGGCACGAGGACGGCGACGAGCCACAGCGTGTTCTTCACCGCAGTCCCGACCTGCGGGTCGATCGTGAAGAGGTAGCGATAGTTCGCGAGCCCGACCCAGCGGGGCGGGGACAGCAGGTCGTAGTGGTTCAGCGAGAGGTAGACGGCCATCACGATCGGATAGCCGAAGAAGACGGAGAAGCCGACGAGCCAGGGCGCGAGGAGGAGAAGCACGAGGCGTCTCCTCCTCCACTGGGCGCGCTTCCTGGCCCGCCGGCGCTCCGGCGAGGGAAGGGCTGGGGCTGCTGCGGTTACGGGACTCCGCCTCCGCCGTTGCCGCCGCCTGCCTGCTTCACCTGCGCGTCGAGCTGCGAGTCGAGCTTCTTCAACGCGCCGCCGAGGTCCTTCGAGCCCTTCGCCTGGTAGTTCTGCCAGAACGTCTGCACGAGGTTCGTGAACGACTGGCCGGACGCCATGATCGGCGACGTGCTCGAGTGCGGGTTGTTGAAGACCTTGATGAACGTCTGGAAGTGCGCGTCGGGGATGATCTCCTTCGACTTCGCCGAGGCGGTCGTCGACGGAACGTTCTTGAGGCCGTTCGTCAGCACCGCAAGGGCGTGGACGTTCGTCGTCAGGTAGTTGACGAGCGCCCAGGCCTTGTCCACGTTCTTCCCGCCCTTCGGCAGGCCGATGATCGTGCCGTTGATGTAACCCGAGCCGTACAGCTGCGGTTGGGCGTCGTCGACCGGCAGCGGCGCGGTTCCGTAGTTCAGGCTCTTCGCCTCGTTCGCGATGAATGCGACGCGCCACTCGCCGTCCATGTTCATCGCGAGCTTCCCGGTCTGGAAGCCGTTCGACGCCGAGAACTCGTCACCGAGGCCGGCCTGGAACTTGACGAGGTTCTTGTAGCCGTACCAGTCGACGAGCGCCTTCTGCCACTTCATCATCTTCTGCCACGCCGGCTGGTCGCCGAGGATCGCGTGGCCCTTCGAGTCGACGTACTTCGCGCCGTACGCCTGCGCCCACCGCTCCGGCACGTTCTCGTAGAAGCCGATGAACGGATCGAGGCCGACCACCTTGAGCGAGCCGTCCGGGTTTCGCTGCGTCAGCTTCTTCGCGTCCGCCGTCAGCTCCGAGATCGTCCGCGGCGGGTGCGTGATGTGCGCCTTCGCGAACAGCGCCTTGTTGTAGTAGAGCCCGTACGTGTCGGCGAGCAACGGCAGCGCGCAGCGCGTGCCGTTGTACTGCGTGTAGTACATCGTCGCCTTCGGGAAGATCGACGTGCTGATGTGGGACTTCGCCAGGAACGGCTTGAGGTCGAGCCACGCCCCGGTTCCGCAGTAGATGCCGACGTCGTAGGAGTTGAACGAGCTGACGACGTCCGGCGGGTTGCCGGCGCGGATCGCTGCCGTGATCTTCTGGTCGGTGATTCCGCCGACGACGTCGAGCGTCACGTCGGCGTGCGCCTTGTCGTATTCGGCGGCGACCTTCTTGAATGTGACGAGCTCCTTCCCCGCGCTCCAGCCGACCCAGACGGTGAGCTTCGTGGGGCCGGCGTGGCGGGAGCCGACCGCGGCGGACGCGGCGGCGAGGCCGACCACGGCCGTGAGCGCGGCGGCGAGGACCACGCGTTTCATCCCAACCTCCCTCGAGTGCGATGTTCGTTAGACACCCTTACCAGGCGACCCTACGCCTGCCTGAAATGCGTGTCAATGCCCGAGAATGCCCTTGTTTCGGTAAGGGATATTGACGAAAATGCCCACGATGGCAACGCCGCCGCTGCTGAAGCGCCTGAACGAGGAGACCGTGCTCGACACGATCCGCGCCGGCGCCCCGATCTCGCGCGCCGAGATCGCGCGGCGGGCCGGGATCTCGAAGCCGACCGTCTCGCTCGCCCTCCGCGCGCTGCTCGAGGCCGGGCTCGTCCGCGAGGCGCCCGGACGGCCGTCGGGGCCGACCTACGGGGCGATCTACTTCGAGCCCGTCGCGGAGGCGTCGCTCGTGCTCGGTGTCGACCTCGGCGCGCGCTTCCTGCGCGGCGCGCTGAGTGATCTCACAGGGACGCTGCGTGCACGGCAGGACGTCGAGCTCGCAGGCGCCGACGCCGACACGGCGCTCGACGCGATCGCCGCCCTGCGCGACACGCTCGTGCGCGCCGCCGGGTTGTCGCCGGAGCTCGTCGACGAGGTCGTCGTCGGCATCCCGGGCGTGGTCGAGCCGCAGACCGGGGTCGCTCGGCTCGCGACGAACATCCCGCGCCTCGACGGCCGCCGGTACGGCGCCGAGCTCGAGGAGCGGCTCGGCGTGCGCGTGACGCTCGAGAACGACGTCAATCTCGCGGCGCTCGGCGAACGGCGGCAGGGCGTCGCGCGCGGCGTCGACGACTTCATGTTCCTCTCCGTCGGAACGGGCCTCGGCGCCGGCCTCGTGCTGCGCGGCGAGCTGCAGCGCGGGCGGCACGGCGCCGCGGGCGAGCTCGACTACGTCGCCGTCGGGCTCGGCGAGGACATCGATCCGTGCGCGGCCGCCCTGGCGGCGCTCGCGGAGGCGACGATGCCCGCTCCGCCGTACGACGCGCGCTCGGTGTTCGCGGCCGCGCGCGCGGGCGACCGGCCGGCGCGGGAGGTCGTGCGCGAGGAGGCGCGTCGCATCGCGCTTCACATCGCGCCGATCGCTGCGGTGGCGGACGTCGAGCTCGTCGTGCTGGGCGGCGGGATCGGGACGAATTCCGAGCTGCTGGGCGACGTCCGTCCGCTCCTCGAGCAATGGCTCCCGTACCCGCCGCGCGTCGAGATCTCGAGCCTCGGCGAGAACGCCGTGCTGATGGGTGCGGTCGCGATCGGCCTGCACACGGCGCTCGACACCGTCTTCGTCAGCCGGCGGGGCTGAGCTCTACAACGGAAAGGGCGGGTCGGGGAGATCGGCGAACGCCGCGTGCGCGTCGTCGACCGTGCGCAGCCATTCGTATGTCACGCCCTTCGCATGGTTGCGCGCGACACCCTCGGCTGCGATGCGGGCGAGGCCGCGCTCGTGCATCTCGCCGGTCGAGAACGTCGCGTCGTCGATGACGACGCACGTGAAACCGGAGTCGCGCAGCCCGATCGCCGACTGCGCGACGCAGACGTCGGTCTCCGCGCCGACCAGGACGACGGTGCCGCGCCCGGTCGCCCGCACCGCGGCGAGGATCTCCGGCGTGCCGGCGAGGCCGAACGTGGGCTTCGTGAACACCGCCGTGTCCGCCGGCAGCCGCTCGGCGACCCGCGTGTCCGTCGCACCGTTCCGGTCCGGTTCCTCCTCCGTGACGACGACCGGCACGCCGAGCCGCGCCGCCACCGCGACGAGCCAGGCGATCCGCTCGAGCGCTTCTTCCGCGCCGGCGCCGAGGAAGCGAGGCTGGGCGTCGACCACCACGAGCACCGAATCGTCCCGGTCGAGGAGCGCCATCCCGCAATCATCGCCCTCCGCAGGGAGCTAAGGAGAACGCGGCCTTTTGCCGATGAGGACAGAGCGGCTCCTGCGGCTGCGGCTTTCCCATGGAGAGACCGAACGCACACCACCCCGTGGACCACGCGCCGGTGAGCCGGTTCCAAAGCCTGGTCGAACGGATCCCCGGCATCGTCGCCTACCTCGACCGCGTCTTCCCGGACGATCCCGGCCACTCGACGCCGCTCTACATCAGCCCGCAAGTCGAGGCGCTCCTGGGCTACCCGCGCGAGGCGTGGCTGAACGAGGACGAGCTCTGGCTCCAGGTGCTCCACCCGGAGGACGCGGAGCGCCAGGCCGCTCAGGACGAGCACGCCCGCGCGACGTTGACGCCACTCTTCGCCGAGTACCGGATGATCGCCAAGGACGGCCGGATCGTCTGGGTGAGCGAGAAGGCACAGGTCGTCGTCGACGAGGCGACCGGCGTCTCGTACTGGCAGGGCGTGATGGTCGACATCACCGACCGCAAACGGACCGAGGACGAGCTGCTGCACCGCACCCTGCACGACTCGCTCACCGAGCTCCCCAATCGCCTCTACTTCTACGAAGCGGTGACGCAGGCGATCGCGGGCGCGCGGGGCCGCGGCCAGCTGGCGATCCTGCTCATCGACCTCGACCGCTTCAAGGAGATCAACGACACGCTGGGGCACCACTACGGCGACCTCCTCCTCTGCGAGTTCGCAGGCGCGCTGCGGCGGCACCTCCGGCCGCCGGACACGCTCGCACGGCTCGGCGGCGACGAGTTCGCCCTGCTGCTCCACGTCGACGGCGACGCGGCCGCCGCCGCGGCGAGCGCGCTCCACCGGATCGAGGAGCTCGTCGCGCAGCCGTATCAGATCGAGGGCCTGCCGCTCAGCATCGAGGCGAGCATCGGCGTCGCATGCTTCCCGGGCGACGGCACGGACGTCGACCAGCTCCTGCAGCACGCGGACATCGCGATGTACACGGCCAAGCGCAACGGTGCGGGACACGCGTTCTACGAGCAGAGCACGAACGGCACCGGCGACGACCGCCGCCGCCTCGGGATGCTCGGTGAGCTGCGCCGGGCGATCGCCGAGCACGAGCTCGTCCTGCACTATCAGCCGAAGCTCGACCTGCGCTCGAAGCGGATCGACCGCGTCGAGGCGCTCGTGCGGTGGCAGCACCCGACCGACGGGCTCGTGCCGCCCGTGCAGTTCATCCCGCTCGCCGAGCAGACCGGGCTGATCAAGCCGCTCACGCGCTACGTGCTCGAGTCGGCGCTGCAGCAGTGCCGGCGGTGGCTGGACGACGGCCGGTCGATCAGCGTCTCGGTGAACATCTCGCCGCGGAACCTCAACGACTTCGGCTTTCCGGAGGACGTCGAGGGCCTGCTGCGTGCGTACGACGTCCCGCCGGAGCACCTCCTGCTCGAGGTGACCGAGCGCGGGATCATCGCCGACCCTGCGCGTGCGGAGGCGACGCTGCGCGCGCTCAGCGACCTCGGAGTGCACATCGCGCTCGACGACTTCGGCGCCGGTCACTCGTCGCTTTCCTTCCTCGCGCGCCTGCCGCTCGACCAGATCAAGATCGACCGCTCGTTCGTGACCGACCTCGACACGAACTCGGGCAACGACGTCATCGTCCGCTCGATCATCAACCTCGGCCACCAGCTCGGCCTCGAGGTCGTCGGCGAAGGCGTCGAGACGGTCGAGGTCGAGACGCGGCTCGAGGCGTACGGCTGCGACCTCGTCCAGGGCTTCAAGCTGACGCCGGCGCTGCCGCCGGACGAGCTCGAGCACTGGCTCGAGCAGTACACGGTTCCGGCACAGATCTAGCCCAGCGGCAAGAGCGCGCCCTCGTGCTCGAGGAGGTAGCGCTTCACGTCGAGCCCGCCGCCGAAGCCGGTGAGCGACCCGTCTGCGCCGATCACGCGATGGCACGGCAGGACGATCGGCAGCGGATTCCGGCCGTTCGCGGCGCCGACGGCGCGCGCCGCGTCGGCGCCGAGCCCGAGCCGGCGTGCCTGCTCGCCGTAGCTCACGGTCTGCCCGTACGGGATCGTCGCGAGCGCAAGCCAGCACTGCCGCTGGAACTCGGTCCCGTCGAGGTCGAGCGGCAGGTCGAAATCGATCAGCTCGCCCGCGAAGTACGCGTCGAGCTGCTCCACCGCCTCGTCGAGGACCGAACAAGACTCAACCGTCTTCGCCGGCCGCGCGTGGAAGCGCACACCGCTGAGACCTGCGTCCGAGCCGACGAGCCCGAGCCTGCCGATCGGCGACTCAATCGTGCGTGCGGCCATCAGGCGGCCGAGACGGCTTCCGCCTCGTCACGCGGCAGCCGCCGAGAGACGATCTGCGACACGCCGTCGCCGCCCATCGTGACGCCGTACAGGATGTCGGCCGCTTCCATCGTGCGCTTCTGATGCGTGATGACGACGAACTGCGCGCGATCCGAGTACTGGCGCAGGAGCGCGACGAACCGCCCGATGTTCGTGTCGTCCAGCGCAGCCTCGACCTCGTCGAGCAAGTAGAACGGGCACGGTCGCGCGAGGAACAGCGCGAACAGGAACGAGATCGCGCCGAGCGCCTTCTCACCGCCGGAGAGCAGCGACAGGCGCTGCACCTTCTTGCCGACCGGGCGGAGATGCACCTCGATGCCGGGCTGCGACTCTTCGTCCTCCGGCTCGATCAGCTGCAGCCGGCCTTCGCCACCCGGGAAGAGCGTCGCCGCGACCTCGGCGAAGTTGGCCTGCACCGCGTCGAACGTCTCGGTGAAGCGTCGTTCAACCGTCTCCGCGAGCTCGGTGCGCAGCTTCTCGAGCTCCGTGAGGCTCCCCTCGAGATCCTTGCGCTGCGCCGTCAGCTCTTCGAGCCGCGCCTTCTCCGCGTCGTATTCCTCTTTGGCGAGCGGATTCACTTGGCCGAGCGACTCACGCCGGCGCTCGAGACGCTCCGCGCGCTCTGCAAGCTCGTCGCGGTCATCGCCCTCCGCGCGCTCGTCGGTGCCTGCATGGTCGAGCCTGCGCCGCGCCTCGTCCGCCTCTGCCTCGATGCGCGCGACCTCGACGTCGATCGTGGACACGCCGGCCGACGCGTTTGTCAGATCCTGGCGGAGCTCGACCTCGGCCGCGCCGAGCCGGCGCAGCTCTTCGCCGAGCGTGCCCGTGCGTGCACCGCCGGCGTCGACGCGTGCGCGGAGCGGCGCTTCGAAGCGGTCTGCAGCATCGACCGCGCCGCCGAGGACAACGTCGAGGCGTTCTGCTCCGGCGAGGACGCGCGCCAGCTGGTGCGGGCGGGCTCGGCGGCGCCCGGCGCGGACCGCTGCGTCGATGCGCGCCGCTTCGGCTGCGCGGGAGTGGTCGTTGAGCGTTGCTGCTTCGGAGGCTGCGACGTCGGCTTCGGCGACGAGCGTGCGCGCCTGCATGCGGAGCGTCTCCGCATCGAGAGCGGGGTCAGACACCTCGCTGCGCGAGGAGTCAGACCCCAGGCGCGTGAGGTCGCGGTCGGCGGCGGTCATGCCCTCGGCATGTGCGGCGACTGCGCGTCGCAGCGACGACTCGGTCTCGCCGAGCCCGCGCAGCTGCAGGCCGATCGCGGCCGTGCGCTCCGCGCCGGCCTCGCCGCGCGCGCGGAGCGGCGCTTCGACGACGTCGACGGCCCGGTCCAGCGCGTCGAGCGCGCGCTCGAGTCGCGACGCGGCCGCGAGGAGCGACTTGAGCGTGTCGAGGTCGGCGCGGCGGATATGCAAACGAGGCGCCGCCGCCGCGAATGCTGCTTCTGCTTTCACCGCCTGTTGCTCGGCGACCTCCGCCGCGCGCTCTGCAACGCGCGACTGCTCGGCAAGCGACGTCGCCTCTGCCGCGAGCGCGACGCGGCGCGCTTCGAGCTCGAGCAGCACTGCCTCCGCCGTCTCCCCGGCGAACCAGAGCTCGCCGCGCTGCGGGTCGTAGCCATAGCCCTCGCGCGTGACCGACGGCACGGTGACGTCGAGCAGCTCGGCGCGCTCGACGACCGGCAGCTCGGCGACGAGCTCGCGCGGATCGCGGCCTGCGAGGACGCGGAGCGAGCCGAGCCCGGCCGCCGCCGCCTTCTCGAGCAGCTCGAGCGCAGCCCGCGCGGTCGGGGCGACGAGTGCGGACGCGCGCGAGCCGAGCGCCGCTGCAACAGCGCGCTCTGTTCCCGGCTCGATCTCGAGCAGCGACAGCGCGAGGCGCTCGCCCTGCTCCGCGAGCGCGCGTGCGGCGGGCGGGATCCCCTCGCGTTCGGCAAGCGAGCGCTCGAGCGTCGCGAGCCGCTCATGCGCAGTCAGCGTTCGCTCCGCGAGCGTGTCGCGCGCATGTGCGGCCTCGCGTGCGGCGGCGCGTGCATAGAGCGCCTGCTGCTCGAGCTCCTCCGGCGACGGACCGGGACGCGCAGCGTCGGCCTCGGCGTCGGCAAGCTCACTACGCAGGCGCGCGATCATGCGCGTCGCCGTCTCGCGCTGGACCGCGAGCCGCGCAGCGCGGCTGCGCAGCTCATAGGAGACCGACAACGCGGCCTCGCGCTCGCCGGCTGCGCCGGTCAGCTCCTTCTCGATCTCCGCGCGCTCCGCGAGCAGCTCGTCGAGCTGCCGCTGCGCTGCGTCATGCAACGCGCGTTCCGCCGCGACGAGACGCGCGAGCACCTGGCGCGCACGCTCGAAGCGTGCCTCGCGTTCGACAGCCGCGGCTCGCGCAGCCTCCGATGCCGCCGCTGCGGCCCGCTCGAGCTCCGCGACCTCGACCGTCGGGTCGCCGGCATCCGACTCCGCATCCGCAAGCTCGCCGCGGACGCTCTCGAGCAGCGCGGTCGCAGACTCGCGGCGGAGCGCGATCCGCTCGGCGGCACTGCGCAGCCGGTACAGCGCCTGCATCGCCTGCTCGCGCTTCCCGGCGGCGTCGGCGAGCTCCTCCTCCGCCCCGCCGCGTTCCGCGAGCACGGCCTCGAGCTTCTCCTCGGCCGCGCGTCGCGCGAGCTGCGCCGTCGTCTTGCGCTCCGCCGCCTCTGCAAGCCGCTCGTCGAGCGACGCGAGATCGAGCTCGGCAATTCGTGCCCGCAGCGTCGCGATCTCACCGCGCAGCTTCTCCGCCCGCTCGGCCGCGGTCGCCTGCAGCGCGAGCGGACGCAGGCGCTTCCGCACTTCTTCCTCGAGGTCGCGCGCACGCTCGACCTGCGTCGAGACCCGCGCGAGCTTCAGCTCCGCGCGATGCTTGCGCGCCTTGAAGCGGCCGAGCCCGGCGGCCTCCTCGATCAGCGCGCGCCGCTCTTCAGGCTTCGACGCGAGGATCGCCTCGACCTTGCCCTGCCCGATGATCGAGTGCATGCCCTGGCCGAGCCCGAGGTCGGCGAGCAGCTCGACGAGATCCATCCGGCGGACGGCCGTCTTGTTCACGAGGTACTGGCCCTCGCCGCCACGGTGAAGCCGGCGCGTGATCGCAAGCTCTGCGTAGTCGACGTCGATGCCGCGATCCGAGTTGTCGAACAGGAGCTCGACCTCGCAGAAGTCCGCCGGGCCGCGGTTCGCGGCGCCGGCAAACAACACGTCGTCGGGCTTCTCGGCACGCAACTCGCTCGGGCTGAGCGAGCCCGCCGCCCAGCGGATCGCGTCGGCGACATTCGACTTCCCGGAGCCGTTCGGGCCGACGATCACGCCGACGCCCGGCTCGAGGCGCACCTCGACGGTGTCCGGGAAGGACTTGAAGCCACGCAGCTTGACGGCGCGGAGATGCACCGGGGCGCAGGCTAGCTTGCGCCCCGGCTGGAGAAGACGTCCGCCCTACGCCGTCGCAGTGGCCACGAGCAGCTCGCAGGGCCCGACGAAGCCTTCCGGCCCCTCGAACTGGCCCAGCGCCTCCTCGATCTCCGCCCAGGCCTCGGCCTGCCCGGCCGCGTCCAAGCCGGCCAGCATCTGGTGGAGCGCCCCGAACGACTCGCGCTCGAGGCGGGTGCACTCCACAGCACTCGAGAGCCGCAGCGGCGCCGCCACGCGCTCAACGCTCACGTCGTGAAAGCCCGCGTCGTCGAGCTGCGCACCGATGCCGGTGGCGCTGAACGGCCCGGGCAGCCCGGGCGCCGGCGGCGGCAGCTCCGCCCGGCGGCGGATGATCCCGATCGGCACCGAGAAGAAGCCGTTCGCCTCGGCTTCGGCAAAGACGATCGCGCCGAAGCGGCCGCCCGGGCGGAGCGCGCGGTGCTGCTCCGCGAGCGCCCGCGGCTTGTCCGGGAAGTACATGATCCCGAGCCGCGAGATGACGGCGTCGAACGTCCCCGGCTCGACGTCGAGCGCTTCGCCGTCGAGGACGCGCGTCGCGACGCGCTCGAGGCCGGCCCGCCGTGCCTCGGCGGCCGCGTACGCGAGGATCGCCTCGGAGATGTCCGTCGCGAGCACCGTCGCGCCGCGGTGCGCGGCCGCGAGTGTCTGCCCGCCCGAGCCGGCGGCGACGTCGAGCACGCGCGTGCCCTCACCCACCTCCGTGAGGTCGAGCATCCGCTCGGTCGCCGGCCCGAGCCAGTCCTCGAACGTCGGGTCCCACCGGTGCCACGCCTCGGCGGCGTCCTGCCACTGCTCCCGCGTCGTCTGCTTGTAGACCGTCGCGTCGAATGTTGGAGTCGCCATCTCAGACCTCCTCGATCCACCCGAGGAGATCCTCACGCGCGACCTTGTCGTAGAGCTCGGGATGGTCGGTGCGCATGTGCTCGCGGGCGCCGTCGACGACCTCGTCGTCGGTCGTGCCGCGGATGACCTTCCCGCACTCACAGGTGATCTGCTTCGCCATCACGGATCTCCTTCGGTCGGTTGACGTCCGCGTTGTACGACAGTCGCCTTGGGACTATGTTGGCGTTGCGTTGGCACGCGTCAAGGTCCAGCTCTGCGGGTCGCTGGCGATCATCGTCGACGGCCGACGCGTCGAGTCGGAGTTGCCGGGACGGCAGGGCCGGTTGCTCTTCGCGTTCCTCACGCTCAACCGGCTGCGCACGCTCGAGCGCGGCGAGGTGCTCTGTGCGCTGTGGCCGGACGGGCACGACGGCGGCCTCGCGCCGCTCCTGTCGAAGCTCCGCCGTGTCGTCCCGCTCGACGGCATGCGGCTCGACGACGCTCACGTCGACGTCGAGGCGGCGATCGATGCGTTGCACCGGGCCGAGTCGGCGCTCGCGCAGGCCGAGCCGCATCGTGCGTGGGGGCCGTCGCAGGTCGCGCTCTTCACGTCCGCGCGTCCACTGCTCGGCGGCGAGGACGCGGCGTGGCTCGACGACGAGCGGCGCCGGCTCGACGATGTGCATGTGCGCGCGCTCGAGGCGTACGCATCCGCGACGCTCGCGATCGGCGGCACGGAGCTGCCGGCGGCGGTTCGCGCCGGCCGAGAGCTGACGCGGCGCGAGCCCTTCCGCGAGTCCGGCTGGCGGATCCTCATGCAGGCACTCGCAGCTGAAGGGAACACCGCCGAGGCGCTGCACGCCTACGACCGGCTGCGCGTGCTGCTGCGCGAGGAGCTCGGCGTCGCACCGAGCACGCCGACGCAGGAAATGCACAGAGCCTTGCTCGGGTAGCGCTCGAGACCGCACACACGCATCGCTCCCGTCTGCGAACGCGGACGGGACTCCAGGGGTCTTGCGCTAACCAGTCAGCCTGCTCAAGGCTTCTCGCGCGGCTTCCTGCTCGGCCGCTTTCTTCGAGTTGCCCTCCCCCACGCCGAGCTGTTCCCCGTCGACGACGGCGGCGCAGGTGAAGTGCCGCTCGTGCGGCGGCCCTTCCGCAGAGAGCACCGAGTACGCGACCTGACGGCCGCTGCGCGCGAGCGCTTCCTGCAGCTCCGTCTTGTGGTCGACATGCGTCGTCAGCGCGTAGTCGATCCGCGCAGCGAAGGCACCGACCACTGCGTCCTCGATCTTTGCGAACCCGTGCTCGAGGAAGAGCGCGCCGAGCACCGCTTCGAGCAGCGCGGCGAGCACGTTGCGGTTCTTTGCGAGCCGCTCGATCTCCTCCGCCTGCAGGCCGGCGGCGGCGTGCCGGCCGAGCCGCTTGCCGAGATCGAGCTCGCGCGCGACCACGGCGCAGCTCGCACGCGAGACGACGTGCGAGCGGATCTTCGCGAGCCGTCCCTCCGAGAACTCGGGATAGCGGTCGTACAGCTCGTGCGCGATGGCGAGCTCCAGCACGCTGTCGCCGAGGAACTCGAGTCGCTCATACGACTCGGTGCGATCGCTCGCCCACGACGAGTGCGTGAACGCCGTCGCCGCCCGTTCGGACGGCAACGCCTCGATCAGCGCGCCGAGCGGCTCGCTACTGGTGTGACGAGACGTAGTCGACAGCCTGGCCGACAGTCGTGATCTTCTGGGCGTCCTCGTCCGAGATCTTGATCCCGAACTGGTCCTCGAGCTCCATGATCAGCTCGACGAGGTCGAGCGAGTCGGCGTCGAGATCCTCCTGAAACGACGCCTCTTCCGTGATGTCGGATTCCTCGATCCCGAGCTGCTCGGTCAGGACTTCCTTGACCCGCTCGAAGACTTCCTCGCGCGACGCTGCCATGTCACCTCATCAAAGGTCGTGGGTTAGGGCCGTGGCCGATAAGCGCGCCGATCATACAACCTCGGTCCGCTGGGGCAGGCTTGCAGCGAGCCTCCCGACGACGTCGTGCTCGACGCCGCGCGCGGCGAGCCGGACGGCGTTCGCGATCGCGGTGCGCGACGAGTTCCCGTGCGCGACCACGGCAAGCCCGCGCAGGCCGAGGAGGTACGCGCCGCCGTAGGTGTCGGGATCGAGCCGGTGCCTGAGTCGCCGCGCAGCCGGGCGGATGAACAGCCCGCCGAGCTTGCCGCGCGGCGTCGCGGTGATCTCGGCGCGCAGCGCCTCGAGGATCGTGCGGATCGTGCCTTCGAGGGTCTTCAGGACGACGTTGCCCGTGAAGCCGTCGGTGACGACGACGTCGGCGGCACCGCGCAGGATGTCTCGGCCCTCGGTGTTGCCGGCGAAGTCGAGGTCGCTCGCGGCGAGCAGCTCGTGCGCCTCGAGTGTGAGCTGATTCCCCTTCTCGCGCTCCTCGCCGATCGAGAGGAGCCGGATGGTCGGACGCTCGATGCCGAGGATCTCGGCGGCGAAGACAGCGCCCATCGTCGCGAACTGCAGCAGGTGCTCGGGGCGCGCGTCGGCATTCGCGCCGGCGTCGAGCAGGACGGACGGCCCGCGCTCGGCGGGGATCGGCACGGCGATCGCCGGTCGCATGACACCGGGTATCCGTCGCAGCTCGAGGAGCCCGGCAGCGAGAACTGCGCCCGTGTTCCCGGCGGAGACGACAGCGTCCGTCTGCCCCTCGGCGACGGTGCGCACGGCCGTGACGAGCGAGCTGTCCGGCTTGGCGCGGGCCGCCTCCGCCGGCTTCTCGTGCATCTCGATCACGTCCGCTGCGGGGATCAACTCGAGGCCGTGCGTGTCGAGGCCGGGGTCGCCGACGATCACCGGCTCGACGCCGTCACCGCGCGCCTCGAGCGCACCCGCGACAATCTCGTCGGGGCCTCGGTCGCCTCCCATCGCGTCGACCGCGATGCGGGCCATTGCTACGGGGCGTCGATACGGAGCGGCTCGACCTCGCGGCCCTTATAGGTACCGCAGGTCGGGCAGACGCGATGCGGGCGCTTTGGCTGCCCGCACCGGGGGCAGACGTTCACCTTCGGCGCGCTGATCGCATGCGTCGCGCGACGCTTGTCACGCCGTGCCTTGGACGTTTTTCTCTTCGGGACAGCCATCTGCGACCGGCCACTATAGCCGGACGCATAGCGAGGCCCGCTGCGGTAGCGTCGGACGATGAGAACACGCACACTCGGGCAGGGATTGCAGGTCTCGGCGCAGGGGCTCGGCTGCATGGGGATGTCGGCCTGGTACGGCGCCACGGACGAGGAGGAGTCGATCGCGACGATCCACCGGGCGCTCGAGCTCGGGATCGTCTTCCTCGACACCGCCGACATCTACGGGCACGAGATGGGCGACAACGAGCGGCTCGTCGGCCGCGCGATCGCGGGCCGCCGCGACGAGCTCGTCCTCGCGACGAAGTTCGGCAACGTCCGGAACGAGGACGGCAGCCGCGAGATCAACGGCAAGCCGGAGTACATCCGGCGGGCGATCGACCGGTCGCTCGAGCGGCTCGGCGTCGAGCACGTCGATCTCTACTACCAGCATCGTGTCGACAAAACGGTGCCGATCGAGGAGACGGCCGGCGCGCTCAAGGAGCTTGTCGACGCGGGCAAGGTGAAGCACATCGGGCTCTCGGAGGCGTCGGCAGAGACGATCCGCCGCGCACATGCGGTGCATCCGGTGACCGCGCTGCAGTCGGAGTGGTCGCTGTGGACGCGCAATCCCGAGACGAACGGCGTGCTCGAGACCATCCGCGAGCTCGGCATCGGCTTCGTCGCTTACTCGCCGCTCGGCCGCGGGTTCCTGACGGGACGGTTCCAGTCGCCGGGCGACTTCGAGGAGGGCGACTTCCGCCGGACTCATCCGCGGTTCACCGGCGAGAACTTCCAGCGAAACCTCGACCTCGTCGAGCGGGTGCAGGAGCTCGCGGCGGCGAAGGGCTGCACGCCGGGCCAGCTCGCACTCGCGTGGGTGCTGTCGCGCGGGGACGACGTCGTTCCGATTCCCGGAACGAAGCGGCGGTCGTATCTCGAGGAGAACGCGGCGGCCGACGGCGTCGAGCTGACGGCGGACGAGCTGGCGGATCTCGACGCGATCTTCCCGCCGGATGTCGCGGCGGGGGACCGGTACGCGGACATGTCGGCTATCGATGGGGTCTGAGTCCCACGAAGCGGGTGTCAGACCCCGCTCTTAGACCGCGGAGTCGAGAACCTCGGCGTGCTCGGTCTCGGGCGGCGTGCCGTAGACGTACAGCAGCAACTCGTCGTCGCCGTGGTTCACGGTCTGGAGCGGCGTCTCGGCGTCGATGTGGATGAGGCCGCCTGTCGGCACGTCGTGCCGGATGGGCGGCTCGCCGACGTACATCGACAGCGTGCCGCGCAGGACGACGAACGTCTCCTCCTGGAACGGATGGCGATGACGGCGTCCTGCTGCGCCCGGCTCGTAGCGCCAGATGTTCGCGCGCGTGTGCGCGAAGCCCGCTCGCTCGCTGAGCTCTGCGACGTGGCGGGCCGGCTCGCCCGGCTCGTGCGGCCGCGTGATCCATTCGAGCCCCTCCGGAGCGACGACGCGCGCGGGCATCAGAGCTGGCCCTTCAAGTCTTCGAGAGCGGCCCAGCGCGGGTCGCCGCCGAGCTCCTCGTGCGTGTGCGGCTCGTCGTTCAGATCCTTGCCGCACACCGGGCAGAGGCCGGCGCAGTCGGGGCTGTGCAGGATCTTGTCCGGCAGCCCGAGCGCCAGCGCATCGCGCGCCCAGGCAGAGAGGTCGAGCGCGTCCTCTGCGAGGTACGGCGTCTCGAGCTCCTCGTCGCCGTTCGGATTCGTCGCCTGATACTCCTGCGCCTCGACGGACTCCGCGACGACGGTGTCGCGCAGGCAGCGGAAGCACGGCCCGTGGAGCTCGGCACGGAACGACAACTGATAGACGCTGCCGGTCATCGCCTTTGTGATCGTCAGCTCCGCGGGCACCTCGGCCGGCACGGGCGCGTACTCCTGGCCGCCGAGGACGAGCGGCTCGAGCTGCACCGTGA
The DNA here is from genome assembly GCA_036562845.1 of Gaiellaceae bacterium. Taxonomy (GTDB): domain Bacteria; phylum Actinomycetota; class Thermoleophilia; order Gaiellales; family Gaiellaceae; genus Palsa-739. The sequence goes on along the minus strand of DATCJJ010000177.1, from coordinate 5,410 downwards.
CCGTGTCGCGAAACTGCTCACCGCCCCGAAGCTTGACGTTCCTGAGACTGAACGTCGTCATGCCGTCACGGTAGCGGCGGCTAGGCGATGCGATGCAAGTCCACGAGCCGCGGCACGGTCGGCATCGGCGCGCGGCGCGCCTCCTGCTCGCGGATGTACGAGGGCAGCGCCTCCGCGATCGGTGCCGGGCCTTCCTTCGGCTCGCGCGCGAAGACGAGCATCGCCACCGACGAGAGGATCACGAGACCGGCCGAGATCTCGCGGCCGCCGACATGCTCGCCCGCGAGCCCCCAGCCGAGGAACACGGCGACGGCTGGATTCACGTAGGCGTACGTCGAGAGCAGCGTCGTCGGCGCGTGCTTGAGGAGCCAGCCGTAGGCGGTGAACGCGATCAGCGAGCCGAAGACGATGAGGAACGCCACGGCGGCGAGCGACGCTGCGGAGATCGCACCGAAATCGACACGCTCACCCCGCGCGATCCCGACCACGCCGAGCATCGCACCGGCACACAGCATCTGCATCGCAGCCGACACAAACGGCGACCGCGGCAGCGGCGCGATGCGCGCATACGCGGAGCCCGCCGCCCAGGCGAACGACGCAAGCAGCAGCACGGCAGAGCCGAGTGCGTCGATCGACGCGCTCGGCCCGACGAGGATCCCGACCCCGAGCAGGCCGGTCGCGATGCCTGCCGCCCCGCCGACGGGCATGCGGATGCCGAAGAACGTCCGGTCGAGGATCGCCATGAAGAGCGGGACGCTTGCGATGAGGAGCGCCGCGATGCCCGAGCTGACGCGGAGCTCCGCCCAGGCGACCCCGCCCGTGTCGAGGACGAGCAGCGCGCCCCCCACGACGGCCGCGGCGGCCCACTGGCGGCGTCCCGGGCGTTCGGCTGCGATCTCCCCGCGGCGCGCGGACCACGCCCACATGAGCGCTCCCGCGAGCAGGAAGCGCACCGAGAGCATGAGGAACGGCGGCAGCGAGCGGTCGGCGACCGCGATCGCGAGGTACGTCGATCCCCAGACGACATAGACGATTCCGAGGGCGGCAGCGAGCTTCATTTGGTAAAGCGTGCCTGGCGGCTGCTATTAGCACAAATCCAGCTACTGTTCATGTTGATTATGGAACGTGATAGATGGCCGGGGGTGGAACTCAGGCATTTCGCTGCGCTCGAAGGTGTTGGGCGCACCCGCTCGTTCGGGCGCGCCGCACGCGAGCTCGGCTACACGCAGTCCGCGGTGAGCCAGCAGGTGGCCCAGCTCGAGCGGGCGGTCGGCCAGCGGCTCGTCGAGCGCCCCGGCGGCCCGAGGCCGGTCGACCTGACGGACGCCGGACGCCTCCTCCTACGCCACGCCGACGCGATCGTCGCCCAGCTCGACGCCGCCCGCGCCGACATGGACGCCTTCGCCGAGGGCGCCGCCGGCCCGCTGCGCGTCGGCATCTTCCAGAGCGTCGGCGCGCGCATCCTCCCCGGCCTCCTCCGCCGCTTCAAGCAGGACTGGCCGCGCGTCGAAGTGAGCGTGCGCGAGGAGACCGACGCCGCCGACCTGCTCCGCCTGCTCGAGCACGGCGAGCTCGACCTCACGTTCGCCGACCTTCCGCTGCCGGAAGGGCCGTTCGAGTCGGAGGAAGTGCTGACCGACCCGTACGTCCTGCTCGTGCAGTCCGGCTCGGATCTCGCGGGGCGCGAGAGCGCGCCGTCACTCCGCGAGCTCGGCGGCAAGCCGCTCGTCACGTGGCGCCATGTCGGCGAGCCGGAAACATTTCTGCGGGGGCGCGTGCCCGACCTCAACATCGTCTTCCGGAGCGACGACAACGGGACGCTCGTCGGGCTCGTCGCGGAGGGCCTCGGCGTCGCCGTCGTCCCGCAGCTCGTCGTCAACCCGCGCAACCCGGCGTACGTCGCGCTCCCGTTCGGCAACCGCATTCCGCCGCGGCGGCTTGCGATCGTCTGGCATCGCGACCGCTACCGCAGCGACGCCGCAATCGCGTTCGCAGAGCTGGCGAAAGCGATCAGCGAATCGTCCAACGGGTCGGCGGCCAATACGTAGCCACCACAGGCCCGATGAACGCACTGCGCGCGACCGTCCCCCACGTGCGCGAGTCGCACGAGCCGAGCCGGTTGTCGCCCATCATGAAGTAGTGATCCGGCGGCACGCGCGGCCACGTGTGCGTGACCGAGTCGCGCTCGTAGAACGAGAGGTACGGCTCGTTCAGCTTCTTCCCGTTGTCGTAGAACACGCCATTGCGTTCAGAGATCACGTCGCCGGGCAGCCCGATCACGCGCTTGAGATACGTGCCGCCCTCGCTGCATCTCGAGCGCGCGAGTGCAGGCGCATGGAAGACCGCGATCTCGAAGCGCCGCGGGTCGCGAAAGCGATAGACGACCTTCGCGACGATGACGCGGTCGTTGAGCGACGCCGTGCAGCCGAGACCCGGCTTCGCGCAGAGGAGTGTCGGCTCCATCGATGACGTCGGAACGCGAAACGGCTGAGCGACCTCCGCCTCGAACGCGAGCACGAACAGCGCGGCGACCGCAAGCGTCACCAGCCACTCCACGATCGTGCGCCACACAGGCGGGAGAAAGCCGAGGTGCCTAGTAGCCCAGCTCGTCGCTCAGCCCGTCGCCGCTCGGGCCGATGCCGGCGCCGACGACGCTCTCCTGTGAGCGCTCGTGCAACCGCTCGCGGCCGCGTCGTACTGCGGTGAGGAAGCGATCGAGGTTCGTCTCGAGCGACGCGAGCATCGAGTCGGCCCAGTCCTCCATCTCGAGCCGGGCCTCGCGAGCCTCACGCCGCGCCTCGTCGACGATGTCCTGCGCCTGCCGCTCCGCGATCTTGACGATCTCCGTCTGGGACGCCTCGCGCACCGCCTGCTCGCGCGCTTCGGCGAGCAGCCGGTCGACCTCGCGCTTCGCCTCCGCAAGCATCTCCTGCCGCTCCTTCACGATCCAGCGGGCCTGCTTGATCTCCTCGGGGATCGTCGCGCGCATCTGGTCGAGGATGTCGTAGATCTCCTCGCGGTCGATCCGGACCTGATCGGTCAGCGGCACGGCCTTCGCGTTGTGCACGAGGTCGTCGAGCTTGTCGATAAGAACGAGTACGTCCATGGGTCTCCTGAGTCTAACGACTGGGCAGGCGGGCACCCCGTACTCCGCCGCCGGGAGCCGTTTCCCTGCAAGCTTCTGGCCGATGGAGCGGGAGCAGCTACGGACGATGTTCGAGCAGGTGCCGGAGGTCTACGACCGTGCCAGGCCGACCTATCCCGAGGAGCTGTTCGATGACCTGGAGGCGCTGGCAGGCCTCGGTGCGGGCGCTCGCCTGCTCGAGATCGGCTGCGGCACGGGCCAGGCGACGCTCGCGCTGGCACGCCGCGGCTACACGGTCGTCTGCGTGGAGCTGGGTGCGGGCCTCGCCGCGATGGCCGGGCGGAAGCTGGCCCCGTTCCCCGACGTGGAGGTCGTCAACGCCAACTTCGAGGCGTGGGAGCCGGAGCGGGCCGGGTTCGACGCCGTGGTCGCCTTCACGGCGCTCCACTGGGTCGACCCGGAGCTCCGGTACGCGAAGCCGGCACGCCTCCTCCGCCCGGGCGGCTGCCTCGGCGTCGGCGGGACGCTGCACGTCCAGCGGCCGGGCGGCGACAGCTTCTGGGTCGAGGTGCAGGAGGACTACGACGCCGTCGCGCCGAGCGAGGACAACCAGCCGCCGCCAACGCCGGACGCGGTCGAGAGCCTGCGCGAGGAGATCGAGGCAGGCGGCTTCTTCGAGTACGTCGCCTGGCGTAGGTACCTGTGGGACCAGCCGTACACCGCCGACGAGTACATCGCGCTGCTGGACACGTATTCCGGCCATCGGGCGCTCGACGACGAGCGGCGGCAGGAGCTCTACCGGCGGATCCGCCGCAGGATCGAGGCACGCCCGGACGGCCGCGTCACGAAGACGTACCTGACGATGCTCAACGTCGCGCGAAAGGCCGGGTAGCTATTCGCCGGGGTTCTCCGGCGTCCCCGGACGGCCATCCGGGAACAGCTCCGCGAAGCGGCGCGCGACCGACTCCGGCACGAGCTCGTCGACCTTGCCGCCGAACGCAGCGATCTCCTTGACGCCGCTGGAGGAGACGAAGCTGACGTTCGGGCTCGCCATCACGTAGACGGTCTCCACGTCCGGGGCGAGCGTCCGGTTCAGCTGATTCATCTGGAACTCCCACTCGAAGTCCGAGATCACGCGGAGCCCCTTGACGATCACCTTGGCGTTCCACTTGTGAGCGAAGTCGACGACGAGCTCGCGGAAGACGTCCACCTCCACGTTGTCCAGGCCGGCGAGCGCCTCGCGCAGGAAGGCGACGCGCTCGTCGAGCGAGAACATCGGCGTCTTGTGCTGCGGGTTGCCGACGACGCCGACCACGACCCGGTCGAAGATGCCGGCGGCGCGCGTGATCACGTCGATGTGCCCGTTGGTGACGGGGTCGTACGAGCCGGGGCAGATCGCGGTGATCATTCGTGCTCGAAGACGGTCACGCGCGTGGAGCCGTACTTCCGCGTCGTGCGGACGCTCAGGCCGGGGAGCTCGGGCTCGACGCGGGCGGCGGTCTCGACCACGAGCAGCCCATCGTCGGCGAGGACGTCCGGGAGGAAGCGGCCGAGGGATGCGAAGTCGGTCATCGAGTACGGCGGGTCGAGCAGCACGAGATCGTACTTCCTGCCCGAGGAGGCCTCGCGGGCGAGAGCCGTTGTCACGCCGACCCGGAGGACGGTCGCACCGCGGACGCGCAGCTTGTCGAGGTTGCGCTCGATCGCGCGCACCGCGCCGGGCTCGCTCTCGACGAAGACGGCCGCGGTCGCGCCGCGCGACAGCGCCTCGAGCCCCATCGCGCCGGAGCCGGCGTAGAGATCGAGCACGCGCGCGTCCTCCACCCACGGCGCGATGATGTTGAAGACGTTCTCGCGCACCCGGTCCGACGTCGGCCTCGTCTCACGGCCCGGCGGCGCGAAGATCCGGGCGCCCTTGTGCTCCCCCGCGATGATCCGCATCAGGCACGCGCGGGAATGCCGTCGTGGAGGGCGTCGAGATAGGCGCCGTAGCCCGATGCGCTGGCCCAGTCCCCGCCGCTTTCGATCGACGTCCCCTCGGGCCACTCGTTGAAGCTGATCACGAGCTGCCACGGCGCGTTGGAGGCGACCATGTCGGCGATGCTCCGCCGCCAGACGTCGAGGCTGCGGCCGAGCACGGGCGCACCCGCACTCGCCTCGTCGAATCCGGGCGAGATCATGAAGGAGCTCGGCGAGAACGTGTACTCCGGCAGCGTGCCCGAGTACTGGTGCCACGCCTGTGGCTGCCACGGGCACGTCGCCCAGTCGCCGAACCCGCTGAGGACGATGTAGGCGCCGACCGTGTTCGCCGCCGCCCAACGCCGG
>DATCJJ010000175.1:0-43905 GCA_036562845.1 Gaiellaceae bacterium | reverse complement strand
GCTCGCGTTCCAGGTGAAGCGGGTGCTCCGCAAGCTGATGCGCTGGTACGTCGAGCCCGCCTTCGCCGAGCAGCGGATCGTCAACGACGCGCTCCTGCGCCTCGTCGACGACCTCGCGCGCCGGGTCGACGAGCTCGAGCGCCGCGGGTGAGGCTCGCAGTCTGTATGCCCCAGGTGCCGTTCGAGCGGGGCGGCACGGAGATCTTCGCGGACGGTCTCGTGGCCGCCCTTCGCGAGCACGGCCACGACGCCGAGCTCGTGACGATTCCGTTCAAGTGGTATCCGAGCGAGCGTGTGCTGACGCAGGCCTTCCTGTGGCGGCTGCTCGATCTCGAGGAGGCGAACGGACGTCCGATCGACGCGGTGATCGCGACGAAGTTCCCGTCGTACGTCGTCCGTCATCCGCGCAAGGTCGTCTGGCTCCTGCACCAGTTCCGCCAGGCGTGGGATCTCGATCGCACCGAGCTCGGACAGTTCTCCGAGTCGGCGGAGGACCGTGCGCTGCGACGGAAGGTGCTCGAGCTCGACCGCACGACGCTCGGCGAGGCGCGCAAGATCTTCACGACGTCGTCGATCGTCGCCGGGCGTCTGCAGGACTCCGTGGGGCTCGACGCTGAAGTGCTCGCGCCGCCGCCCGCGCAGCTCGACTTCCACTGCGCCGAGTACGGCGACTTCGTGCTGTCCGTGAACCGGCTCGACCGTGCGAAGCGCATCGACCTGCTGATCGAGGCCGCCGCGCGCGTCCCGGGTGTGCGCGTCGTCATCGCCGGCGACGGCCCGGACCGCGAGCGGCTCGAGCGGCTGGCGAACGGCGGCGTCGAGTTCGTCGGCCGCGTCAGCGACGTGGAGCTCGCCGAGCTCTACGCGCGCTGCCGCGCCGTTTACTACGCGCCGGTCGACGAGGACTACGGCCTCGTGCCGTATGAGGCGTTCCTCTCCGACAAGCCCGTGATCACGACGACCGACGCTGGCGGGCCGCTCGACATCGTCCACGACGGGCGGACCGGGCGCGTCGTCGCGCCGACCGCGGACGAGCTCGCGCAGGCGCTCACGTTCAGCGAGGACGAGGCACGCAGCCTCGGGCGCGCCGGTCACGAGCTCGCACGGAACGTGACCTGGGCGAAGTGCGTCGAGCGGTTGCTGGAGTTCGTGTGAAGGTCGCGTACTTCTCGCCACTGCCGCCCTCGACGAGCGGCATCGCGGACTACTCCGCGCTGCTCGTCCCGGCACTCGAGCGCCGGATCGCGGTCGAGGTCGTGCGGCCGGGCCGAACGCGGCCCGTCGGCGACGCGGATGTCGCGCTCTACCACGTCGGCAACGACCCGGACGCGCATTCGTGGATCGTCGACGCGCTGCGCCGCCGGCCGGGCGTCGTCGTGCTGCACGACTTCGTCATCCACCATCTCGTCGCGGGGATGACGATCGGCCGCAACGACGGCCACGCCTACCTCGCCGCGATGGAGCGTGAGGCCGGGCCGGCGGGGCGGATGCTCGGCTGGGGCGTGCTCGAGGGGCGCGTCCCGCCGCTCTGGGAGGTGCGGCCGACCGAGTTCCCGCTCGTCGCGCAGGTGCTCGACCGCGCGACGGGCGTGATCGTCCACTCCGACTACGTCGCCGCACAGGTCCGCGAGCACGGCTACGACGGGCCGCTCTGGCACGTTCCGCACCCCGCGTGGCCGGCCGAGGACGTCGAGCCGGCAGAGGTCGCCGGCTCGCCCGTGTTCGGCTGTTTCGGGCACCTCAACGAGAACAAGCGGATCCCGCAGCTGCTGCGCGCGTTCGCCGAGTTCCGCGAGACCCATCCCGACGCGCGGCTGCTGCTCGTCGGTGCAGAGGCGCCGGGCTACACGGTCCGTGACGGACTGCCGGACGGCGTGATCCGCGAGCCGTACGTCGAGGAGCCGCGGCTGATGTCGCTGATCGCGGCGTGCGACGCGGTCGTGCTGCTGCGCGCGCCGACGATGGGGGAGACGTCCGGCAGCGCGATCCGCACGCTTTCGCTCGGCAAGCCGCTCGTCGTCAGCGATCTCGGCTGGTTCGCGGAGCTGCCCGACGACGTCGCGCTCAAGGTCCCGGTCGGCGAGGGCGAGGAGGACGCGCTCGCTCGCGCCTTCGAGCGGCTCGCCGAGCCCGGCGTCGCGGAGCGGATGGGCGAGGCGGCGCGCGCGTACGTCGGCCGCGAGCACGGCCTCGACCACGTCGCCGAGCTGTACGTCTCCGCGCTCGAGCAGGCGGCCGGCGGCGCGGACGTCGAGGCGAAAGTCCTCCACGAGGTGGCGGCGGCCGCGGCGGACGCCGGAGTGGAGACGGCGCCGCTGGCGCGCGAGCTGCGCGACCTCGGCATCGTCGCCCGGCGGAGCCATGTTCGGCAACCACGTTGGCGGACCTGGCCGGCGCTGCCGGCGTGGCTCTGGCTCGGCGCGCTGTACGCAGTCGCGGTCGCCGTCACGCTCACGCTCGCGCTCCGCGTCAAGACCCCGTGGATCATGGTCGACGAGCTCGTCTACTCCGACACCGCGCGCAGCGTCGCAGACGGCGCCGGCTTCACGATCCGCGGCCATGCCGCCGGCTACGGCTACGTCTATCCGCTCGTGCTGTCGATCGCGTACGCGGTCGCGGACCGCATGACCGACGTCTATGCGCTCGCGCGCGTCCTCAACGCGCTGCTCATGTGCTCCGTCGTCGTGCCCGTCTACCTGCTGGCGCGGCGGGTCGTGCGGGTGCCGGCCGCCCTCGCCGCGGCGGCGCTCGCGGTTGCGCTGCCGGCGGGCGTCTACGTCGCGTCGCTGATGACGGAGAACGTCTTCTATCCGCTCTTCGCCTGGTTCGTGCTCGCGCTCGTCGCGGCACTCGACCGCCCGACCCTGCGGCGGCAGGTCGTCGTCCTCGCACTCTGCGTGCTGCTCTTCCTGACACGCGCACAGGCGGTCGTGCTGTTCGCGGCGGTGCTGACCGCGCCGCTCGCGCTCGCGTGGATCGAACGTGGTCGGCCGCGGAGCCTGCGCGCGTGGCGGCCGCTCTACGGGCTCGTCGCCGTCGTCGCGCTCGCCGTCGTCGTGTATGAGACGGCACGCGGCCGCTCGGTCTTCAGCGTGCTCGGCGGGTACAGCGTCGCCGGCAGTACGAGCTACCACTTCTGGCCGGTGCTCGAGTGGGTCGTCCTCCACGTCTCGACCCTCGCGTTGACCACCTGGGTGCTTCCGTTCGCCGCCTCCGTCGTCGTGCTCGCGAGCGCGCGCCACCTCGACCGGCAGCTGCGCGTGCTTGCCGCCGCCATCGCGTCGCTCGGTGTCTGGCTCGTGCTCGAGGTCGGGGTCTTCGCATCGCGCTACTCGCTGCGCCTCGAGGAGCGCAACCTCTTCTACCTCACGCCGCTGCTCGTGATCGCGCTGCTCGCGTGGATCGAGCGCGGGCAGCCGCGCCCCCCGCGGGCGACCGCCGTCGGCGCGCTCGCCGCGGTCGCGCTCGTCGGGGCGATCCCCTTCGTGACGCTGCTCGACGAGAACTCGCAGTCGGACACGCCGTCGCTCCAGCCCTGGTGGTACCTCGGCTCGAGCTGGACGGGGAAGGAGACCGTCGCACTCGTCGCGTCCCTCACCGCGCTCGCGCTGGCGGCCGCGTTCCTCTGGCTGCCGGCGCGGTTCGCGCCGTGGCTGCCCGCGCTCGTGGCCGCGGGGTTCGTCCTCACGTGGGTCCCGCTCGAGGCGTGGCCCGGCGGCTTCCCGCAGGCGTCGATTCACTTCTACGACGCGGGCGTCGCCGCCGGCACGAGCTGGATCGACCGGACGGTCGGCACGGACGCGAACGTCGCCGTCCTCTGGAGCGGCGGCAGCCCCGTCCGGATCTGGCAGGACGAGTTCTGGAACCGAAGCGTCCGCGGCGTCTACGGCCTCAACGGCGCCGAGCTGCCCGGGAACATGCCGCAGACGAACGTGACGGCGCAGCGCGCGTCGAGCGACCTGGTCGACGCGAGCGGCCGGCCGATCGACGCGGACTACGTCTTGACCGACACCCGCACGCCGGTCGTCGGGCAGCGCATCGCCGGCGACCCGCATCACCTGCTTGCCCTCTATCGCGTGCGGAAGCCGGTGCGGCTCGCGTTCCGGATCACGGGCTGGTACGACGACAACTGGACGGGGCCGCAGCTGCAGTGGACGCGCGAGCAGTGCACGGGCGGCCGGCTCCGCTTCGACGTCCGGAGCGATCCCGGCCTCTTCGCGCACACGGTGCAGCACGTGGCGATCGGCGGCACGACGCCGGCGCGGCCGCCGCTCGTCGTCCATCCGAAAGACCAGGCGCACGTCGTGACGCTGCCGCTGCAGCCCCGCGGCGGCACGTGCGTGGTCAACCTATCGGTCTCACCGGCGCGCGTTCCGGCGAACTATCCGCAGTTGCACATCCAGGACAACCGGCTCCTCGGCGTGCACGTCGACTACTTCAGATACCTCCAGCCGCATTGAGCGCCGCGCGCGGCCTCGTCGCGATCCGCCTCGCCTATGTCGTCGGGGCGATCGCCGCGTTGCTCTGGACGCAGACGCGGCCCGCGTTCGGAAGCCTCCTCTTCGGCGCCTTCGCGCACTGGGACGCCGGCTGGTTCCTCGGGATCTCGCACTACGGCTATCCGAAGGCCAGCAACCAGTCGGCGGCCTTCTTCCCTCTCTATCCCCTCTGCGTCCGCGCCCTGGCGTTCGTCCTGCGCTCGCATCTCGCGGCAGGCGTCCTCATCTCACTCGCCTCCGCGGCCGGCGCGGCGGCGCTCCTCTACCGCCTGTCGCGGTCGCGCGACGCGGTGCTGTTGCTCGCGCTCTACCCGGTCGCCTACGTCTTCACCTCGGTCTACAGCGACGCGCTCTTTCTCCTGCTCGTGCTCGCGGCGTTCGACGCGGCCGTGCGCGGGCGCTCGCTCGCAGCCGGGATCTTCGGCGGGCTCGCCGTCGCGACGCGCCTGCTCGGGCTCGCGCTGCTCCCGGCGCTCGTCCTGCTGCTCTGGCGGCGCGGCCCGCGCGCGCTCGCGCCGCTGCTGCTCCTGCCCGCCGCGCTGCTCGCGTACATGCTCTACCTGCACGAGCACTACGGCGACGCGTTCGCATTCGCCGACGCCGAGGCCGTGTTCTGGCAGCGGCACACGCCGGCGCTCGGTCCGCTCGAGGGCCTGTGGGACGCCGCCCGCTCCGCGCAGCAGGGGCTCGGCCAGCTCGTCCTGCACCTGCCGACCGACGGTGCGTACACCCGCAACGACATGTGGGCGACCTGGAACGTCGTGCAGTTCGCGCTGCTCGTCGTCGCGGGGTGGTTGACGTGGGTCGCCTGGCGCCGGCTCGGCGCGGCGTACGGGCTGTACTCGCTGGCGACGCTCGTCATCGTCCTCTCGTCGCCGGCGGCCGTCGTGCCGCTGGTCAGCCTCCCTCGGTTCCTGCTCGCCGACTTCCCGCTCTTCATCGTCCTCGCGCCGTACGTGCGGACGCTCGCGCCCACGTTTGCCGCGATCGCCGCGGCGGCGGCGATCGCGTTCGCGCACGGGCGGTGGGTGGCGTGAGAGTGGTCGTCGACGTCTCGCCGCTGTCCCACCCGCGCAGCGGCGTCGGCAACTACATCCGTGGCTCGCTGGTCGGCCTCGCGGGGACGGACGACGAGATCGTCGCGTTCGCGCCGGCGAGCTCGGGCGGGAAGCGGCTGATCGAGGAGTCGCTCGCCGGAATCGCCGTCGAGCTGCGCCTGCCGACCGTGCCGGCGGCGCATGCCATGCGGACGCTCTGGAGCAAGTTCGGGCGGCCGCCCGTCGAGCGCATCGTCGGCTCGCTCGACGTCTTCCACTTCAGCGACTGGATGTACCCGCCGCAGCGCGACGGACTGCGCTCGACGATGATCCACGATCTCGTGCCCCTGCACCATCCCGAATGGGTTCATCCCAGGACGAAGCGGATGCACCGCGCGAAGTACGCCCATGCGGCGCGAGCGTGCGACGTCATCGTCGTCAACTCCCGCTTCACGGGCGACGACGTCGCGGCGACGCTCGGCGTCCCGGACGAGCGGATCCACGTCGCCTACCCGGGCGTCGACGCCGTCTACACCCCCGACGGCGCGCGGGCCGACGGCGACTACGTGCTCGCGGTCGGCACCCTCGAGCCGCGGAAGAACCTCGCCAACGCGATTGCGGCACTGCGCGGACGCGAGCTGCGCGTCGTCGGTGCACGTGGCTGGGGCGACGTCGAGGCGCGCGGCGAGCACGTCACGTGGCTCGGCCCGCTTCACGACGAGGAGCTCGCGCGTCAGCTTCGCGGCGCATCCGTTCTCGTCTATCCGTCGCGCTTCGAGGGGTTCGGGATGCCGATCATCGAGGCAATGGCATGCGGAACGCCGGTCGTCGCGTCGTCGCATGCGTCGCTGGACGAGGCGAGCGGCGACGTCGCCGTCCGCGCGGACCCCGACGATCCAGACGCGATCGGGCAGGCGATCGAGGACGCGGAGGCGCGGCGCGACGAGCTCGTGCCGCGCGGCATCGCGCATGCGCGCTCGTTCACCTGGGAGTCGAACGCGCGCGCCCATCTCGAGGCGTGGTCGTGAACGTCGCGCTCGACGTCACGCCGCTGCGGCTGACGCGCGCCGGCACGGCGCGGTACATCGAGAACCTGCTCGAACGGATCGACGCACGGCGGATCGCCTTCGGCGACGCCGGGCACGCGGCGGTCCTCGTGCGCGAGCTGTGGTGGTATCCCTGGCGGCTCTCGACGCTGCGCGACGTCGACGTCCTGCACTGCCCGACGTATTACGGGCCATTGCGTCCCCGCGTGCCGACCGTCGTCACCGTGCACGACCTCGCCGTCCTCCGACGGCCTGAGTGGTTCCCGCGCTGGACGCGGACCTATGCTCCGCGTGTCGTTCCCCAGATGATCCGCGCCGCGACGCGCGTGATCGCGGTCTCGGAGTTCACGGCGCGCGAGGTGGAGGCCGTGCTCGGCGTCCCGCCGGACCGGGTGCGCGTCGTGCCGAACGGCGTCGCCGCGGCGTTCACGCCGGACGGGCCGCGCGCAGAGGGCGACTACGTGCTCGCCGTCGGCACCCTCGAGCCGCGCAAGAACCTGCGGCGCACGATCGAGGCGGCGCGTCGCCTCGGGGTCGAGCTCCGCATCGTCGGCGACCGGGGCTGGGGCGGCGTCGAGCCGGGCATCGGTTGGCTCGGGCGCGTCGGCGACGACGAGCTCGCACAGCTCTATCGCGGTGCGCGCTGCCTCGTCTACCCGTCGCTGTACGAGGGCTTCGGCATCCCCGTCGCGGAGGCGCTCGCGTGCGGCACACCCGTCGTCACGTCGCGCGACAGCGCGATGGTGGAGGTCGCGCAGGGCAAGGCGGTGCTCGTCGATCCCGAGGACGTCGCGTCGATCGCCGCCGGCATCGAGCAAGCGCTGGGGCGTTCGGTCGGCGGCTTCCTCCCGCCGACCTGGGACGACGCGGCCGCCGGCACGGTGGCGGTCTACCGCGAGGCGGCGGCGTGATCGTCGTCGACGCCGACGTCCTCGGACGCAACCGGACCGGGGACGAGACGTACGTCGTGAACCTGCTTCGCGAGCTGCCCGCGGCCGCGCCCGACCTGCGGTTCGCCGCGCTGACGCGCCGCCCGGACCTCGTGCCCGACGGCATCGAGCCGATCCACGTGCCCGGCAGGCTGCAGGAGCTGCGGATGGCCGCTCGCCTGCCGCTCCTGCTCCGGCGGCTGCAACCGTCGCTCGTGCACTTCGTCCACGCCTTCCCGCCGGCGCTGCCCTGTCCGGGCGTCCTGACGGTGCAGGATCTCTCGTTCGAGCACGACGCCTCGCTCATGGGCCGCCGCGAGACGGCGATCTTCCGGCTGGCCGTGCCGCGCTCGGCCCGGCGGGCGGCGCGCATCCTTGCGATCTCGCAGCGGACGAAGGACGACCTCGTCGAGCTCTACGGCCTGCCGGACGAGCGCGTCGTCGTCACGCCGCTCGCCGCCGACCGTGCGTTCCGCCCGGGCGACGGCGCGCGTGACGACTACGTCCTGCTCGTCGGCTCGATCGAGGCGCGGAAGCGGCCGCTCGTCGCCGCCGACGCGGCCCGCGCCGTCGGCCGGCCGCTCGTCGCTGTCGGGCCGGAGCGCGACGCCGGCCTCGCGGCGGAGCTGCGGGCCCGCGGCGCTGACGTCCGCGGCGTCGTCGCGCAGGACGAGCTCGTCCGCCTCTACCAGCGCGCGTCCGCGCTGCTCCTGCCGAGCGCGTACGAGGGCTTCGGGCTGACCGCGGCGGAGGCCATGGCCTGCGGCACGCCCGTCGTCGCCGCTCCCGACGCGGCGGTTCGCGAGGCGGGCGGCGAGGCCGTCGCCTACGCCGAGCCGGCGCGGTTCGCCGACGTCCTCAGCGGCGTCCTCGCCGACCCCGAGCGCTGGTCGCGCGCCGGGCTCGAGCGCGCGCGGCGGTTCTCGTGGGCCGAGACGGCCGCGACCACGGTCGCCGTCTACCGTGAGGCGCTCGCGCGATGAAGGTCAGCGCAGTCGTCATCTCGCACGGCCATGCGGTGGAGCTGGCGCAGTCGCTGCCGGCGCTCGCGGCGCAGGTCGACGAGCTGCTGCTGATCGCCAACCCGGTGCCGGACAGCGTCCCCGTGGCGCTTCCTCCCTCCGTGCGGGTGCTCCGGAACGAGCGCGTCCTCTCCTTCGCGGCGAACGCGAACGTCGGCACGGCGAACACGGCGCACGAGCTCGTGCTGATCGCGAACCCCGACGCGGTGCCCGAGCCGGATGCCGTCGCGATCCTCCGCGGCTTCATGGAGGAGCATCCGCGCTGCGGCGTCGCCGGCCCGCGGATGCTCTACAGCGACGGCAGCTGGCAGCCGTCGCGCCGCAGCTTTCCGACGATCGGCGCGACGCTCGTGCGCCGCACGCCGCTCCGGCTGGTGTTCCCGCCGCTCCGCTATCAGCGCAGGCACTACCTGCTCGACGAGCGGCCGGAGGAGCCGGCGGAGACCGACACGATGCTCGGCGCGTTCCTGCTGCAGCGACGGGCGATGCTCGACGAGATCGGCGGCTGGGACGCGGGCTATCGGATGTACTGCGAGGACATCGACCTCAACTACCGCGCCGCAAAGGCGGGGTGGGAGCGGTGGTACGTCCCCGCTGCCGTCGTGCACCACGAGTACGCAGCGGTCGTCGACAGGAAGTTCCTCACGCGGCACACGGTGTGGCACGCCCGGGCGATGCTGCGCTTCCTGCGCAAGCACCCCGAGCGGCTACTGGCGCTTCGTTAGAAACCACTGATAGGTGACGAGCGCGCCGAGCGACCGTCCGTCGCCGTTGCCCGGGCTGAACTTGTCCTGGACGACGGCGTGGAGGGCGAACGGCCTGGCCGGGGTCGGCACCCAGACAGTCGTCGTCCGATTCGGACGGATGTGGACGACCTCGTGCCGCAGGACCGTCCCGAGCGCAGCCTGCCGGAAGTCTTCCGTGATCGTCCCGAGCTGGAGGTCGACCGGTGAGCCGGGGAAGCCCTGGCGCGAGAGCGTGATCCGGAGCCACCCGCGGTGCCGGGCGACGAACCGGAAGTACGTGCTGTCGTTCGGGCCGCTCCAGCCGTCGCCGTAGATCCCGACGCAGTCGGCGCGGAGCCGGTTCGGCTTCGTCAGCTGGATCAGCCGCCACTCTCTCGGCTCGGCGGCGCCGCCACGGTAGAAGTGGCGCTCGGCGAGCGTTCCGGCGAAGTCGATGCACGGCCAGTCTTCGACCGCGTAGTCGAAGACCTTCCCGACGTCGTTCACGTGCTCCGTCCAGTAGAGGTCGCCGCGGGCCGTGATGTTCGGCGCGCCGGCAGGCCCGGGCCCGCCGACGGTGCCGTCGAGGCTGCTCACGGTCGTGATCGACCGGTTCCAGAACTCGAGCAGCCATTCAGGGTTCTGGTCCGCCACGCCCTGCGCGAGGTAGAGCGTCGGCTTGAGGTGGGTGGCGTCGTCGACCCAGGTGAACGGCTCGCCGAGCGCCGGACGGATATCGCGACTGACGCTGATGTTGCCGACCGCCGCGGCGAACTCCGCCGTCCCGCCCCAGGCGAGGATCGCGAGCGCCAGCGCGACGGCGGCCGGTCGCAGGCGCGTCCCGGCGACGGTCACGACGACCGTCACGACGAGTGCGACCAGCAGGATGACGCGCGCCTGCATGTTGCTCAGCAGGAAGTAGCGATTGCCCTGTTGGAAGATCGCGAGCCCGAGCGCGTCCGAGTAGAGCCCGCCGCCCACGAAGAGCGGGACGCCGAGCACGACGTAGGCGACGTATGCCGTCGCGGCGCCGAGCGCCCACCAGTTGACGCGGCGTGAGGCGAGGACGAACGCGGTGCCGATGACCAGCACCGGTGCGATGTAGATGAGGTTGCGCTCCTCGACGCGCGACGCGAAGATCTGCGACAGGTACGCCGCCTTCATCGCCGTGTAGATCCCGAACACGATGACCGCGGCGATCGCGACAGAGCGGAAGGTGCGCAGCTCGCGCGTCGCGCGCTCTCCGCGCGCGGGAACGAGCGCAGCGAGGCCGAGGATCATCGGCGCGACGCCCATGCCGATGGCCAGCGCGCCGGCGGCCCAGTCGCCGTAGACGAAGATCCGTTTCTTCGTCCAGTTGTACGCCGTGTTCATCAGCCAGCCGTGGCTGTGGTGGCTCATCACGCCGCTGAACAGGATGATCGCGCCGGCCACGAGCACGACGAACCCGAGCCAGTCCGCGCGCGACCACCGCGCCCGCCACGCCCGCGGACGCTCGCTCGACCAGTAGAGAAAGACGGCCGCGAGGACGAACGCGATCGGAATCATCGCGAGCTCGCTCCGCATGAACGGCGCGACGATCGACGCAACTGCGGCTCCGGCGAGCCAGCCGCGCGACTTCACGAGCAGCGCCTTCGCAATCAGGTACAGGCAGAGAGCGGAATACGGATACGCCCAGGTCTCCTCGATGATCCACGACGAATACGCGAGCGCAGGCACCGCGCCGGCGGCCGCCGCCGCGAACAGCGCGGGCGTGCGACCGACGACGAAGCGGGCGAGGAAGTAGGTCGGGAAGACCACGGCGGTCATCGCGAGGACGTCGACGTACTTGATGGCGGCGAACGCGGCCGCGACGTCGTCGATCCGCCAGAGCGGCGCGAGGATCACGGTGTAGAGCGAGTGGATCCCGTGCGGCTCGCCGCGCCGGGCCGCGTGGCCCGTGGCCGCGATCGAGCGCGAGAGCTGCGTGAACTCGAGCTCGTCGGTGAACAGCCACGGCGTGGCGCGCTTCCACGCCTCGATGCAGTACGCGATCGAGAGCCATAGGTAGAGCGACGCGAGGGGCACCGCCGCGAGCAGCCGATCGGAAACGGTTGCCCGTGGGCGTGTCGTTGCGATCGCGCTCACTCGGCCGCGGAGGTCAGGAATGCCGCCGGGTCGAGATCGATCTGCCGGCGGACGAAGCGGCAGTTGACGTCCGCCCGCGTGCACGCCTCGACGATGCCGTCGAGGAGCCGGCGCGGCGCGGCAGGGATCGTCACGAGCACGGCGTCCGGCGTGTACCGGCCGAGGATCCAGCCGATCTCGGGAAGCGCGCCGACGACGGGCACGCCCTGGATCCGCCGGTGGCGGAGCTCCGGGTCGTCGTCGACGAACCCGATCACGCGGTCGTCGTGCGACTCGCGCAGCTCGCGCAGGAGGCTACGGCCGCTCTGGCCGGCGCCGACGATGAGCGTCCGGCGCTGTCCGCTCCGCCCGACGAAGACACGCAGGGCATGCGCGACCGAGCGCTCCCAGAAACGCGAGACGAGGATGAGGAAGGAGCAGACGAAGATGTCGATCGCATAGATCCCGCGCGGGAAGCCGTTCCACGGCACGGTCGACCAGATGAAGAGGAACGTCGTCG
Source organism: Gaiellaceae bacterium (assembly GCA_036562845.1). Lineage (GTDB taxonomy): Bacteria > Actinomycetota > Thermoleophilia > Gaiellales > Gaiellaceae > Palsa-739. The sequence continues at coordinate 32,021 of DATCJJ010000175.1, read as the reverse complement.
TCTCCGACGCGACGACCGCCGCGAAGATCGTCGCGGCGTCGCGGGCGCCGGCATAGCGCCAGACGCCGCGGTAGAGGCCGAACAGCCAGAAGAAGACGTATCGCGAGACGAGCAGCGCCGGCAGCGAGAGATCGAACACGTGACGCGTCGGCCCGGTGAGGTTGTGCGCGTTCTCGAGGCGGATGATGCCGGCTGCGTAGAACGCGCTCGTGATCAGCGCGAAGTCGACGAGCACCTCGATCAGGCGGCGCCGGTGGACGAGCAGCGAGCGCATGAACGAGCGGGTCTCCTCGGGCTGCGCCGGCCGGTTCACGTCGGCGAGATAGCTGCCGAACTGGATGAGGAACGCGAAGGTGACGAGGACGCCGGCGAGCGTGATCCGGGTGTCGTCGAGCCGCTCGTACGCGAGGCTCGTCAGGCCGAGCGCACCGGAGACGATCGCGAGCAGCACGACCGCGCGCTTGTCCGAAAGCCCCTGGTAGACGAGGCGATGCGACGTGTGGTCGCGGCCGCCCTGGCTGATCGGGCGGCCCTCGAGCAGCCGGACGATCGTGACGAGCGTCGTGTCGAGGATCGGGACCGCGAGGATCACGACCGGCAGGAGCAGCGTCGCGACGGTCGAGCCGGCAACCGTCCATGCGGTCGAGAGGCCGAGCGAGCCGACGACGAATCCCAGTACCTGGCTGCCGCTGTCGCCCATGAACACCGCCGCTGGACCGCGCAGGCGCAGGTTGTACGGGAGAAAGCCGATGCAGCCGAGGCAGAGCGCGAGCGAGATGAGTGCGGCGAGCCTGCTCGGGTCGACCGTGTACGCGTCGATCGCGAAGAACGCGCACGCGATCGCCGCGAGCGTCGCGGCGAGGCCGTCCATGTTGTCGAGCAGGTTGAACGCATTCGTCATCCCGACGAGCCAGAGAATCCCGATGCTCCACGCGAGGACGTCGTTGCCGACGATCTGGACGCGGATGCCCGCGGCAATGACGAGCGCGGCCGCCAGCACCTGCGCGGCGAGCTTGGCGAGCGGCGGCAGGTGGAAGACGTCGTCCACGAGTCCTGCGACGAACAGGAGCGCTGCGCCGCCGACGATTCCGGCGAGCTCGCGGTTGGCCGGCAGCACGCCGGTGGCGAGCGCAACCGCCGTTGCGACGAGCAGGCCTGCGAAGATCCCGCTGCCGCCCAGCAGCGGCGTCGAGCGGCGATGCCAGCGGTCGGAGCGGGGAGCGGCGAGCACGTGGCGCGCGGCCGGCGTCCGGAGCAGACCGCGGATCGTGAGAAAGCTCGCCGGCAGTGCCGCGAGCGCAGCTACCGCGACGGTCACGTGGCCAGCGTAACGAACCGCTGTAAGGCGTTCGTTACGGTGGCCCTGTGCTGACCGTGGACGTGGGCATCCTGCGCTGTCCGTTCGACCGCGCAGCCGTCGTGGCCGACGCCGAGGGGCTCAGGTGCGAGCGCTGCGGGCGGACCTTCGGGGTCACCGGCGACGGCATCCCGCTCATGCTCCACCCCGATCTCCCCGGCGCGCGGGAGAAGCTGCGCGAGGCCGAGGGCTGGCTCGAGAAGGCGAAGTCGGAGGGGTGGTACGAGCCCGACGACGCCGTCGACTCCGTCCTCCCGTTCGTGAACCGCGAGCTCGGCTGGGACAACCCCCTCTGGCTCGCGAACGGCCACTCGTTTCAGGTGCTGCTCGACCGCTACATCAAGGACCTGCGCGGGCTGCGCGTGCTCGAGGTCGGCGCGGCGAAGGCGTGGGCGGCGCGATTCTGGCTCGAGCGCGGCTGCGAGTTCGTCGCGACCGACATCCTCGTCGATCCGAAGATCGGCATCGGCCGCGGTGCGTTCTACGGCGACTTCGGACGCGTGCAGGCCGACGGCGAGCATCTGCCGTTCGCCGATCGGACGTTCGACGTGACGTATTGCGTCGCGACGCTCCACCATGCGCTCGACCTGAACCAGATGGTCGCGGAGATGGCGCGCGTCACGCGGCCGGGCGGCATCGTGGCCGGGCTGAACGAGGGAGTGCGCGGTGTGCTCCGCAGCAAGGACAACCCGGAGCAGGACGCCGAGAAGGCGCTTGGAATCAACGAGCACGTGCACACCGCCTGGCATTACGCATTTGCGTTCGCGCGCAACGGGCTGACGATCCGCCGGGTGGAGCGAGCGGACGGCTGGCCGCCGGTGCCGTTCGGCTATTTCCTGTCGCGCGTCCCGAAGGTGGGCATGACGCTCGGCACGCTCGCGCACCTCACGCCTGCGCGCTATGCCGGCGCGTCGATCTACGGACGCAGGCGCGCATGACGGTCTACGCGGACGTCTACCGCTACCGCGAGCTGCTCGGGAATCTGTTCCGCCGTGACCTGCAGGCGAAGTACCGCGGCTCGGCGCTCGGCGTGCTGTGGACGGTCGCGAACCCGGTGATGCTCATGGGCGTCTACCTGCTCGTGTTCGGTGTCGTCTGGAAGTCGCCGTTTGCGAACGGCGACAACTACGCGCTCTTCCTGCTGAGCGGGCTCGTGCTCTGGACGTTCTTCGCGGCCGCCGTGCAATCGGCGACGCGGTCGATGCTCGACAACGCGAACCTGATCCGCAAGACCCGCTTCCCGCGGCAGCTCGTACCGCTGTCGGTCGTCTTCGCGCACGTCGTCTCGTTCGCCGCGATGCTCGGCCTGTTGCTCGTGATCAACTTCGTCGCTCTCTCACGCGTGCGCGGGACCGAGTGGCTCGCGATCCCGCTCTGTGTGCTCTTCGTCGGGCTCGTCAGCGGCATCGGGCTGCTGACGGCGTCGCTCAACGTGCTGTTCCGCGACGTCGAGTTCATCGTCGCCGCGTTGCTCGTGCCGCTGTTCTTCCTGACGCCGGTGCTCTACGGGCTCGACACGGTCTCGTCGAAGCACCAGCACATCGGCGAGGTCATCCACTGGGTCAACCCGCTGTCGCCCGCCGTGCAGGCAGTGCGCGCGCCGCTCTTCCTCGGCACGCTGCCGCACTGGACGGACGCGCTCTATCTCGTGCTCGCGTGCGCCGTCTCGCTCGCGCTCGGCGCCTTCGTCTTCCTGCGCGTCGACGACCAGATCGCGATCGAGGTCTGACGCTCGACGCGTCAGACCGCGACGCGACGACGCTGCGGGGTCGCGACCCGCCCGCCACGTCTGTGACGCCGGTTGTCGCCGTGTCCTGCGATGTGGTTGCCGAGCACGGCTCCAGCGGCGCCAGACCTCGGTTGCAGGTTCACGGCTTCAGCACGAGCCGCCCGTCGTACATGAACGGCTCGTCGCCGACGGGCCGCCATGCGGGCAGCCCGGCGACCTCGGCGTTCGGCTCGAGCGGCCGGAGCAGGGAGGGGCAGACGAGCGGGTGCGGGAAGCGTGGATTCCGCCCGCCGCCGGCCGCGTACTCCTTCAATCCTTCGATCGCGCCGCCGACGGCGGCGTACCCCTCCGCATGCAGCTCGCGGGCCCGCTCGACCCAGGCGTCGTCCGGCGCCGCGCCGAACACACGCGCCGCGCCCGCGTCGCGCGGCGCGACGTCGACCGCCTCCTCCCACGGCTCGTTGCCGAGCTCCGCGATCCAGAAGCGATGCTCCTCGACGAGATCGACCGCGAAGCGGTAGCGGCCGGGCGGGATCGGGCCGCGCACGCGCATCGACTGCGTCAGCGTCTCGCCCGGCGCGACGACCCGCTCGAGCGGCGTCCGGGCGCCGTCCCAGACGATCGGGTTCCCGCGCTCGTCGAGCCAGTGATACGAGAGGAAGAGCCCGTCCTCGACGCCGCGCGTCCGCCAGGGCGCCGAGCCCGCGTTGTCGACCTCGACGGCGACGTCGTGCGCCGCGCCGGCCTCGATCGTCCCGTGCTGCACGGCACGCCACACGGGAACGAGGGGCGCGGGCACCGGGCTAGTGTAAGTCCGTGACCGCCCCGCTTCTCGTGCGCGTCGCGCGCCGCGAGCGTGTGGAGCGCACGCCCGTGTGGTTCATGCGCCAGGCCGGCCGCTCGCTGCCGGAATATCGCGCGATCCGCGAGCGGCACTCGTTCTTCGAGGTCTCGCAGACGCCGGAGCTCTGTGCCGACGTGACGCTGCAGCCGGTCGCGCGCCACGACGTCGACGCAGCGGTCCTCTTTGCCGACATCATGTCGCCCGTCCTCGGGATGGGCATCGGCGTCGAGCTCGTCGAGGGCGTCGGCCCCGTCGTCGAGCGGCCGATCCGCACCCGCGGCGACGTCGAGGCGCTCGGCACGACGGACCCGGACGAGCGCATCCTCGAGGCGATCCGCCTCGTGCGCCGCGACCTCGCCGCGGAGAAGGCGCTGATCGGGTTCTGCGGTGCGCCGTTCACGGTCGCCGGCTATCTCGTCGAGGGCAGGCCGAGCCGCGACTTCGCTCGCACGAAGGCGCTCATGTACTCCGAGCCGGAGACGTGGCACGCGCTGCTCGACGTGTTGAGCGCGCAGTTCGCGACATACGTCGCGGCGCAGGCTGCCGCGGGCGCCGACGTGATCCAGCTCTTCGACTCCTGGGTCGGCGCGCTTTCGCCGGCCGACTACGACGAGTTCGTCGCCCCGCACAGCGCACGCATCCTCGACGCGGTGGACGTCCCCACGATCCATTTCGGCACGGGTGCGACGGAGGAGCTGCTGCGCGCGCTCGCTCGGGCGGGCGGCGACGTGATCGGCGTCGACTGGCGCCTGACGTTCGACGCCGTCCCCGCGGACCGCGCGGTACAGGGGAACCTCGATCCGGCCGTGCTGCTCGGTCCTTGGGCGCGGATCGAGGAGGAGGCACTCGCGGTGCTGCGGGCCGGCGAGACCCGCTCGCACATCTTCAATCTCGGCCACGGCGTGCTCCCGGACACCGACCCGACCGTGCTGACCGAGCTGACGCGGCTCGTTCAGGGGGTGCGGGTATGAGCGACGCGGTCGTGTTGATGGCGTACGGCTCGCCGGAGCGCCTCGACGACGTGCCCGCCTACTACGCCGACATCCGCGGCGGCCGCCCGATTGCGCCGGAGCAGCTCGCCGACCTCGTCGAGCGCTACCGGCGGCTCGGCGTGGAGGACTCGAACCCGCTCAACGAGATCACCGAGGCAACGCGTGCGGCCCTCGAGCGCGAGCTCGGGCTGCCGGTCTACACCGGGATGAAGCACTGGACGCCGCACATCGCCGCTGCGGCGGCCCGCGCCGTGGACGCCGACCGCGTCGTCGGCCTCGTGCTCGCGCCGCACTACTCGGCGCTCTCGATCAAGGGCTACCGCGAGCAGCTCGAGGCGGCGCTCGACGGCCGTGCCGAGCTCCGCTTCGTCGCCAGCTGGCATGACGACGACGCATTCCTGGACGTCCTCGCAGACAAGGTGCGCGGAACGGATGCACACGTTGTCTTCACCGCGCATTCGCTGCCGGCGCGCATCCTCGACACGGGCGACCCCTACAAGGACCAGCTGCTCGAGACGGCACGGCTCGTCGCCGACCGGGCCGCGATCGCCGACTGGTCGTTCTCGTTCCAGAGCGAGTCGCCGACCGGCGAGCCGTGGCTCGGTCCCGACATCCTCGACCACCTGCGCGCGCTGCACGCGGACGGCGTCCGCAAGGTGCTCGTCTGCCCGGTCGGCTTCGTCTCCGACCACCTGGAGATCCGCTGGGACATCGACGTCGAGGCGGTCGAGCTCGCGCGCGAGCTCGAGCTCGAGCTGACGAGGATCGAGATGCCGAACGACGAACCCGCGTTCATCGCTGCACTCGCCGGCATCGTCCGTCGGACCCTCGGGCTGGAAGCGCAGGCGGCAAAGCCGCCGACGCCCGGCCAGGTCGGGTCGCCTCCGGCGACCCGGGGGAACCCGTGAGAGACGGCGAGATCCTCGTCGAGCGCGCGGCGCGCCGATTCCGCGTCTACGCGCGCGAGAACCGCGCGCTGAAGGATCTGCTCGTCGCGCGCGGCCGCGTGCGCGGCTCCGATGTCTGGGCGTTGCGCGACGTCTCCTTCGCCGTCGACCCCGGCAGCGCGATCGGCCTCGTCGGGCGCAACGGCTCGGGCAAGTCGACGCTGCTCCGGCTGCTCTCCGGGATCATCAAGCCCACGTCGGGACGCGTGGCGGTCGGCGGGCGCGTCGGGGCCCTGCTCGAGCTCGGCGCCGGCTTCCACCCGGACCTCACCGGGCGCGAGAACGTGTACCTCCAGGGCTCGATCCATGGGCTCACGCGCACGACGATCCGCGAGAAGTTCGACGAGATCGTCGCGTTCGCGGGTCTCGAGGACGCGATCGACCTGCCGGTGCGGACGTACTCGTCGGGGATGTACATGCGGCTCGGGTTCGCGATCGCGTCGCACATCGAGGCGAACGTGCTGCTGCTCGACGAGGTGTTCGCCGTCGGCGACGAGGCCTTCCAGCGGAAGTGCTTCGGCAAGATCTTCGAGTTCAAGCAGCGCGGCGGGACGATCGTCTTCGTCTCGCACGACGCGAGCGCCGTGGAGCGGCTCTGCGATCGCGCGGTGCTGTTGAAGGACGGGCTCGTCGCGTTCGACGGACCGACCCACGACGCGATCGTGCAGTACCGCCGGCTGCTCGCGGGCGAGCGCAACCCGGAGGAGCGCGCAGCGGGCCTGAAGGAGTGGGGCGGCGACGTCGCACGGATCGAGAACGTCCGCCTGTTGGGGCCCGAGGGGGAAGATCGGCTGCAGCTGCTCGGCGGCGAGCCGTTCACGCTCGCGCTCGACGTCACGGCCGACCGTGCGCTGCCGCCGCCGCATCTCGGGTGGGAGCTGCGCGACGATGCCGCCATCCTCGTCGCCTCCGGCGAGCTCGCGACGGGCGAGCTCGGCTGGAGCGAGTCGACGCGCACGCTGCCGCTGCGCTACGAGGCCGAGCGGCCCCCGTTCGCGGACGGCCGCCTCCACCTGCGGCTCGACCTGACGGACGAGAGCGGCGAGACGCAGTACCACTCGCTCGACGACGCGCGCGTGTTCGTCGTCTACCCGGCCGACGACTCGCGCGGCCTCGTCCGTGTGGAAGGACGGTGGGTCGCCGCCGCCGAACTGGAACGCGCATGAGCTCCAGGACGTGTCCCGACTGGCCGCAGCTGATGGAGCTTGCGCCCGAGTTGCAGTTCATGCACTACACGGTCGCCGAGGCGCAGCTGCCCGCGGACGCGCTGATGAAGATCCCGTCCGTGCCGCTGTCGGATCTCGCGATCTGCTGCGACCTCGACCACAACGTCTTCTACGCCGCGCACACGGACGAGCGGGTCGCCGAGGCGCTCAAGCAGTCCCACTGGTTCGATGTCCGCGACTGGATCGCGGCCGGCCGGCCGGGCGCCTCCTGAGAGCCTGCAGCCGATGAGCAGGGTGGCGGTCTTCCACGACACGTTCGACCGCGGCCATCCAGTCGAGCCGCTGCTCCGCGCGTTCGCCGAGCATGGGGTGGATCTCGTCCACACGCCCCAGGGGGACACGTCCGACGCCGACCCTGCGTCCTACGACGCGATCGTCGTCTTCGTCCGCTTCCGCTTCCTGCGGGTGGGGCCGCCGCTCGACTGGCGGGGCTTCACGGGAAAGCGTGTCCTCCTCGAGCACGACGCGCTGCACAACTACTCGCAGCTGGCCGGAAGCGGCCTGTTCGGTGCGTGGCCGCCGGAGATCGCGCGGCACGGGTTCGACCTGACGATCGCGAGCGGCCGCGAGGTGGCGGAGCGGCTCACCGCAGACGGTGCGCCCGCCGTCTGGGTGCCGAAGGGCTATGACGACCGCGCGTTCTTCGACATCGGTGCCGCCCGGGAGGGGATCTGTCACTTCGGCAAGCGGTACGCGGCGCGCGCGGCGATGCTGCGGCAGCTGCGACGCGCCGGCGTCAGCGTGAGCCACGTGGCGGCGCCGCCCGAGCAGCTCAACGCCGTCCTCAACCGCTACGAGAGCTGTCTCGTCTGCAACATGGAGGGCCGGTTTGCGCTCGGACCGGTCGGCCGCGCGCTCCAGCACGTCGCGCCCGGCGCGCTCGTGTCCGTCGGGCCCGGGATCGAGGTGATGATCAAGAACTTCGAGGTCGCCGCGAGCGGCTGCGCACCCTTTTTCGACGCGATCCCGGAGCTCTCCGAGCTCGGCTTCGTCGACGGCGAGACGGCATTCGTCTACTCGGACTTCGACGAGCTGGCGGAGCGGCTGCAAGCCACGCCGTCGGACGAGCTCCGCGAGGTCGGCCGACGCGCTGCGCTGCTCGCCCGCGAGCGGCACACGTGGTCGCAGCGCGTCGACCAGATCCTCGCCGTGCTCTAGACCCGGCTCCCAGGCGGTGGGATAGTCGCGTGAACCCAACAAGGAGGTCGGGGATGTCCGTCGCTGCAACGGCGACGATTGCCGAGACCGCGCAGGCCTTCGTCGAGGCGTGCGAGCGGGGGAAAGGCTGGGAGGCTTGCAGCGGGTACTGCCATCCGGACGCGACGTTCGTCGCACAGGCGGAGCCGCTGGCCGACGTGACGACGCTGAGCGGCTATGCCGACTGGATGAAAGCGCTCATCGGCTTCGTCCCGGACGGCGACTACGAGATCAGGTCGTTCGCGGTCGACGAGCAGCGGAACAACGTCAGCATGTACGGCGTGTTCAGCGGCACGCACACCGGCGACGGAGGCCCGCTGCCGCCGACGGGAAAGAGCACGCGGAGCGACTACGTCTACGTTATGGACTTCGAGGACGGCAGGATCAAGCACATGACGAAGATCTGGAACGCGGGCTGGGCGATGAAGGAGCTCGGCTGGGCCTGACGAGCGCGTGACCGGGCCGTCCCGGCGCGCGTTCGCGCGCAGGACGGCCCGGAGAGTGGCGCTCAGGCGCCGGTGATCGAGTAGACGTCGGCTGAGTTCTTGTCCGTCGGCGTGAGATCCGGCGGGCTCAGCACGGACGTGAGCGCTGCACACGACGGCTGCGTCGACGGCCCGCCGTCCGCGCAGTTCGGCTTCACGTAGAACGGCACGAAGCTCGTTCCGCTTGCGACGAGCCCCTGGTAGTCGCCGAGGAAGTAGCCGCCCGCCCACGATGCGGCCAGCATGTTGAACGGGCCGTCGAGCTTCGTCGGGGCGTCGAAGGTCGGTGGGGCCGTGCTGCTGCCCGGCGTGAGGGAGTGGCGGATGTAGAGGTTCGCCGGCTGGTTCCCTGCGACCGGCGCCGAAGGCCACTGGTAGTACGTGACGCCGACGACGCCGGCGGAGTTGACGGCGACTGTCGGGAGGAACGCGGCGAGGCCGGTATGGGGATTGATGAGCGACGGTGGGCTCCAGTTTCGGCCGCCGTCGCTCGACGTCGAGATCACGACCTCGTCGTTCGCGAAGCCGTTGAAGCGGCTGTCCTGCCAGACGGCATAGAGCTGTCCCGTCGCCGGATTGATGGTGACCTCCGGGATGTCGTCGGCAGCGCGAAGCGTCGCCGGCGCCGTGCCGTCACTCGGGTCGACGTTCGCGAAGTCGGACACGCCGACCGCGTCGAGCGCGCCGACGATCTGCGGGCTCGACCAGGTCGCGCCGCCGTCCGTCGACTTGATGAACGCGACGCTTGTGCCGCGGAGGCCGTGCTTGTTCGACTCGTTGATGATCAGGTCGAAGAAGTCGTAGAGCGTCCCGTTGCGGGGGTCGATCACGATGACGTTGCCGAGCGTCTGATCCTGTGACGGCCCGGTGAGCAGGAGCTGCGGGTCGGTCCAGTGGACGCCGTAGTCCGTCGTCTTCGACATGAAGACCTGCCCGAAGTACCCCCGCTCGAAGAAGAAGCCGGGGAAGCTGGCAGGCGGCGCGACGAGGCGGTCCCAGACGGCGTAGGCGACGCCGGGGTGCGCCGGGTCGGCAGTCACGGACTGCTTGTCGTCGAGCACGAACGCCTTGGCGTTGTTGCAGAAGTAGCCCGGCGTCTTGGCCGGCTGGCTGATGCACGGGTCGTCGATCAGCATCTGGACGTTCGTCCACGTCGCGCCCCCGTCGTACGACACCGCGGCGTTGATCCCGTTGTGCACGCCGGTGGGATCGAGCGGCGACGGCGTCTCGCTGAACGGAAGCCCGACCGAGTAGACCGTGCTTCCTGCCGCCGGATTGCCCGGCGTGCCGGGGCCGATCGAGACCCAGGGGTCCGAGGCGCGTTCGAACGTGCTCGCATAGGCGGTCGACCCGGAGCAGAAGCTGAACGGCAGGATGCTGCGCGTCCACGTGGCGCCGCCGTCCGTCGAGTAGGCGGAGACGAGACCGTTCGAGCCGCCGTCGATCCATCGGTCCTGCTGCCAGGCGCCGACGAGGTGGCTCGGATTCGTCGGGTCGACCGCCACCTGCGGCTCGACCTCCGAGTTGAGGTAGTTCAGCGACCCGAACGGCAGCTGCAGTGCGTCGAGCGCGTTGCACGCGGGCGTGTCGAACGGACTCGTGCTCGCCGAGACCTGAATCGGTGCCGACGGCGCCGCGGCCGCCACACCGGCGGCGACGAGCACCATGGCGGCGAGCGCGACGAGAACGGTGGAGCCTCTCCACAGCGAACCCATTGACCTCTCTCCTTCGCTGGATGGCTGACCTGCGCTCGCAACATATCGCACTACATCACGGGATTCAGCAAGGGCTCGCCGCGCTCGAACGCGAGCACGTTGTCGACGACGACGCGGGTCATCGCGGCGCGCGTCTCGACGGTCGCGCTCGCGATGTGCGGCGTCAGCACGACGTTCGGCAGGTCGCGCAGCCGCTCCGGCACGTGCGGCTCGTGCACGAACACGTCGAGACCCGCGTTGATCCGCCCGGATGCGAGCTCCTCGACGAGCGCCTCCTCGTCGACGACGGCACCGCGGGCGGTGTTCACGAGCGTCGCGCCGTCGCGCAGCAGCGCGAGCCGGCCCCGGGAGACGAGCCCACGGGTGAGGTCGCTCAGCGGCACGTGGAGCGAGACGACGTCCGCCTCGCGCAGCGCGTCGTCCAGGTCGCCCTCTCGGCTGCGCACGCCGACCACGCGCATGTCGAAGCCCGCCGCGCGGCGCGCGACGGCCGAGCCGATCCGTCCCATCCCGATCACCGCGAGCGTCGCGCCGGTCACCTCGCGCGCCGGTCCTCCGAGCCGCCAGCCGCCGGCGCGGATCGCCCGGTCGCCCTCGGCGATCCGGCGGCGCGCGGCGAGGATCAGACCGAACGCGAGGTCGGCCGTCGCCGCGTCCAGGACGCCCGGCGTGTTCGAGACGGCGATACCCCGGCGGCGGCACTCCTCGACGTCGATGTTGTCGTAGCCGACGCTGAAGTTCGCGACGAGACGGAGCTGGGGGTAGTCGTCGAACGCCACCGGCTCGTTCATCACGACGAGGATCTCGGCGTCCGGCCGCTCGCCGAACACGACGTCCTCGAGCTCGTCCCACGCCGGCCCCGGCAGCGGCCGCGTCGCAGCGATCTTCACCGCCGCAGTATCTCGTCCAGCGGCCGCGTGTTGACGACGTCGGCGGCGGTCGCCCACCCGCGCCGCGCCGTCGCGACGGACAGCTGCATGTTCCCGAGCCCGCGCACCGAGTGCGCGTCCGTCGAGCAGACGATCGGCACTCCGGCGTCGACGCAGAGCCGCACCTCCTCGTCGCGGAGGTCGAGCCGGTCGGGCAGCCCGTTCGTCTCGACGGCGACGCCGTGGTCGAGCGCGACCTGGATCACAGCCTCGAGGTTGAGCGCGTTCGGCGGGCGGTGGTTGATGATTCGGCCCTTCGGATGGCTGAGGCAGCGGACGGCCGGATGCTTCATCGCCTCGCACACCTTCCGCGTCAGCCGCATCTCGTCCTCCCGCTGTCCGGCGTGCAACGACAGCTGCACCCAGTCGAGCTCCGCGAGCACGTCGTCGGGAAGGTCGAGCCCGCCGTCGCGGCGGATGTCGCACTCCGTCCCGCGCAGCACGCGGAACGGCGCGACGCGCTCGTTGACCTCGGCGATCTCCTCTGCTTGGCGGCGGAGCGCATCGGCATCGAGGCCGGGGACGACGCGCACGTTCGGCGTGTGGTCGCAGATGGCGAGGTACTCGTAGCCGTGCTCGATCGCGGCTGCCGCCATCTCCGCGACGCTCGCCTTGCCGTCCGACCACGTCGTGTGGACGTGCAGGTCGCCGCGGATGTCGTCCACGGCGACGAGCGGGGGCGCCTCGCGGACCGGCGCCTCGCGCAGCTCCGGCGGCAGCCACGGCAGCCCGAGTCGCGCGTAGACCTCCGCCTCGCTCGGCGCGTCCGGCAGCTCGCCGAGCGCTGCGACGTACTCCGCCGAGCCGGTCGCGCGGACGAGCGCGGTCCCGAACGCGTGCGGCTCGGCCACCGTGATCTCGACCGGGATCCCCTCGACGGTGACGGCGACGCCGGGCTCCAGCACCGCGACGAGCAACGGCGATCGCCCCAGGTCGGGTGGCGTCGTCGTGACGATCGCCAGCTCGTAGACGACGTCGCGCCACCGCCGCACCTCGCCGGCGACCTCGCCGTCGAGCTCGGCCGCGATCGCGGCTGCGAGCGCGCGCGCGCGGTTGAGCGTCAGCCCTCGGCGCGGTTGCGTTCGGTCGCGGCTCAGGCCGGCGAGGATCTTCCGCTCGGTGGACGGGCCGATCCCCTTCAGCTCGCGCAGCCGACCGGACGCCGCCGCCTCGCGCAGCTCGTCCGCGGTGCGGACGCCGAGCTCCTTGCCGACCGCGACGAGTCGCTTCGACGAGAGGCCGACGAAGCGCGCGAGCGCGACGAGGCCGGGCTCGACCTCGCGCTCCAGCTCGACGAGCTCTGCGAGCCGGCCCGTCGCGACGAGCTCTTGCAGGCGCCGCTCGATGCCCGGCCCGATTCCGCGCAGCTCGCGGACTCGACCTGCACGCACCAGGTCGGCCACCGGCGCCGGCGTCTCGCGCACGAGCTCGGCAGCGCGCCGGTACGCGCGCACGGTGTAGTGGCCCGCGCCTGCGAGGTCCAGCAGAGCGGCGTAGCTCTCGAGTGTCTGCGCGATCTCGGCGTTGCCCACGCGGCTAGGGTTGTTCCCGTGACGACCGTCGTCATTCCGTTTGCCGGCGCCGACGGGAAATCGCGCTTGCACGAGTCCCGCCGGGTGCGGCGCACGTTATCGCTCGCGATGCTCGGCGACGTGCTTGCCGCGTGCGTGCCGATCGGGACTGCCCGCGTGGTGACGTCCGACGCCGAGGCCGCCGACGTCGCGCGCGAGGCCGGTGCGGCCGTCGTCTCCGACCCCGGCGGTGGGCAGGGCGCGGCCGTCGTGCACGGGCTCGACGGCGTCGCGCCCGGAGCGACGCTGATCGTCAACTCCGACTTGCCGTGCGCCGTTCCCGCGGATTTTCGCTCGCTGCTCGCCGCGACGCCGGCGGGCGGAATGGCGCTCGTCGAAGCGCTCGACGGGACGACGAACGCGCTCAGCATCTCGGCGGCCGAGACGTTCGCGCCGCTCTACGGCCGCGACAGCGCGTCGCGCTTCAAGGCGCACGCGCGCGGCCTCGGCATCGACGCGGTGTCCGTCGTCATTCCCAACCTCAGCGACGACGTCGACACGATGGACGATCTCAGCCGCCTCCACCTGCGGCTCGGCCCGCGCTCGCAGGCCGCGCTCGCCGAGGTCTCGTGAACGTCGCCGTCCTCTCGGGCGGCGTCGGCGGCGCCCGCTTCGTCCGCGGCGTCGTCGACGTCGTCGAGCCGCGCGCAGTCACCGTCGTCGGCAACGTCGGCGACGACCTCGAGGTGCTCGGGATGCACGTCTCGCCCGACCTCGACTCGGTGCTCTACGCGCTCGCCGGGCTGTCGGACGAGCAGCGCGGCTGGGGTCGCGCCGACGAGACCTGGCACGCACTCGGGACCGTCGCTGCGCTCGGCGGCGAGACGTGGTTCCTGCTCGGCGACCGCGATCTGGGCGTGCATCTCGTGCGGACGCAGGCGCTGCGCAGCGGCGACCCGCTCTCGGCGGTCACCGCGCGCCTCGCGGCGCAGCTCGGCGTCGAGGCGACGTTGCTGCCTGCGACCGACGACCGCCTCCGCACGTGGATCGCCACCGCGGCCGGAGAGCTTCCGTTCCAGGAGTGGTTCGTCGCGCGCGCCGCGCGCGACGAGGTCGACGGCGTCCGGTTCGAGGGCGCCGATGAGGCGACCGCCGCACCGCGCGTGCTCGAGTCGCTTGCGGCCGCAGACGTGATCCTGCTCGCGCCGAGCAACCAGTACGTCTCCGTCGGGCCGATCCTCGCCGTCGCCGAGATCCGCGATGCGCTCGCACGGCGCCGCGTGCCGTGCGTCGCCGTCAGCCCGCTGATCGGCGGCCGTGCCGTCAAGGGGCCCGCCGACCGGATGCTCGGGCGTCTCGCAGGCGGCACCTCCCCCGCGCACGTTGCAGGCTGTTACGCCGGTCTGATCGACGCGCTCGTCGTGGACGAGCGAGACGCGCACGATCTCGCCGGGCTCGGCGACGTGCGGCCGATCGTCACACGGACGCTGATGCGCGATGCGGATGCGCGGCGCGCGCTTGCCGACGCCGCCCTCGGCACGGTGCACGCGTGAGAATCGCGGTCGTCGGAGGCACCGGAGACTTCGGTCTCGCGCTCGCAAGGCGTCTCGTCGAGGCAGGCGACGACGTCGTGGTCGGATCGCGCGACGCCGAGCGTGCCGCGGCAAAGGGAGCGGAGATTTCGGCCGCAGGCGCGGCGAACGACGACGCGGTCCGCGGCGCGGAGCTCGTCGTCCTCGCGGTCAAGGCGGACGCAGCCCTGCCGACTGCGGAGTCCCTCGTGGCCGCGATCGGCAGCACGCCCGTGTTGAGCGTCGCAAGTGAGCTCCGCTTCTCGAAGACCGGCGTCTTCCCGACCGACGACGCCCGCTCGATCGCCGAGCGCACACAGGAGCTGCTCAGCGCACCGGTGGTCGCGGGCCTCCACTCGCTCGCGGCGGCGTCGCTCGCCCAGGGGCCCGCGGACGGCGACGCGCTCGTATGCGGCGACGACGCCGGCGCGAAGGAGCTCGCGCTCGCGCTTGCCGCGAAGGTGATCACGGGACGCGCGCTCGACGCCGGCCCGCTCGCGAGCGCGCGCGCGCTCGAGGGGATGACGGCGGTGATCGTCAACCTCAACAAGCGCTATCGGGGGCACGCGGGCGTCGAGATCACCGGCCTGCCGTGAACGGCTACAGCGTCTTCGGGCTGCCGGGGATCCCGGAGCTGCGCGAGGGCGACGACCTCGCCGCGCTGATCCTCGAGCGCGCTGATCTGGAAGACGGCGACGTCGTCGTCGTCGCGCAGAAGGCGATCTCGAAAATCGAAGGACGGGTCGTGCGGATCGCCGATGTCGAGCCGTCCGAGCGCGCGTACGAGATCGCCGGCGACGAAGGAGATCCGCGCCGCATCGAGTGGATCCTCCGCGAGGCGGCGCGGGTCGTGCGCGTACGCGCGCCGCTCGTGATCTGCGAGACCCGGCACGGCTTCATCTGCGCCTCGGCCGGCGTCGACCAGTCGAACACGCCCGAGCCGGGGACGCTCGTGCTGCTGCCGCTCGATCCCGACGCCTCCGCCGCGCAGTTGCGCTCGACTCTCCAGGAGCGGAGCGGGCGCCGCGTCGGCGTCCTCATCACCGACTCGTTCGGGCGGCCGTGGCGCCAGGGAACGACGGACGTCGCGATCGGGGCGTCCGGCATCGAAGTGCTGCAGGAGCTGAGCGGCGAGCGCGACCCGATCGGCTACGAGCTCAAGGCGACGGTGATCGCGATCGCAGACGAGCTCGCCGGCGCTGCGCAGCTCGTCTCCGGAAAGCTCGACCGCATTCCGGTCACGATCGTGCGCGGGCTCGATGTGCGCGGCGACGGCCGTGCGACCGAGATCCCGATCCCGCCGGAGCGCGACCTGTTCGGCTAGGGTCGCCGCGTGGCCGACGACCCGATCGCCGCTGCGAACGCGCTGCTACGCGACAAGGGCTATGCGGAGCGCGACCTCGCCGTCCATCCGGGCCCGCACGGCAAGGCCCTCCTCAAGGGAAACAAGATCCTCAGCCCGCTCAGCGACGAGGCCCCTGTCGTGCTGCGCGTCGTGCAGGAGCTCGTGCCGAGCGATTCCGAGCTCGGGAACAAGGTGCTCCGTCCGGCCGAGATCCGCGCTCGGCTTTCGTGACGCCGTTCGACCAGGTTCGGGATTGGCTCGCCGCGGTCGAGGAGCCGATCGCGATGGCGCTCGCGACGGCGTCCGCCGAGGGTGCGCCGTCGGTCCGCATGGTGCTGCTGAAGGAGGCCGACGAGCGCGGCTTCGTCTTCTTCACGAATCACGGGAGCCGCAAGGGACGTGAGCTCGCCGAGAACCCGCGCGCCGCGCTGCTCGTGCACAGCCCGGGACGGCAGATCCGGATCGAAGGCGACGTCGCCCGCCTGCCGGCGAGCGAGAGCGACGCCTACTGGGCGACCCGGCCGCTCGGCTCCCGGATCGGCGCCGTCGCGTCACGGCAGAGCGAGGTTCTCGCCTCGCGCGAGGAGCTCGAGCGGCGCGTCGCAGCGGTCGACCCCGAGCCGGTCCGCCCCGACTATTGGGGCGGCTACCGGCTGACGCCGCACACCGTCGAGTTCTGGGAGCACCGCGACGACCGGCTGCACGACCGCGTGCGCTACCGGCGCGACGGCGAGGGCTGGGTCAGCGAGCTCCTCTACCCCTGAGCGTTCGTCCGAGCCGCGCGAGGCGGTCGTCCCAGGCAGCGCCGACCTCGACCATCCAGTCGACGGCGTCGCCGAGCGGCTCCGGTGTGACGGCGTAGCGCGTCTCGCGGCCGCTGCGCGTCGCGCGGAGCAGGCCCGCGTCGGCGAGCGCGAGGAGCTGCTTCGCGACTGCCTGGCGCGTCACCGGCAGCTCCGACGCGAGCTCCGTCGCGGTCGCGTCGCCGCGCGCGGCGATCGCACGGACGAGTGTCCGCCGCGACGGGTCGCCGAGCGCGTCGAAGACCGCGTCTACGCGACGGGCGTCCACGCGAACGCGGACAGCTCGAGCGCAGTCCCGAAGCCGGGCGCCGTCTCGACGACGTGGACGAGCGTCCCCTCCTCGACCTCGGCGAGCTCGATGACGGTCTGGCCGTCGTCGTCCCAGTCGAAGACGATCCGCCGCTCCTCCTCGAGCTCGCGCACGACAGCATGCCGCTCCTCGCCGTCGTCCCACCGGAAGACGCCCTCACCGCCGGGGCGCGCGTCGAGCTCGACGTCGTTCGCGAACCACTCCTCGAGGCGCTCCGCCTCGGTCAGCGCCTCCCAGACCTCGTCGGGCGCCGCCGGGAACACGACCTCGCGCTCGACCTCCATGGCGATCCTCCTTGACGTGCAACTGATCGGTTGCGTATAAGATGCGCAACCAATGAGTAGCACATTGATCCCGATGGTCGTCGAGTCGGACGGGCGCCACGAGCGTTCCTTCGACATCTTCTCCCGGCTCCTGCGCGAGCGGATCGTCTTTCTCGGGACGGAAGTGAGCGAGCAGTCGGCGAACCTGATCGTCGCGCAGCTCCTGTTCCTCGAGGCGGAGGATCCCGACACCGACATCCGGCTCTACGTCAACTCGCCGGGCGGCGACGCCTATGCCGGCTTCGCGATCTACGACGCGATGCAGTTCGTGAAGCCCGACGTGCAGACGTACGGCATCGGCATGGCGATGTCGGCGGGCGCGCTCATCCTCGCGTCGGGTGCCGCGGGCAAGCGATACGTCCTGCCGAACGCGAAGGTGATGATCCACCAGGGGCGTGCGTCGTCGAGCGGCCAGCCCGCCGACATCCAGATCGCCGCGCGCGAGATCCTCTCGTTGACGCGCCGCTACGGCGAGATCATCGCGAAGCACGCGGACAAGGACGTCGAGCAGGTGATGCGCGACATCGACCGCGACCGCTTCCTCGAGCCGCACGAGGCGGTCGAGTACGGCCTTGCGGACGCCGTCCTAGCCACACGCCTCGAGGAGAGCGGCTGACGACTCTGCGACGGTGCGCAGTGCGTTCACGACGTCCTCGGGTGCACGGGCCTCGCGGGCGGCCGTCGCCGTCAGCTCGCGGCACAACCGCACCGCCGCGAGCACGAGCTGCGGCGGCTGGTCGAGCAGCTCGATCAGCACGCGCGAGACCGCGGCCGGCGCAGCGAGCGCACGCACCTCGTCCACGCGGGCTGCATCGGTGGCGAGGAAGCGCTCGCACGCCTCCGCGCACGTCCGTGCGTCGACGAGGCACCGTGCCAGCTCGTCCGCGCACTCCGTGAACCATGCATCGTCCATCTGCCGCCCGCCCGTCCCCTACCCTGCAGGCGACTGTGGCTAATCTCGCGACCGACCTGAGAGAGCTCGTCGCGGTGAACGACGGCGAGTCGGCGCTCGAGCAGCACGGCGCAGACCTCTCGTATCACCCGGCTGCACGGCCCGACGTCGTCGTCTATCCCGAGTCGGCCGACGAGGTCGCCGCCGTGCTCGAGTACGCCGACCGCGAACGGATCGCGGTCGTCCCGTTCGGTGCGGGAACGAGCCTCGAGGGACATGTGATCCCGCTGCGCGGGGGCATCAGCCTCGATCTGACCCGGCTGAACCGGATCGTGGCGATCCGGCCGGAGGACCTGACCGCGACGGTCCAGGCAGGCGTGACGCGGAAGCAGCTCGAGGCGGCGACCGGCCCGCAGGGGCTCTGGTTCCCCGTCGACCCGGGCGCCGACGCGACGCTCGGCGGGATGGCCGCGACGAACGCGAGCGGGACGACGACCGTGCGCTACGGCGGCATGCGCACGCACGTGCTCGAGCTCGAGGTGGTGCTCGCCGGCGGCCGCGTCATTCGCGCCGGCTCGCGTGCCGTGAAGACGTCGGCCGGCTATCACGTCGCGGGCCTCTTCGTCGGCTCCGAGGGAACGCTCGGCGTCATCACCGAGCTCACGCTCAGGCTGCATCCGATCCCGGAGCACATCGTCGTCGCGCGGGCCGCGTTCACCTCCGTCGAGGCGGCCTGCCGGGCCGCCGGGACGCTGATCGCGGCCGGCGTCCAGCTGACGCGGTGCGAGCTGCTCGACGCGATGACGATCGCAGCGCTCAATGCGTTCGCCGGCAAGGACTTTCCGGTGTCGCCGTACCTCTTCCTCGAGCTCGGCGGCACGGAGGCGGCGGTCGCGGGCGATCTCGAGACGGCAAGGGAGCTCGTCGGCGACGAGGGTGCGACGTCGTTCGAGGCGGAGGCCGACCCGACCGCGCGCGCACAGATGTGGGCTATGCGCCACAACGCGCTGATGGCGTCGCTCGCGCTGGCGCCGGGGTCGAAGGCGATGACGACCGACGTCGCAGTGCCGGTGTCGGAGCTGCCGGGGGCGATCGAGCAGGCGCGGCACGCGCTCGAGGAGACCGACCTGCGCGGCGGCATCGTCGGGCACGTCGGCGACGGGAACTTCCACGTCGCCTTTCTCCTCGACCCGGAGGACTCCGAGTCGGTCGCCCGCGCGAAGGAGCTGAACAACCGCGTCGTCGAGGACGCGCTCGCGCGCGGCGGCACCAGCACCGGCGAGCACGGCATCGGCTTCGGCAAGCTCCGCTACCTCGAGCAGGAGCACGGCGACCTGATCCCGCTCTACCGCGGCATCAAGACGCTCTTCGACCCGAATGGGATCATGAACCCCGGCAAGGTCGTGCCCTAGCTAGGCGACGGCCTCCTCGACGAGGAGCTCGTCCAAGAGCTCGTAGCCGCGGCGGATGAGGGCGCGCTTCGCCTCCTCCGTCCACGGCGCCGGGTTGCGAAGGCCCGTCTCGAGCGACACCTCGCCGGCCGTGCTCTGCACGGCGATGCGCGGGATCGCGCGGTCGCCGAGGAATGGGAAGCGCGCGCTCGCGAAGCGCTCGTCGACGGCGCGCGCCACGCGGGGGCCGCGGCGTCCGCCTTCGCTGCGGATGATCGCGTCGACCTCCTGCCGGAGAGCCTCGAGGGCGCGCAGCGCTTCGTCCTTGTCGCGCGCGACGCGTTCCTCCAGGACGGTGTTCTGCTGGATCGCGACGCGCATCAGGCGGACGATCATGTCCGGCCAATGGGCGGGCTCGCCGCGCGCGCCGCGCTCCTCCGCGTCCCGGAGCTCGCCGATCAGTGCCCGGATCGGCGGGATCTTCGGAAAGCGCTCGAGCCGCCGCCGAAGCCGCTGCAGCCCTTCCGTGCCCATCCGCGGGTAGCGCGGCAGGTATCGGAAGCTGACGATCAGCTCGACCCCGGGCTGGGCGTACGCGTGCGCGAGGGGGAAGTTGCGCACCCACGCGCCGTCCGTCGCGATGCGGTCGCCGACGCGGCGAGGCAGGACGAGCGCGCTGATCGCCGCGGAGGCGAGGATCGACTGCGCCAACGTCTCCGGTGGCGTCGTGCGTGACGAGTACACGAGCTCGTACGCGTGCTGTGCGCGGCTGGGAGCGTCGGCGGCCGAGCCGCCGACGCCCGGCCGAGGGACCGGGTCGCCTGCGGCGACCCGGGGTCCGTGCTCGTCGTCGCTGACGTCGGTCGCGATCACCGTCATCTCGATCGGCGAGTGCGCGAGCTCCCGTGCGAGCTCGACGACGTCGCCGATCCGCGCGGCGACCGTGTCTGGCAGCCGGTAGTCGTGGGAGCCGAGGAGCGGCAACCGCCAGAGCGAATGAGGCCGGAAGGTCTCCTCCGGCTGGAGCGCGAGCATGAACCGCTCGAGCTCGTCGAGCCGGTCGAGCGCCGCCATCGTCCCCGACAGAGCGCCGGCCGACGTGCCGTAGATCCAGCCGACGCGCGGCCAGAGCGCGCTCTCCCGCAGCCGCTGCAGGAAGCCGAGCTCCATCAGCACACCGTTGACCGCGCCGCCCGACAGGACGACGGCTACGTCACGCTCTACGACGCCGGCCCTTCCCATGACACGCTGTCACCAAGTATGTGATCGATCTGCGAGAGCGTCGAGTCGTCGAGCGTCACGCCCACCCCGCCGACGTCGTCCTCGACCTGCTCGGGACGCGAGGCGCCGATGATCGCCGAGGCGACGTTCTGCTCGCGAAGCACCCAGGCGATCGCCAGCTGGGCGAGCGTGATGCCGAGGCCGTCGGCGATCGGCCGGAGCTGCTGCACCCGCTCGAGCAGCGTGCGGTCGCGGGCGCGCCCCATGAAGCTGCCCATCGAGCGCGACGTCGCGCGTGTGCCCTCGGGGAGCGGCTCGCCGGGCCTGTACTTCCCCGTGAGCACGCCCTGCGCGAGGGGCGACCACACGATCTGCGAGATCCCGTTCGCCTTCGACAGCGGGATCACGTCGCGCTCGGGGCCGCGCCAGACCATCGAGTACTGCGGCTGGCTCGAGACGAACTTCTCGACGTCCGGCAGGGCGAGCGCCGCCTCGATCTTCTCGGCCGGCCACTCGCTGAAGCCGAGCCAGCGCGCCTTGCCCGCGCGAACGACCTCCGTCAGCGCCGCCATCGTCTCCTCGAGCGGCGTCTCCCAGTCGTAGCGGTGGCACTGGTAGAGGTCGACGTAGTCGGTGCGGAGCCGGCGCAGCGACTCGTCGATCTGCGTGTGCACCTGCTCGCGGGAAAGGCCCGAGCCGCCGTCGGGCGCCGGCCCGAAGAGCTTCGTCGCGAGCACGTACGAGTCGCGTGGCCGCGTCGACAGCACCTCGCCGAGGAACTCCTCCGCCTTGCCTCCCGAGTACACGTTCGCCGTGTCGATGAAATTGATGCCGACCTCGAACGCCTTCTCGACGCACGCCTCGGCCTGCTCGTCGCCGACGCCGCCGCCGTAGGTGAGCCACGAGCCGAGGCAGATCTCGGACACCTGGAGATCGCTGGAGCCGAGCTGTCTGAACCGCATCGATTCGACGGTATCCGTTAGCGTCGCGCTCATGCCCCAGCTCAATGCAATCGGAATCGTCGCGTCGGATCTCGCACGCTCCCTCGCCTTCTACCGGACGCTTGGTGTCGACGTTCCGGACGGAGACGGGCACATCGAGGCGACCTTCCCCAACGGCCTTCGGCTGATGTTCGACTCGGAGGACGTCATCCACAGCTTCGAACCGGAGTGGACGCGGGCGGCCGGCAACCAGGCCTCGCTCGCGTTCGAATGCTCGAGCCCGGCCGAGGTCGACGAGGTCTACGCGCGCGTCGTCGGCGCCGGGTTCGAAGGGCACAAGGAGCCGTGGGACGCGTTCTGGGGCCAGCGGTACGCGCAGCTCCGCGATCCGGACGGCGTGCCCGTCGATCTGTTCGCCGCGCTCTGATCGAAGAGAAGGTCGTTCTCTCCGGCCGGACGCTGACGCTCCTGCGGCCGCCGAGCGCCGAGGAGCTCATCGACGAGCACGCGTTCGCGGCCGAGGAGTTCCTGCCCTACTGGGCCGAGCTGTGGCCGAGCGGCGTCGCGCTCGCCGAGCACGTGGCGACGCGCGACGTCCGCGGCCTGCGCGTGCTCGAGCTCGGCGCCGGCCTCGGCTACCCGTCGCTCGCCGCCGCGCTCGGCGGCGGCGACGTGCTCGCGACCGACTGGGCCGAGGACGCGGTCGCGCTCCTGCGCGCGAATGCCGCGCGCAACCACATCGCCCTCCGCGCCGAGCTCGTGCGCTGGGACGAGCCTTCGCGCTTCGGGACGGGGTGGGACCTCGTGCTCGCCGCGGACGTCCTCTACGAGCAGCGCAACGCCGAGCAGCTGCTGCAGCTGTTGCCGCAGCTCGACGCCGGCGAGATCCTCCTGGCGGAGCCCGGGCGCCCGTTCGCGAAGGACGTCCTCGCCGCGTGGGACGACGTCGAGGAGATCGGCGAGCGGCTATACAGGCTGCGATGATCGCGCTCCTCGCCGCCGTCGCGATCCACCCGCACATCGTCTGGAAGCCGATTCCCTACGGCCCGAGGCGCCGCGCCGAGATGGCGCAGTACGCCGCCAAGCACTACGGCATCCGTACCTGGGCTCTTCGTCCGAAGGTGATCGTCGAGCACTACACGGCAGGCGAGTCGTTCAGTGCGACGTGGAACGCCTTCGCAGCCGACGTGCCCGATCCGGAGCTCGGCGAGCTGCCGGGCACGTGCGCGCATTTCGTCGTCGACAAGGACGGGACGATCTACCAGCTCGTGCCGCTCACCGTGATGTGCCGGCACACGGTCGGTCTCAACCACGTCGCGATCGGGATCGAGCACGTGGGGACGTCCGACGCGGAGGTGCTACACGACGCAGCCCAGCTGCGGGCGTCGCTGGTCTTGACGCGGTGGCTGATGGCGAAGTTCCACATCTCGCCCGCGAACGTGATCGGACACGGCGAGAGCCTGTCGAGCCCCTTTCACAAGGAGCTCTACAGGCCGTGGGCGCACCAGACTCACGGCGACTGGACCCACGCCGATATGCAGCTGTATCGAGCGAAGCTCGCTAGTGGACGTGCAGGTTGACGCCCGATCAGGATCAGCGGCCAGAGCACGGTGCCGAGCAGCGCCGAGATCCAGCCCTTCAGCGCGTGCAGGTTCGACCAGTAGTTGTGCGTCGCGGCCACGATGCCGCCGATGATCAGATACAGCGCGAGAAACCAGCTGATGCCGAACCGCGGGGTGGCGGTCGCTGCGTAACCACGCACTTGCGCTCTCCCTTCTTTCAGAGAGAACGATTCAGCCGCGCACGAGGTTGCGCAGGAGGAAGAGCGCGTTTGCGGGGCGCTCGCCGAGGCGCCGCATGAGGTACGGGTACCACTCAGGCCCGTACGGGGTCGCGACGAGGACCTTGTAGCCGCGCGCGGCGAGCGCGAGCTGCAGCTGCGGACGGACGCCGTACAGCATCTGAAACTCGAACGAGTCATGCGGAACGCGGCGCTCGTCGGCGACGCGGATGGCGTGCTCGATGATCTGCTCGTCATGCGTCGCGATCGCGGTGTAGGCGCCGCCGAGGAGCATCGCCTCGAGCAGCCGCACATATGCCGCGTCCACGTCTGCCTTCTTCGGGTACGCGATCTCCGGCGGCTCGAGATAGGCGCCCTTCACGAGCCGGAGGTTCGGCCGCAGCGCGAGCAATGCGCCGAGGTCGTCTTCCGTTCGGTAGAGGTACGCCTGCAGCACGGTGCCGACGTTCTCGAAGCCGTCCGCGCGCAGCCGCCGGTAGATCCGCAGCGTCGCGTCGACGTATGTGGACTGCTCCATGTCGATTCGAATGAACGAGCCGCGCTCGACGACGCGGCGCAGGTTCTCGTACGCGAGCTCCTCGTCGATGTCGAGCCCCAGGTGGGTGAGCTTGAGCGCGACGTTGGCGCGCAGCCCCTCGGCGGCGAGCCGGTCGACCAGAACGATGTACTCGTCGGCGACCGCACGCGCCTCGGCCTCGTCGCGGATCGCCTCGCCGAGGAGCGTCGTGTTCGCCCAGAGACCTTTCTCGTTGAGCCCGCGCAGCGCGCGGAGGCTGTCCTCCATCGTCTCGCCGGCGACGAAGCGCGAGCCGCCGAGCCGCATCCCGTGCTTCGAGACGAGGCGTCGGACCCGCGCGTTGTCCGCCGCCGTGAGGATCAGCTTCCGCAGGGCCTCGTTCGTGTTCAGCCGAGCTCCTGACAAAGCCTCACCGCTTCGCTCTCCGATACCTCGCCCGTGACCACGAGTCGCAATTCGCGGACCATTGGTGGAACCTTTACAGGATGGGAGGTGTAGTAGCCGCATGACCATCCTCAGAGCTTCTCTCGTCGCGGCGGCGGCGCTGGCGCTCGCCTCGGCCGCGTACGGCGCGTATCCGGGCACATATGCGCAGCTCGGCTCACTGGGAGCGATCGGCGTCACGACCGACAACGGCAACACCTCGGTCTCGCGCGGTGCGACCTCCGTCGTCGTGAACGGCCAGTACGGCATCCCTACGCTGATCACGACCGGGACGCAGCTCGGCCTGTCGCACGACGGGTCGCTGCTCGTCCTCCAGAGCATGAACCAGAAGCACTCGAGCTTCGTCGTGCTCAGCACGCGCGATCTCCGCGTCACCCAGACGATCTCGTTGCACGGCTCGTTCGCATTCGACGCCCTCTCGCCGAACGGGCAGACGCTCTATCTGATCGAGCACCGCTCGGCCGACCTCCAGCACTACGTCGTGCGCGCCTATGACCTGGCGACGCACACGCTCAGGCCCGGCCGCATCGCCGACAAGGCGCAGAAGTCCTGGGTGATGGAGGGTTGGCCGACGTCGCGCGTCGCGACGAACGACGGCCGGTGGGTCTACACGCTCTACACCAACCCCGGCGGCTTCCCGTTCGTCCACGCGCTCGACACCGTGCGCGGCGTCGCCCACTGCGTCGGCATGGCATGGGAAGGAAGCCAGAACCCGCTCTACCACTACCGGCTCGGCATCAACGGGTCGCGGCTGCTCGTCATGCGTGGCGACGGCAGCGTGTATCGGTCGATCAACCGCACGACGTGGGCGGTGTCGCTGAGATAACGCCGGCGGAGGAGCGCGAGCTCGTCTCGCACGCTCAACGGGGCGACGCCGCCGCGTTCGCCGCCCTGGTCCGACCACACGAGGAGATCGCCTTCAGGCTCGCGTACGTCATCACCGGCAGCGCGGCGGAGGCCGAGGACGCGACCCAGGACGCGCTCCTCAAGGCCTGGCGCGCCCTCGGCCGCTTCCGGCGCGACGCCCCGTTCCGGCCCTGGCTGCTGCGGATCGTCGCGAACGAGTCGCGCAACCGGCGCCGCTCGGCCGGCCGGCGGACGCGGCTCGCGCTCCGGGTCGCGCACGAGCGGCCGCCCACGGACGAGCCGGTCGACCGCGGTGCGCTCCTCGAGGCGCTCAACGAGTTGCCGCCGGAGTCGCAGGCGGTGCTCGCCTGCCGGTACCTCCTCGGGCTCTCGGAGCACGAGACTGCGATTGCGCTCGGGCTCCGGCACGGCACCGTCAAGTCGCGGACCTCCCGCGCGCTCGACCGACTGAGGGAGCTGTATGACTGAGCTGGAACAGGCACTCGCGAGCCTCGAGATCGACTGGCCTGCGACGCCGTCGTTCGAGCTCCGCGCGCCCGCGCGGCCCGTCCGCCCGCTGCTTGTCGTCGCGATCGCGGTCGCGCTGATCATCGCGGTCGCCTGTGCCTTCGCCGTGCCCCAGTCGCGCGGCGCGATCCTGCGCTTCTTCCACATCGGCGGCGAGACGGTCGAGCGCGTCGACACGCTGCCGCCGGCGGCCGAGCGGTCGCTCCGCGCGTCGCTCGGGTTCCGCATCTCCCGGGCCGAGGGAGCGAGCCTGCTCGGGGAGCCGTTCGCGGCCGCCGACGTGCAGCTCTACCGGACCGGCATCGTCGTCTCGGCGCTGCTCCCCGGCGACGTCCTCCTGAGCGAGGCGCGCACAGGTGACGACCCCGTCCTGATGAAGAAGTTCGTCGCAGGCGCGACCGATGTCGAAGAGATCCTGCTCGCACCCGGGCTGACGGGCCTCTGGATCCACGGCGGCCGCCACGTCTTCATGGCACCGCAGCTGCCGGCGCGCTTCGCCGGCAACACCCTCGTCTGGCAGCGCGGCGGGATCACGTTCCGCCTCGAAGGGAAGTCGCTCACGCGGCCGGCGGCGATCCGCCTGGCGCGCACGCTCCATTGAACGCGCTGTACGCGTCGTCGTTGAAGAGGACGAACCGGACGAGCTCGAGCGGCGCGTGCTCGCGCACCGCGTCGGCGGCGACCGCCGCGGCGAGCTCGACGGGATAGCCGTAGATCCCGGTCGAGATCGCGGGGAACGCGATCGACCGACAGCCCAGGGACGCCGCGAGCGCAAGCGCGTTGCGATGGCAGGCCGCGAGCGTCTCCGCTTCGCGGTGGTCGCCGCCTCGCCAGATCGGTCCGACCGTGTGGATGACGTACCGCGCCGGAAGCCGGTAGCCCTGCGTCGGCCTCGCCTCGCCCGGGCGACAGCCGCCGAGCCTCCGGCATTCGTCGAGGAGCTCAGGTCCAGCCGCACGATGGATCGCGCCGTCGACGCCGCCGCCGCCGAGCAGCGTCTCGTTCGCGGCGTTCACGATTGCGTCGACGCGCTGCTCGGTGATGTCGCCGCGCACGACCTCGATCACTTCCGCGCCTCCGCGACGACGTGCTCGACCTGTGCGGCGACGAGCGCCGGCTGCTGCTCCGCGATGCGATGGCCGCTCCGCGCCGCGAGCACGATGCTCCCCGGTGTCGGCGTCTCGTTTGCGAGGTCGTTCTGCAATGCGAGCCAAAGCTGTTCGACTGCGCGGCTCGGCCAGCCGGGCGCCGTCGAGAACGGAATGCCGTGCCGGATCACGACGAGCGGCACATCCGGCAGCGGCAGCGCGACGTGCACCTCGCGCTCGCTCGCGAGGATCTGCGCGTAGAAGATGCGCTCACGGTTCAGCCCGAGCTCGTCGCGGCGCTGCAGAGCGAGCTTCGTCGGCAGGAGCTTCTCGATCCGGCGGTCGAAGTCCCAGTGCAGCGAGTCGACGAGGACGATGCCCGCCACATCGTCGGGGTGCGTCGCTCCGAAGAGCTGGACGTCGAGGCCGCCGAACGACGCACCGACGAGGACGTACGGCCCGGCGACGTTCGCCCGTTGCAGGAGCGTCGCGAGGTCGGCAACCAGGTCGGCGCTCGTGCGGCCCGGCGGCGCGGGGCTGCTCGTGCCGAGCCCGGCGCGGTCGTACACGCACGCACGTGTCTGCGTGGCGACGCGCTTCTGCACGGCGAGCCACGTTCCCGAGTACACGCCGAGCCCCGAGTCGAACACGACCGCCGGCGTCCCGGTCCCACGGCAGGAGAGGTAGAGGCTGCGTCCGCCGCCGACCGGCACGAGCTGCAGGGCGGCGGCGACCACCGCGATCAGCTTCATGCGGCACCGTACCGCGCGGCGGCATTGACTTCGGCTCGGCGTCCCGTAGGGTGACGCCGTGACGGTCGGCGAGATCCTCGGCGAGGCATGGGGCCTCTACACGAAGTTCTTCAAGCGCTTCTTCATCATCGCCGCCGTCGTCTACGTCGTCGTCACTCTCGTGAGCGCGCTCGTCTCGACCGCACTCGGGCACGGCGCAGGCGTCGCGATCCTGCTGGCGCCGCTCAACGCCGTCGTCTCGATCGTCGGCACGTTCTGGCTCCAGGGAGCGCTCGTCTACGCAGTGGAGGACGTGCGCGACGGCCGCATCGACACGACGGTCGAGCAGGTGTTCGAGCGCGTGCGCCCGTACCTGGCCACGCTGGTCCTCACGGGTCTGCTCGCGGGCCTCGGGATCGCCGTCGGGTTCGTCCTCCTGATCGTCCCAGGCTGCATCCTCTTGACCTGGTGGTGCCTGATCGCACCCGTCGTCGTGCTCGAGGGGAAGCCGATCGGAGAGGCCTTCTCGCGGTCGCGCGAGCTCGTGCGCGGCCACGGCTGGACGGTGTTCGGCGCCGTGATCATCGCGATCATCGGCACGGCGGTCGCGTCGGGGATCATCTCCGGGATCTTCTCGTTCCTCGGGTCGTTCCTCCGCACATGGATCGGCGGCACGATCGCAGGCGCCGTGACCGGCCCGTTCCTCGCGGTGACGCTGACGCTCTTGTACTTCAAGCTCCGCGACCTGCGCGAGCCTGCGGCTGCGCCGGCCGCCGCCGAGCCGACCGCCTAGCCGTCTTCGCGGCAGTCGACGTTCGCGTAGCCGGAGCGAAAGTCGGACCGCTCGCCCGTCGCCGGGTCGTACGCGTGGCGCCAGACACAGCCGGTGTCATTCGTCAGGAGATGGAGCGAGACGGACGTCTCGTCCGACGTCGTGCGAACGCGGTGGATGTCGTCCGTCGGCGGAATGAGCGCGTAGAAGTCGCCCGGCACGAGCCCCCGCCGCTCGACGAGCTCGAGCGCGCCGCCGCGGCGCGCATAGATCTCCTCGTCCTGCGTCCCGCGGTAGAGGCCGACGAGGCCCCAGGCGAGGTGGTCGTGCACGGGCGTCTCCGCGCCGGGCGGGACGACGAGTGCGAAGAACGAGAGCGAGCCGTCGGCGGCGCGGCAGAGCAGCCATTGGCCGATGCCGCCGCCCATGCCACTGTCCGGCACCGGCGCGCGGAACTCCGCCGGCAGCCACGCGTCGTCGGCCAGCAGCCGACCGAACGCGGGCCGGATCGCGTCGCACGCCGCCTCGGGTGACGACGCGGCGCCGATCGCCGCCTCGACGTCCGCGACGAACCCGCGCACCACCGGCGTGTCGAGCACGTACTCGACGTCCACGGGTCGGAGCCTACGTGTCCGCGTACGGGCTGACGCTCAGGTACTTGAAGCCGGAGTCGACGGCCAGCGTCACGATCACCGCACCGGGGCCGAGTCGCCCGGCGAGGCGGAGCGCGCCGGCGACGTTCGCGCCGGTCGAGACGCCCGCGAAGATGCCCTCCTCCTCGGCGAGCCGTTTCGCCATCGCGATCGCCTCCTCGTCCTCGATCGCCTCGACCGCGTCGACGCGCTCCGCATCCCAGTGCGGGACGATCGAGCCCGACCAGCCCTGCATCGCGAAGGTGCCGTGCGTGCTGCCGGTGAGCGCGGCCGAGCCGGCCGGCTCGAGGCCGAGGACGTAGGCGCCGTGCGGACGGAGTGCGTCGGCGACGCCGATCAGGGATGTCGCCGTGCCGATTCCCTGCACGAAGGCGGTCACGCGGCCGTGCGTCTGCTCCCAGATCTCGCGGCCGAGGTTCTCGCGGTGCGACGCGATGATGTACGGGTTGCGGAACTGGTCGGTCGCGTAATGGCCGGGCCGTTGGGCGAGCTCGGCGGCGCGCGCGACCATGTTTTGGATGTCCTGCGCGGTGACGCGCGGCCGGCCCTCCACCGATTCGACGACGTCGACCTCGGCGCCGAGCGCACGGAGGAGCTGGAAGCGCTCCTCGCTGAAGCAGTCCGCCATCACGATCAGCGGCCGGTAGCCCTTCGCGTTGCACACGAGTGCGAGCGCCGGGCCGGTGCTGCCGCCCGTGTACTCGACGACGGTGTCGCCGGGCGCAAGGAGGCCGTCCCGCTCGGCGCCTTCGATCATCGCGAGCGCCATCCGGTCCTTCATCGAGCCCGACGGATTGAGGTGCTCGAGCTTCACCCAGAGCTCGGCGCCGTTCTCGGGAACGACGTTGGCGAGCTTCACGAGCGGCGTGTTGCCGATCGCGTCGAGAATCGACGTCATCGTTCGAGCCGCCGGTCGATGATCCGACGCGCACGCTCGATCGGCTCGGAGTCGTGCACGACGACGAACTGCGTGTTCGCGAGAAAGATCGCCGCTTCGAGCTCGAACGTGAGATCGGCGGGATCCTCGTTGGGGTCGAGCGACCCCTCGGCCTGCGCTTCGCGGATCGCCGCGTCGAGCCGGCCGAGCCAGTCCGCGAGGAACACGAAAAGGCGGTCGCGCACCGGTCCGGGCCGTGTGTCGGTCTCGGAGAGGACAGAGGCGAAGAAGCAGCCGCCGGCGAAGACGTCGGTCTCGATGTAGCGGAGGTAGCCGTCGACGAGGAGCCGGAGCCGTTCGAGACCGCTCGTCGCGGCGGCCGCCGGAGCGACGACGTGCGCCTCGAAGATCTCGGTCGCGGCGGCGATCGTCGCGAGCTGGAGCTCCTCCTTCGAGCCGAAGTGCGCGTAGAGGCCGCTCTTGCTCATCCCGACCGCCTCGGCGAGGCGGCCGATCGAGAGGCCCTCGATCCCTTCCATCGTCGCGAGCTGGGCCGCCTCGCGGAGGATCGCCCGGCGGCTGCGCTCCCCGGCCGCGCGGCGGGCTCGCACGTGCGGCGCCCTCGGTCGATCCTGCATCCCGTCAAATTAGCACGACCGTTCGTCCTTGTGTTAGAGTCGCCGCTATCCAGCACGAACGATCGTGCTATGAGATAGGAGGCTCGACCATGAACAGATATGTCGCGGCGGCCCTCACGGTGACCGTCGTGGTGGCTGCGGTGCTCGCCACGGCGGCCTCCGGCTTCGGAGCCGCGGGGCCGACCCGGGTCGCGGCGCAGGCGACGGCGCGGTTCCACGAGCTCGGAGCCGCGAAGCGGGCCGGCTACCGGGTGCTGAAGGACAAGAACGGCATCTCCTGCATCGCCATGAACGGCATGCCGGCGATGGGCGCGATGGGCGTGCACCTTGCGAGCAAGACCTTGCTCGGCGACGGCAGGCTGACCGTGTCGAAGCCGGAGGCGCTCGTCTACGCGCCGGGCCGCTCGGGGCTGCGGCTCGCCGCAGTCGAGTACGTCGTCCTGAGGGCGCAGTGGGACGCGAAGCACGCGTCGGCTCCCGCGCTCTTCGGTCATCGCTTCAACCTGACGCCGGCCGGCAACCGCTTCGGGCTCCCCGCGTTTTACTCGCTGCACGCGTGGATCTGGAAGCAGAACCCGGCCGGGAAATTCGCCATGTGGAACCCGGAGGTGAGCTGCAGATGAACCTGTACGTCATTCGGAGGCAGTCCGGCTGGGGCAGCCCGGAGGATCTGGCCGCCGCTGCCGGCCGCTCGAAGCAGGTCGGCGACGAGGAGATGCCGGCGGACGTTCGCTGGATCCGCTCGTATGTCGTCAACGAGGCCGACGGCGAGCTGGGCACGTTCTGCATCTACCAGGCGTCGAGCCCGGAGAAGATCCGCGAGCACGCGACGCGCGCCGACATTCCCGCGACCGACATCTTCGAGGTTGCGGACACGCTGGTCGTGCGTCGCGACCCGGTGGACGTGGCCGCAGAGGCATGACTCTCTCGGATCGGCTGCACGTCCGTGCAGCCGATCCTCAGCATCGTCCACGACGACGCCGACGTCCGCGCGCCGCTCGAGCAGGGCCTGCGCGAGCGCTTCGGTGCGCAGTACGACGTCGTGTCCTACGGCGACTCGGCGGCCGCGCTCGCGGCGCTCGGCAGTCACGCGGAGGACGGCAGGAGCGTGGCGGTCGTCCTCAGCGCCGACACGCCGGAGTGCGGTGGTGCGCAGTTTCGTCTCGCCGTCCGCGACCTCCATCCGCAGGCGCAGCGGATGCTGATCGTCGGACGCGGCGAGTGGCAGAACGCGCATCCGGCGGTCGAGGCGATGCGGACGGGGCAGGCGGAGTCCCACCTCTTCGTGCCGTGGGGACCGCGCGAGCGCTGGCTCTACCTGCCAGTGGCCGAGGCGCTCGCCGACTGGGAGGCATCGCTGCCGCCGGCCGAGGAGGTGGCCCAGATCGTCGGCGACG
>DATCJJ010000085.1:0-10775 GCA_036562845.1 Gaiellaceae bacterium | reverse complement strand
ACGCGCAGGCCCCGGACCGTGATCGCCGGCTCGTCGCTCATCGCCGCGGCGCGGGCTCGATGTCCATCAGCTCCGAGCGCGGCTCGTGGTCGACCTGCAGCGTCGTGTGGTCGATGTCGAAGCGGTCGTGCAGCACCGTCTGCAGCTCGCGCCGCACCGCGTGGCAGTCGGCGCCGGGCGGGACCATCACGTGCGCGGCGAGCGCGGGAAAGCCGCTCGTCACCGTCCAGACGTGGAGATCGTGGACCTCGACGACATCCGCGTCCTCCGCGAGCGAGCGCGCGACGGCGGCCGGTTCGATCCCGGCCGGCGACGCCTCCATGAAGATGCGGCCCGAGTCGCGGAGGAGCGCCCACGCCGAGCGCACCATCAAGGCGGCGACGAGGAGGCCGGCAATGGGGTCGAACCGGTCCCACCCCGTCGCGAGCACGAGCGCGCCGGCGGCAGCAGTGCCCGCGAACGCGGCGAGGTCGGTCGCCACATGGAGGAACGCGCCGCGGACGTTGAGGCTCTCCCGCGACGCGCGCGACAGCACGAGCGTCGCGACGAGGTTGATCGCGACACCGACGAGTGCGACGACGAGGACGACGCCGCCGCGCACGTCGGGCGGCGAGACGAGGCGGCGCACGGCGCCGTACACGACCCAGATCCCGACGAGGAGCAGCGTCAGGCCGTTGGCCTGCGCCGCGAGGATCTCGGCGCGGCCGAGGCCGAACGTCCACTGACCGCCGGGGCGGTGTGTGGCGAGTCGCGCGGCGACGAGGGCGGCCGCGAGCGCGAGCGCATCGGTGAGCATGTGACCGGCGTCCGCGAGCAGCGCAAGCGACCCGGCGACGATGCCCATCGTCACCTCGAACGCGAGGAAGGCGACGATCAGTGTCAAGGCGGTCGCCAGCGCACGACGGTCGGCGGCGCGGCTGTGATCGTGGTCGTGAGCGTGCATCAGGCGCCTGCGCGTGCGCGCGCGAGGGCGAGACGCTCCGGCGCAGTCGGGTGCGAGAACATGAGGAGGTATGCCCAGCGCGGCGGCGCGAGGTCGCCGAGGTTGCGCCGCGCGAGCGTCGTCATGACACGCTCGAACGTCGTCAGCTCGCCGGTCGCCCGCAGCGCGAACAGGTCCGCCTCGCGCTCGAAGCGCCGGGACAGCGCGCTGAGCAGCGGCAGGAGCACGACCTCCGACGCGAGCACGAGGAGCCATGCAACCGGCAGGTCACTGCCGTGCGGCGTCGACAGCACGAGCCGCAGCACGACGACGACAGCAACCGCAGCGACCATCGCCGCCGCGGTGAGCTTCGCGACGTGCCGGAGCTTCCGATGCCCGAGCTCGTGCGCGACGACGAGTGCGACGCCGTCAGCGTCTGCCGCCTCGAGCAGCGTGTCCCAGACGACGACGCGCCGCGACGTGCCGAGGCCCGAGACGTACGCATTCACCTTGTTCGTGCGCCGGCTCGCGTCGGAGACGAGCACCGTCTTGACCGGCGCGCCGACCCGTTCGGCGAGCGCCGTCAGCCGTTGTGCGAGCCCGGTGTCCTCGAGCGGCCGGAACGAGTTGAAGATCGGCTCGAGGACGACCGGCGCGAGGAACAGGAGGAAGAGGACGACGAGCGCCGCGCCCACCGCAGCGGGCACCACCCACCACGACGGCCAGGCGCGTCCGATTGCGACGACCGCCGTCCAGGCGCCGACCGCGAGGACGATCGAGATCGCGAGCCCCTTCACGTGGTCGGCGACCCAGCCGCCGAGGGTCTGCGTCGAGAACCCCCACCGCCGCTCGCGGACGTAGCCGTGCCAGAGATCGAGCGGCAACGTGACGAGATCCAGAGCAACGACGACGAGCACCGCCCAGAGCGCGGCGGCCCCCGCCCAGCCGGCGCCGTCGAGGTCGTGGCCGATTGCGAGCCTGAGGGCGAGGACGACGCAAACCGTCAGCGCCGTCCGCACGAAGAGAAGGGTGTAGCGTGGCCGGTGGTAGCGCGAGGCCCGTTCGATCTCTTCCTTAGAAAAATCTGTGAAGTTCACCCGGCCCTAACTGAGGGTACTTGGTAACTAGACTGGAGACCGAGTGGCGACGGCGGCAGAGACCGTAGGCAGGCTGACAGTCGGCGAGGAGTCGGCCGCCCTCGCCGCGTCGCTGCGCCGCCTCACCCGCGTCGCGACCTGGGTGGCGGCCGCAGGCGCGCCGGCGCTCTTCATCTTCTACCTCCATGTCCTCCACTGGGCGTGGTACTGGGCGCTCCTCGTCACGTTCGGCGAGATCGTCGCGTTCCGCGGCCTGATGGACATCCTGATCCGCCGGATGATCCCGTGGCCGACGCTGTTCGGCTCGAACGACGCACGTCTGACGGAGGAGGACATCGTCAACCGGCGGCGCTCGTGGTTCTGGCGCCGCAAGTACGCGTTCGCGATCTGGTTCGGGTCGTTCGTCGGGATCATCTACCTGATCGTCTTCGTCGTGATCCATCCGAACATCAACTGGCACAGCCCGACGACGATCGCGATCCTCCTCCAGGGGCTCTACACGCTTCTGACGCTCCCGTTCCTCTTCTTCATCAACTTCGCAATCCTCTTCGGCCCGCTGCTGCTGATGGGGCTCTCGCAGATGCGCGGCTACGAGCCGGGCGACGCAAACTGGGGCGTGCGGCTCGAGGACGTTCGCGGCCAGGCCGAGGCGAAGGAAGAGGTGCGGAAGATCGTCACCCTCTGGCAGTCGGGCGAGACGTTCGAGCGCGCCGGCGGCAAGCGCGAGCGCGGCCTCATCTTCCACGGCCCTCCGGGCACCGGCAAGACGATGCTGGCGAAGGCGATCGCGACGAGCTTCAACGCGCCGTTCATCGCGATGCCGGGCTCCGGCTTCGCGCAGACGTTCATCGGCATGGACGCAGTGATCGTGCGCTGGCTCGGGCGCAAGGCGAAGAAGCTCGCACGCAAGTGGGGCGGCCAGTGCATCGTGTTCATCGACGAGATCGACGCCGTCGGCATGCGACGCCAGTCGCTGCAGGGCGCGAACAAGATCGACGCGTGGACGCCGACGTACTACGGCCCACACGGCGCGCTCACACCGAGCGGCGACCTGTACGTCGAGGACGAGACGTGGCGCAACTGGCTGTTCGAGCAGCGCGCGCCGGAGCCGAGGTCACCGTACCCGGCGTTCGTTCGGAAGCTCGCCGGCACGTACAACGACACCGTCCACCAGGGCGGCGCGATGGGCCTCTGGGGCGGCACCGGGCAGCTCGCGCTCAACCAGCTGCTCGTCCTGATGGACGGCATGGACAACCCGCCGTTCATGCGCCGCCTGGTCACGAACAAGGTCAACACGTGGCTCGACGCGACGTATGTCATCCCGCGCCGGGTCGGGAGGGTCTCGCTGCGACTGCCGGTGCCGCGGCCGCGCAAGGATCAGATCTACTTCATCGGCGCGACGAACGTCCCGCTGCAGAACCTCGATCCGGCGCTCACGCGCCCGGGCCGCATGGGCCGCCACGTCTGGTTCCGCACGCCGACGAAAGAAGACCGCAAGGACATCTTCGAGCTCTACCTGAGCAAGGTCGCGCACGATCCCGAGCTCGACACGCCGGATCAGCGCGACGAGATCGCGCGGATCACGAACGGCTACTCGCCGGCGATGATCGACCAGGTCTGCTCGATGGCCCTCACATACGCGCAGCACGACGGGCGCGCGGCATTCGAGCGCGCCGATCTGCTGCAGGCGATGTCGGTCATCGAGTCAGGCGCGGCCGTCGAGGTGAAGTACGTCGAGCACGAGACGATCGCGACGGCGATTCACGAGGCCGGGCACGCGGCCGCGGCCCACGTCTACGTGCCCTGGCGAGAGTCGAGCCGGCTGACGATCAAGATGCGCGGCGACGGGTCGCTCGGGCATCACATGACGTTCTCGAAGGAGGAGCGGTTCTCGAAGTGGAACCACGAGCTCTTCGGCGAGCTGGTCTGGGTGCTCGGCGCGATGGCGGCCGAATACATCTTCTACAACGAGAACTCGAACGGCGTCGGCGGCGACCTCGCCATGTCGACCCAGAGCGCCGCCTGGATGGTCGGCGCCTCCGGGATGTCACCGCCGCCGCTGGATGTGCCGAAGTTCGCGGACGAGACCGAGGACCAGACGCGGGCGCGGATCGTGAAGCAGCTCGAACGGGTCGGCGCGCAGCTGATGAACCGGACGCGCGGCGGCGCCGATTTCCACGGCGACCCGGTCGCCGCGATCCTCGGCGATCCGATCAAGCGCGGGCTCACCGCCCAGCTGATGGGCCAGGCGTTCGTCACCGCGTACAACTTCATCCGCCTCAACAAGGACGGGGTGGAGCGGGTCGCGACCGAGCTCGCGAAGGAGCGGGAGATCTACGGCGACCACGTCACTCGCCTCCTCAATGCCCAGAACTTCGTCAAGCCCGAGATCGACTGGCTCGACGACGCCTCGTGGCCGTCCGAGATCGAGTGGAGGGTGCCGAAGCAATCCGAAGGGAACGGGCAATGGCGTCCGAGCTGACGAGCGACGAGGCGATCATCGCGACCGAGCCGCCCGCGCCGGAGCCCGCCGCGACGCCCACCGGGCACCAGTACGGTCGCCGCTTCACCATCCTGTACGCGATCCTCGGCGGCGCGGTGCTCGCCTCGATCGGCGGCATCGTCCTCGCCTCGACCGGCGGCCATGTCGGCGCCGGCCCAGCAGCTTGGTCGTCGTGGAAGCCCGAGGCGACCGGGCAGACCGGCGCGAAGCAGATCGCGGCGCACGTGGCGCGCGAGTACCACCTGCCGTCGGGCGCGCAGCTCGTCGAGGTGTTCGCGAAACCGCCGTCGGTGTCGCCGGGCTCGCAGCAGATTCCGCTCCACTACGTCGTCAAGCAGGGGAAGGGCCAGAACGGCGAGCCGATCGCGATCAACGAAGGCGACACGATCCAGTACTCGCTGTGCGGCCTCGGCGACTCGTGCGCGATCGCCACCGGGACGCCCTCCGTCCAGCGTGGCACGCTCGTGCGGCGGGAGATCCTCGAACTCGCGCTCTACACGTTCAAGTACATGAGCGGCGTGAAGAACGTCATCGCCTTCATGCCGCCGACGCCGGGATCGACGCCGAAGTACACGGTGTTCCTGCAGCGGAGCGACCTCGATGCGCAGCTCAAGGTTCCGCTGATCCAGACGCTGAACCCGAAGACGCCGCTGCCGAACACGATCACGCGGCGCGAGCAGCAGACGATCGACTCCACGACCGAGGCGAAAGTCTTCTCGTACAGCCTGTCGCAGACGCAGACGGGCGAGGCCGTGCTCGTGCTCAGCCCGATCTCGGCGTAACCAGCGCGGCGACTCGACCGTTTTCCTTCCGTCATCCACCCTTGGAGGCGGAAACCGAATGCTGCTGATCCTGCTCTTGATCGTCGCGCTGGCCCTCGTCGCCGGTGGCTTCTTCCTGCACTGGCTGTTCATCATCGCCGCCGTCGTCGCGCTGATCTGGCTGATCAGCCTCTTTGCAGGCGGCATCGGCGCCGGCGCCCGGCGCTTCTAGCCCGCAGGCTCGGGACGGAGCGACCACTCCGAGGGTCGCTCCGTCCCGTATCGATCTAGGACCGACGTGACCGGAAGCTGGGCCGCTCGGCCCATTGCTGGCGGGACCGATACGCCGATACGTTGGACGGCGTGTCGAAGACCGAAATCCTGCTCTGGATCGTCGCCCTCTTCATCCTCGAGGTGAACCACCTCAAGTGGATCTGGTGGGAGTTCTGGACGTGCCGGAGCTGTGCGGTCGCGCACAAGGACTGCGCCTGCGGCCGAACGAGCCGCTGGGTCATGTACCTGTAGGCTTCGAGCCGATTCGGTCCGGGTCGACGAAGGGGGGAACGTGAAGGGGTTCTTGCTGCTTTCGGTAGCGGCAGGTCTCGTCGCTGCGAGTGCTGCCGCCGGTGGTTCGGCGTCGGCGGTCAGGCACGCACCACGCATCAAGGGGGCGACGAACAGCACGAGCACGAACTGGTCGGGCTACGCCGTCACGGGGGCGACGTTCACCGACGTGAAGGGAACCTGGGTTCAGCCGACGGCGAACTGCTCGTCGACGACGGCGAGCCCGACGAACGGCAAGGGCAACGGCAACGGCCACGGGAACGGGCACGGCGGCGGGGGCGGCGGCCAGTCGCAGAGCTCCTACTCGAGCTTCTGGGTCGGCCTCGACGGCTACAGCTCGAACACGGTCGAGCAGACCGGCACCGACGCCGACTGCAACGGGACGACGCCGGTGTACTACGGCTGGTACGAGTTCTATCCGGCCTTCCCGGTGAACTTCGCCAATCCCGTCTCGCCCGGAGACGTGATCAACGCGGAGGTCTCCGTCGCCGGCGGGACCGTGACGATCACGCTCCAGGACGCGACCAAGGGGTGGACGCAGCACGCGACGCAGTCGAGCTCCGGCTACGCGCTGAGCTCGGCCGAATGGATCGCCGAGGCACCGTCGAGCGGGAAGGTGCTGCCGCTCGCGAACTTCGGCACCGTCAACTTCAGCAATGCGAGCGCGGTCGGCGGCGGCAAGTCCGGGTCGATCAGCGACTTCACCAGCGACCCGCTGACGATGGTCACGACCTCGGGCGTGACGAAGGCGGCGCCGAGCGGCTTGAGCAGCCGCGGGAGCGCCTTCAGCGTCACCTGGTTCCACAGCTGAACGGGAGGGGCGAAAGCCCCTCCCCTCACCTACCGGCCGGTAACCTGGCTTGGCTTTTCGCCCCCATCGACTAGCGGTCCAGGTCGCGGCCCTTTCAAGGCCGTAGCACGGGTTCGAATCCCGTTGGGGGCACTCCGGACGGCGCGGGCCGCACGGTGCGCAGCCGTCACGATGCGAGGCCGCAGCCACGCGTAGGCCGCGAGCGAGCGGCGGTTCGTCGCGCGCGCGGCGTCGATCGAGAACGCGCGCGAGGCGCGACAGCCGCGCACCGATGCGACGGTCACGCGGCGAACCGCCTCGAAGAGCCGCGGGCGCAGCCAGACCGCGGCGCGTACGCACTCGAGGAGCGCCGCGCGCACCGCCGCGTGCGCACGCGGTCGCGCCCACTCGACGGCTGTGTGCTGCGCGCTGCGGGCGGTGCGCGCTGCATCCACGACGTGCGGACGCACCCGCTCCGCTGCGGTGTGTGCACGCCGTTTCGGCACGAGGTAGACGACCCGCTCGAACGGGTCGACGGCCGACACCCACATGACCGGGATGCGCTTCGGCCGGCGGCCGCGCTTCCGGCGGACGACGAGCGCGGTCGCAGACCCCAGCTGACGGTCGACGACGACGTGGTCGACGCGGTCACGCGGCTTTCGCCTCGAGACGACGTGGAAACCCTCGGCATGGGCGAGCCAGTACTCGTGGACGTTGCTGCCGCGCTCGAACACGGTGGCCTGCGCCTGCTCCCCGGTCACACGGACCCCGTAACCCGCTGCGGGACCGATCAAACGCCGCCATGCAGCTTCCTCCATCTTCGCACAGTGGGGCTGCCGCGCCCGCGCAGCTCGACGATCACGCGGCCACGCCAGGGCGGGGCCGCGACCCGGATGACCGCACGTCCGCCGGGCAGCACCTCTCGTGCAGGGATCCGCACGCGCCGGACGACGCGCCCACCCCGAAGCAGCCGAACCCCGAGCGCTGCGGAGTCGAGCCGCTCGACGACGTTCCCGAGGTTCCGGACGCCGATCACGAGCGTGCGGCGCACGAGGCCGATGCCGGCGAGGCGGAGCCGATGGACGATCGTGCCCGGCACCCGCACGAGCACGACCACTCCGACCCGGAGACGGACGCCGACGCCGCTCGAGCTCCGCGGCCGCGTCGCGAAGACGACGAGCGACGCATGATCGCCCGGCGAGGCGCGCGGGCCGACGCGCACGACGATCGTCGCCGTCGCCCCCGAGCGCGGCGCCAGCACGACGCTCCCCGGTCGCACGAGCACGTCGACGCCGCTGTCGCGCAACGGGACGGCGCGGGGCCGGCCGCTCACGTCGATCGCGAAGCCGGCGCGCGCGCCGTCCACTGTCGTCGGCGCGCTGCCGGTGTTCGTCAGGCGGATCGTCGCGCTGCCGGCACCGGCGAGCTCGACGCGGATCGGTGAGACCGCGAGCGCGGCCGGGGGCGGCGGCGCGACGATCACCGGCCGATCACCGTGAACGTGACGGTCGCCGAGTAGTGGCCCGCCGCGAGCACCGGCACCGGCGCCGTGAAGCCGACCACGGCCGGCCAGAACTCGCCCGCGGGCGGCGTCGCCGCCGAACTGCTCGCGAGCAGCAGGTCGGTCGCGGGGACGATCGGGATCGGCAGGAGCGCCGCAGTGCTCGAGGCGGCGACGCCGAGCGGGAGATCGGCGGGCGTGAAGGCCGTCCGGTGGACGGTGATCGAGTAGCCCGCGGGATCGCTGCTGACGACGGTGACGCGCTCGGAGACCGGCGACGGCGTCTGGCCGGGCACGACGGTGCCGAAGCTGATGCTCGGCCGCTCGAGCGCGATCGAGATCACCGGCTGGACGTCGAGGTCGACGGTCGCGCCGGCGGACGCGCTCTTCGGCGGCGTCGAGCCGGAGCACGAGGCCGCAGTCGACGACGCGTTCCGCGGCGCCGGTGCGGCGGTCGAGAAGTCGGAGTCGTTCGCACCGGTGTCGGTGCAGCCGTTCGCGTCGCGCGAGAGTGCGGTGGTCGCCGAGAGCGCCGGTGCAGGAGCGGAGCCCTCGTAGTCGGACGCGCCGCCGTAGCCGACCAGGTCCTCGACCGAGGCGGCGGCGGAGCATGTTCCCGCGGTCGCGCCGCACGCGAGCGCCGTGCCGTCGTGGACGAGTGCGATCTTGCCGCCGGTGTTCGCGAGGTTCGTCGTTCCCGTTGCGTCCGGTGCCGGCAGGGCTGCGCCGACGGCTGCCGAGGATGCGAGCTGGACGAGGTAGTAACGGCCGGGTTGGATCGAGCCGGTCAGCGTCGTCGCCGACCACGAGGTCGACGTCGCCGGCGCGTACTGGACGGTCCAGCCGCTGACGTCGACGGCGGTGCTGCCGCGGTTGAGCAGCTCGACGAAGTCGTTTGCGTACGGCGCACCGCTGTTGCCGCCGCCCGCGAACACCTGGCTGAGGACGACGGAGCCGGTCGCGGCGTGCGCAAACGGCGTGACGGCGAGCATCGCCGCCACGGCGAGTGGGAGGAGCCTGAGTTTGTGCATGCGGCCTTCCTACCGACGCGTCGCGCGCACCGAAAGTGGCCGAAACGGACCGTCACGAAGGTGTTACGAGACCCACACGCCGGTCTCGTAGCCCCAGTACTCGAACACGCGCTCGCGCTCGGCGCCGATCCGACGCGCGACGCTCTGCGAGGCCGGGTTGTCGCTGCGGATGAGCGAGATGATCCGCCGGTCCTTCGTCGCGCGCAGCGCGCGCGCCGCCTCGGTCGCGTAGCCGCGGCCGCGGTGCGCGGGCAGAAGCATCCAGCCGAGCTCGAGCTCGTCGCCCCAGTCCATCGTCCGTGGGATGAAACCGACGAAGCCGGCCGTCTCACCGTCCTCCCGCACGACGAGCGTGTACATCTCCGCGACCTCCACGAACCGCTCCAGTGCGGTCGCCGCGTCTTCGGCGCTCACCGGATCGGGCGTGTGGAGGCCGGCGCGGGCGTCGCCGTCGGTCATGAACCGCGTCCACGCCTCGACGTCGTCGAGCGAGAGCGGCCGCAGCGTGAGGCGCTCGGTCTCGATCACGCCTCGAGACCGTAGACGCGGAGCGCGTTCTCGCGCAGGATCAGGCGCGCGTCGGCCTCGTCCGTCAGCATCTCGGCGAGCGCGTCGCGCCACCACGTCGCGGCGAGCAGGTAGAGCTCCGGCGTCCGCGCCGCGTCGGAGGCGTAGAGCAGCTTCGACAGCGGCGCAAGCTCGAGCGCCTCCTCGAGCGCCGCCGCCGGCCGGGAGACGTGCGGGATCGTCAGCGAAAGATCGAAGTACACGTTCCCGTACACGTGCGCGAGCCACCCCGCCTCGCGCACGAACGGATAACAGTGGAGGAAGACGAACGTCGTCTCGCCGAAGCGTTCGATCAGCGGCTTCACATACGACGGGTCGGAGCGCCACAGATGCAGGTCCGAGTCGCCGAAGCCGGCATGCACCTGAACCGGGAGCGGCCTGCCGGACGCGTCGTTCGCCTCGAGCGCCGCGACGACGTCGTCCGAGACGCGGTCGAGCCCGCCGCGGTAGGCGGCGATCGTCTTCAGCGCGACGTAGCCGTCCTCGCGTGCGCGCGCCGCGTCCTCGAGCGAGTGGGTCTCGAGGCGGAGCACCGGCCGCGCCGGGATGCCGACCCATTCGGCGAACTCGTCCCATGCCGTGCCGCTGTCGGTCGGCGGATAGCCGTCGTCGAGCAGCAGCAGCTCGGTGTTCGTCGCGGCGAGGAAGGAGGCCGCGTACTCGCGCGGATCGGCCGCGAGCCGCCGCTCGTAGACCGTCTGCTCGTCCGGCTCGCAACCGAGGTGCTCCGCGATCGCCGCGATCGCGCGGCGATACGTCACGCCGGTGGCGATGTGCGGCCATTGACGGGGGTCGGGGCTCTCCGAGAAGAGCCCGCGGAACTCGTCGAGCGTCGCCGGCGGGTCCCGCAGCACGCCGTGCGCGTGATGGTCGACGAGCGCGACCGCGTCTAGTACTTCTCGAAGTGACCCTGCTGCTCGAATCGCTCGTCTCCGGCGGAGTACGCCGTCCACTCGGAGCGGCGGACGGCGAGGTAGGCCTGCGCGAGGGTCGGCCCGAGCGCGTCGAGGAGGAGCTCGTCCGCGGCGAGCGCGTCGAG